>JAFIEM010000207.1 GCA_020832555.1 Natronohydrobacter sp. | reverse complement strand
TCAACAAGTCCGAGGGACTCCCCGAACTTCTGGGCGATATCCAACTCTGACAGCGAGGGATCGATTTCCGCATTATCGAATTGGCTGAGAGCTTGCCGGGTCTCCTCATCGACAGGCGAAAGAAAGCCGTTCTCTTCGGTCGCGAGAACAAAAACCTTCGATCTGAACCTGTTTCGGATCTCTCCCAGCAGTTGCAACTGTTTTCCGCTGATCCGGTCAGCCAGCACGATTCTGCCGTTCAGACTGACGCGAATATAGGGTTCGGGTTCAACAGGTTTGGCTGACCCTGCCATCGAATGGATGAGCAATCCTTCGGGCTTCGGCTCTTCTTTCCGGCGTGCCTGCTCCTGGCGCATCCTGGTGAATCCACCATTACTGATCTGGTCCGCCAGCCTGCGGATCGTTCCAGCATTCTCGGAAAGCAACCGCTTGGCCCGAACGTCCTCAAGACGCGGACCTTCGCGCTTAGAAATAATATCCACGCGCATTCCTCCCTCGCGAAATATTAGCACTTGATGCGGTGTGATGCTACGCTAAATTGCCGTAGCGTCATCTTTTGCGCAGAAACTGACCGGGTTTCGGAAGGGCACTCCCCTCGTTATGCCCTCGGGAACAGCTGCCTGTGAAAAGGGTTGTGGAGCGCTCCGAAGGCCCGCGTCAGGGGCCTTCGGATTTCTTCGCACCACAAGACAGTTCTGTTGCCGGTTTCAGGTCAGTTCAAACCTGTCTGCGTCCATCACCTTGCACCAAGCGGCCACAAAGTCGTTGACGAACATCTTGGCGTTCGCGCCACAGGCATAGACCTCTGACAGCGCCCGGAGCTGCGAATTCGATCCGAAAACGAGATCAACCCGTGAACCGGTCCATCTGACAGCACCTGTCTTGCGGTCGCGCCCTTCGAATCTGGTCTCTGTCGGATCGGTCGGCACCCATTCCAGAGTCATATCCAGAATATTGAGAAAGAAATCAGCGCAGAGAGTGCCAGGGCGATCAGTCAACACTCCATCGGCACCATGCGTCGCGCCGATGGACCGAAGCCCGCCAACCAGAGCTGTCATTTCCGGCGCCGTAAGTTGCAGAAGCTGGGCACGATCGACAAGCAATGCTTCTGCAGGTAGGCTGAACTGCATTTTCTCGAAATTGCGGAAACCGTCGGCCATAGGTTCCATCGGAGCGAAGGACGCCGCGTCGGTCTGTTCTGCAGTTGCATCCGTGCGACCGGGGCTGAAGGGAACCGATATGCTCTGACCGCCGGCGCGCGCGGCCTCCTCGACAGCGGCACAGCCGCCCAGCACGACAAGATCTGCAATCGACACCTGCTTGCCTGCAGACGCATTCTCGTTGAACGCTTTCTGAATACCGGACAAGGCGTCGAGAACGCGGCCAATACGTGCCGGATCGTTGGCTTCCCAGTCTTTCTGTGGCGCAAGGCGGATACGCGCGCCGTTCACCCCACCCCGCCTGTCCGAGCCGCGGAAGGTCGAAGCCGAGGCCCAGGCCGTCCAGACCAGATCAGCCACGGGCAGGCCAGTTCCAAGGATGGTCTGCTTCAGTGAGCTGATATCGTTTTCATTGATCAACTGATGGTTGACGGCTGGAACCGGATCCTGCCAGATCAGGTCTTCGGCAGGAACGTCCTTGCCGCGATAGAAGGCTTTTGGTCCCATATCGCGATGTGTCAACTTGAACCATGCGCGGGCGAACGCCTCCGCGAATTCATCAGGATTATTGTGGAAGCGCTCCGAGATCGGGCCATAAATCGGATCGAAGCGCATCGCGAGATCCGCAGTGGTCATCATCAGTGGAACACGTTTGCCCGACCCATCAACCTCGGGCGCATAATCGTCCTCTTCCAGATCGACCGCGTGCCAGATCTGTGCCCCAGCAGGACTTTTGGTCAACTGCCACTCATATCCGAAAAGAACGTCGAAATACCCCATGTCCCATTGCGTCGGGTTCGCAGTCCAGGGCCCCTCAAGTCCTGAGGTTGTTGTATCCGCGCCCTTGCCGCTGCCATGACCGTTCATCCAGCCGAAGCCCATTGCCTGCAAGGGCGCGGCTTCCGGCTCGACCCCAACCAGCGCCGGATCTCCAGCCCCGTGTCCCTTGCCGAACGTGTGACCGCCTGCGACCAGCGCCACGGTCTCTTCGTCGTTCATGCCCATGCGTGCGAATGTGTCACGGATGTCGCGCCCCGAAGCAATCGGATCCGCATTGCCGTCCGGTCCTTCCGGATTGACATAGATGAGTCCCATCTGCACAGCAGCAAGCGGGTCGGCAAGGTCTCGATCACCGGAATAACGGCTGAGCGGATTGTCCGAGATGGCCAGCCATTCCTGTTCCGAGCCCCAATAGATATCCTCCTCAGGCTCCCACAGGTCGACCCGGCCACCGCCGAAGCCAAAGGTACGCCCACCCATGCTCTCGATCGCGACATTTCCGGCCAGGATCATGAGATCGGCCCAGGAGAGTGCGTTGCCGTATTTCTCCTTGATCGGCCAGAGCAGACGACGGGCTTTATCGAGATTACCGTTATCCGGCCAGGAATTCAGCGGCGCGAAGCGCTGTGTCCCGGTCGATGCCCCGCCACGGCCATCAGCCGTACGATAGGTGCCGGCCGAATGCCAGGCCATGCGGATGAACAACGGACCGTAATGCCCGTAATCGGCCGGCCACCACTCCTGACTGTTGGTCATCAAGGCCGCAAGATCAGCCTTCACCGCATCAAGATCCAGCGCTTCGAAAGCTTTTGCGTAGTCGAACCCTTGGGGCATCGGATCAATGCCGTTGCGGTTGAGTATCCGCAGGTTCAACTGGTTCGGCCACCAGTCGCGATTGGTGCGACCAGCTTTATGTGTCGCATTGTGCATAACAGGGCATCCGCCCGCACGCATCGCGTCGTTTCCGTCCATATCGTGTATCCTTCTGGCTTCGTTTTTTTGTGCTGTTCGGATCGCGGCGGCAGAAAGCCGCCGCCCGGGAGTTGTTGTGGTGAAGGGGAATTGCACCACGGCCCAGAACGGCCGGGGGCGCGACCGCGCCCGAATATGCGCC
>JAFIEM010000206.1 GCA_020832555.1 Natronohydrobacter sp. | reverse complement strand
ACACCCAGCGAAACACCGCTGCGGCATAAAGTGCGCAAATTCCCAAGGCCCACCACTGCGGCAGGCCGCTTAATGCCAGCCAGCCCGCATTGATGAAGGCTGACCCGAGTAGCGTGATGAACAACCGGTCCCCGCGCGTCGTCTCGATCATCAGGATGCCGCGACGCGGGGTTTCGGGGTAGCGGATGCCGAGAAAGGTGAAGATCAGCAGCAGGCAGGCGATCACGATAAAGAAGATCGCCGTGGGCTGTGTCCATGCCATCCAGTTGAGGTTCATCGGCTTTTCTCCTTACACGCGGCCCAGGGCAAAGCCCTTGGCGATGTAGTTGCGGACGAAGTAGATCACGAGCGCGCCGGGCACGATGGTCAGCACGCCCGCAGCGGCCAGCACCCCCCAGTCGATGCCCGACGCCCCCACGGTCCGCGTCATGATCGAGGCGATGGGCTGCGCGTTCACCGCTGTCAGCGTGCGCGAGAGCAGCAGTTCCACCCATGAGAACATGAAGCAGAAGAACGCCGCGACCCCGATGCCGGATGCGATCAGCGGCATGAAGATCTTCACGAAGAAGCGCGGGAAGGAATAGCCGTCGATATAGGCGGTCTCGTCGATCTCCTTGGGCACGCCGCGCATGAAGCCCTCAAGAATCCAGACCGCGAGCGGCACGTTGAAGAGTGTATGCGCCAAGGCGACCGCGATATGGGTGTCGAAGAGGCCGACGCTGGAATAAAGCTGGAAGAAGGGCAGCGCGAAAACAGCGGGCGGGGCCATGCGGTTGGTCAGCAGCCAGAAGAACAGATGCTTGTCGCCCAGAAAGCGGTAGCGCGAGAAGGCATAGGCAGCCGGCAGGGCGACCGCCAGCGACAGGATCGTGTTCATCACCACATAGGTAATCGAGTTGATATAGCCGATATACCAGCTTCGATCGGTCAGGATGGTGCGGAAATTGTCCAGCGTCGGGTTCTGCGGCCAGAGGGTGAAACCGCCCATGATCTCGCGATTGGTCTGCAGGCTCATCTTCACCAGCCAGTAGATCGGGATGAGCATGAAGGCGAGATAGAGCACCATGATGACATGGCGGGTGCGGATCTTCGGCAGGGCAAAGCTGCGCGCTGGGGTGGCGTAGGTGTCGGTTGTCACAGCCATCTTACCGGCCCTCCGCTTTGTCGAGATTGGTCATGACGGTGTAGAACACCCAACTCACCAGCAGGATCACAAGGAAATACATGATCGAGAAGGCCGCCGCCGGTCCAAGGTCGAACTGTCCGAGCGCCATTTTCACAAGGTCGATAGACAGGAAGCTGGTCGCGGTGCCGGGGCCGCCGCCGGTGACGACGAATGGCTCAGTGTAGATCATGAAACTGTCCATGAAGCGCAGAAGGATTGCGATCAGCAGCACGCCCTGCATTTTAGGCAGTTCGATGTAGCGAAACACTTTCCAGCGGCTGGCCTGATCGATCTTGGCGGCCTGATAATAGGCCTGCGGGATGGATTGCAGCCCGGCATAGGCGAGAAGTGCGACAAGCGAGGTCCAGTGCCAGACATCCATTGTCACCACGATGATCCAGGCATGGAGCGGATTGCGGGAATAGTTCCAGCTGATGCCAAGGCTGTTGAGCGTATAGCCGAGAAAGCCGATATCGGTGCGCCCAAGGATCTGCCAGATGGTGCCGACCACATTCCACGGGATCAGAAGCGGCAGCGCCATCAGCACCAGACAGACCGAGGCCCAGACGCCCTTTTTCGGCATGCAGAGCGCAATCAGGATGCCGAGCGGGATCTGGATCGCGAGAATGATGCCAGAGAACATCAATTGCCGCCCCAGTGCAGAATGAACCTGCCGCGAGGTCAGCACTTCCTGAAACCAGGTCAGCCCCTCCCAGAAGAACACGTTATTGCCGAATGTGTCCTGCACCGAATAGTTGACGACGGTCATCAGCGGGATCACGGCCGAGAAGGCCACGAGCACCAGCACCGGCAGGACCAGAAACCACGCCTTGTTGTTCTGAACCTTGTCCATCAGACGGCCTCTCTTGCGGGGGTGGAAACAGCGTGCAGGGGCGTCACGCGCCAGTCATCGGCATAGACGCTGATCCGTTCGGGTGCGAATTTCAGCCGGTTGGCGTCGGCGGGAATGGCCATGCCTTCGGGCATGATCGCGTTGACGGGTTTGCCCGCAAATTCCGCGCGCAGGATCTGGTGGCGGCCCACATCCTCGACGCGCTTGATCGTCATTGGCAGACCTTCGTCGCCGCTGGCGAGTGTCACGAATTCCGGGCGAATCCCGATTTGCACCCGGCCCTTGAGCGGTTTGTAATTCCCGCCCAGCGGCACGGCATGCCCCGCGCAATGCGCGACATTGCCCGCGACTTCGGCTTCGATCAGGTTCATCCCCGGCGAGCCGATGAAATAGCCCACAAACGTATGCTCGGGCGTGTCGAACAGTTCTTCGGGCGTGCCAAGCTGAACCACGCGCCCGTCATGCATGACCACAACCTTGTCGGCAAAGGTCAGCGCTTCGGTCTGGTCATGGGTCACATAGATCATCGTGTGGCCGAATTCATTGTGCAGCGCCTTGAGTTGCGTGCGGAGCTCCCATTTCATATGCGGGTCGATCACGGTCAGCGGCTCGTCGAAGAGGATCGCATTCACATCCTCGCGCACCATGCCGCGCCCGAGGCTGATCTTCTGTTTCGCATCCGCCGTCAGCCCGCGCGCCTTGCGCTTCAGCATCTCTTCCATACCGATCATGGAGGCGATTTTCTGGACGCGCGCAGCGATATAGGCCGGGTCCATCCCGCGATTGCGCAAGGGAAAGGCCAGATTGTCGCCCACGGTCATGGTGTCATAGACGACCGGAAACTGGAAAACCTGCGCGATATTGCGCGCGACCGTATCTTCGCGCGTCACATCGCGGTCGCCAAACAGGATGCGCCCGCGCGAGGGCACCAGAAGGCCGGAAATGATGTTCAGCAGCGTGGATTTCCCGCAGCCCGACGCGCCCAGAAGCGCATAGGCTTCGCCATCGCCCCAGACGTGATCGAGTTGCTTGAGGGCGAAATCATCCTCTGATTGCGGGTTTGGCAGGTAGGAAT
>JAFIEM010000052.1 GCA_020832555.1 Natronohydrobacter sp. | reverse complement strand
TCATGGGTCACGAAGATGATCGACAGACCCAGATCGCGCTGCAATTCGCGCAACAGGAGCAGAACCTGAATCTGCACGGTCGCATCCAGCGCGGTCGTGGGTTCATCGGCCAAGAGCAGTTTCGGACGGCAGGACAGCGCAAGCGCAATCATCGCGCGCTGGCGCATCCCGCCCGACATTTCATGCGGGTAGTTGTCCAGCCGCGACTTGGCCGAGGGGATGCGCACTCGGTCAAAGAGTTCCAGCGCGCGGGCGCGGGCATCACCCTTGCTGATCGGTTCATGGCGGCGGATGGTTTCCACGATCTGATCACCGAGAGTATAAACCGGATCGAGCGCCAGCAGCGGTTCCTGAAAGATCATCGCGGCCTCGCCACCGCGAAAGGCCGACAGTTGGCGGGTGTTCATTGCCATCACATCGCGGCCGCCGACAAGGATCTGGCCTTCGAGTTTGGAGCGTTTTTCCGGGTTCAGCCGCATCACCGCGCGCATGGTCACGGATTTGCCAGAGCCGGATTCGCCGATCAGCGCCACGGCTTCGCCCTGCGCCACGTCGAGCGACACATCATTTACGGCACGCACCGGTCGCATACCGCCGGTAAAGGTCACGCCCAGATTGCGGATGGAGAGGAATGGGGTGGTCATTCGGCGGCCTCCTTGGCTTTGGGGGCGACATAGTTCGATGCCGGATCATGCGCATGGCAGGCAACAAGGTGCTTTTCGGCGCGCTGCGTGAGTGCAGGTTCCTTTTGCGAGCAGACGGCACCCACGACGGGGCAACGTGTATGGAAGCGGCACCCCGAGGGCGGATCAATCGGGTTCGGCGGATCGCCCGTCAGGGCAGGTTCCATCGTGCGGTTATCGGGGTCCATCGAGGGCATGGAGGACAGAAGCGCGCGCGAATAGGGGTGCAACGGATCGTCATAGAGCGCTTCTGCATCACCGATTTCCGCGACCTGGCCCAGATACATCACCATCACCCGGTCGGACACGAAGCGCACCACGTTCAGATCATGGCTGATGAAGATATAGGTCAGGCCGAATTCGGCTTTCAGATCCGCGAGCAGGTTCAACACCTGCGCTTCCACGGATTTATCAAGCGCCGAGACCGCTTCATCGAGAATGATGATCTTGGGCCTGAGCGCCAGCGCGCGGGCAATATTCACCCGCTGGCGCTGCCCGCCGGACAGTTCATGCGGATAGCGGCCCGCAAAGCGCGTGGGCTCAAGCCCCACACGGGTCAGCAGGTCATGCGTGCGCGAGAGCGCTTCTCCTGCTGGCGTGCCGTGGACGCGCGCCCCGAAGGCAATGTTGTCCTCGATGGTCAGGCGCGGGTTCAGCGAAGAATAGCTGTCCTGAAACACCATCTGAACCTGCCGCCGAAAGGCTTTCAGCGGCAATTCGGGGCTACCCACGAGTTTCCCCTCGAAGTAAAGCGCACCTTCATCGGGGGTGATGAGCTGCATCAGAAGCCGCGCGGTGGTGGATTTGCCGCAGCCGGATTCGCCGACGACCCCAAGGGTTTCACCGGCGAAAACTTCCAGATCGACCCCATCGACGGCATGGACGTTCTTGACGGTGCGGCCCAGAATCCCCCCTTTGATCGGAAAGTACTTGCGCAGACCGCGCACAGTCAGAATAGCATTTTCCGTGCTCATTGGCGCACCTCCATTGCAGAGCGCAGCCCGTCGGACAGCAGGTTGAAGGAAATCGAGACCATGAAGATCATCGCCCCCGGCAGCGCCGCGACCCAGGGTTGGGCATAGATTGCCGTGCGCAACGTGTTCAGCATCAGCCCCCATTCCGGGTTGGGCGGGCGCACGCCAAGGCCAAGGAACGAGAGCCCCGAGGCCAGGATCATGCTGACCGCGACCAGCGAGGTCGCATAAACGAAGATCGGCCCCAGCACATTGCCCAGCACATGCACACGCACGATGGTAAAGGCGCCAGCGCCTGATGCGCGCGCGGCTTCGATGAAATCGGAACTGCGCAGGCGTGTGGTGACGGATTCCGCCACCCGCGCGATCGGCGGGATGAACACGACCGTCAGCGACAAAAGTGCATTGCCCAGTCCCGCGCCCAGCGCACCAGAAAGTGCCACTGCCAGCAGGACCGAGGGGAAGGCGTAGAAGATATCGACCGTGCGCATGATCAGCGTATTGGTCCAGCCGCCCGCATAGCCTGCGATGATGCCGATGGCCGAGCCGAGGAAGAAGGCCAGCACAACCGGCGTGACCCCCATCAGGAGCGACAGTCGCCCGCCCCAGATCAGGCGTGAGAGCATGTCGCGGCCCAACTCATCCGTGCCGAGCAGGTGGCCTTCGGTGCCGATGGGCTTCAGCCGGTTGATCAGCCGTCCTTCGAGCGGGTCCATTGGCGCGACAAGCGGCGCGAAGATCGCGGCCAGCAAGATCAGCAGCAGCACGCCGGCGGCAGCCATGGCGGTCTTGTCGCGCACCAGACGCTTGCCGACATTCTGCCAGTAGCCTGCGCTGCGGACCGCGGTGATTGCGGGTTGGCTCAGGGTTGCATCGACCATGGGCTTACCTCTTGATGCGCGGATCAAGCGCGCTTTGCATGACATCGACAATCAGGTTCAGCACGACGAAGAACATTGCCAGCACAAGGATCGTCCCCTGCAAGAGCGGCAGGTCGCGCTGGAAAATCGCGGAATTGAGGAGCATCCCCGTGCCGGGCCAGCTGAATACGGTTTCGATCAGGATCGAACCGCCGAGCAGATAACCCAGTTGCACGCCCATGACCGCAAGTGCGGTGGGGGCGGCATTCTTGACGACATGCATGAACACCCCGAATTCGGACAGGCCCCGCGCCCGCAGACCGATGACAAATTCCTGTGCAAGGATTTCTGCCACAAGCGCGCGGACCGTGCGGGCGATGATGCCCATTGGAATGACGCTCATGGTGATCGCAGGCAGGATCATGTAGCTTAGATACTCGGTGTTGAACCTCCACTGGCTTGATCCGCCGGGACCTGCGCCCGCTGCAGGCAGCCAGCCCAGTTGCGCCGAGAAGATGATCACCAGCACCATGCCCAGCCAGTAATGCGGCACCGACACGCCAAACACCGCCGCGGCCGAGGCGGCCTTGTCGAGGGGCGAGTTGCTGAAATATCCGGCGACAAAGCCGAAGAAACACCCAAGAACGAAACCGATGACCGTCGCGACCGAGGCCAGCATGAGCGTGTTTCCAACAGCACGCATGACCTCTGCTGTCACCGGGCGGCCCGTCGCGATGGACGTACCAAGATCGCCCTGAAGCGCGCGTCCCAGCCAGAGGAAGAATTGCTCAAGATAGCTGCGGTCGAAGCCGTAAAGCACAAGCAGGCGTTCCTGCAATTCCACCGAAGCATCGGCGGGCAGGATCGAGATCAGCGGATCACCGGGCGAGATATGGACAAGGGCGAAGCAGACCACGGACACGCCCAGAAGCACTGGGGCCGTGTAGATGATCCGCCGCAGGGTGTAACCGAGCATGGGCGTTCCTCTCAGATTTTCTGGCAGGCACTGATGAAGTCAAGTGCATGTTCAGCAAGATGAAAGGGCCCCGGCATGCGCCGGGGCCCTATCAGTGTCACTCCATGCCCATCGGCGCGATGTCGATGAACCAGCTTTTCGGCTGCACGACGCCTGTCACGCGCGGCGACATGGCGCGTGGGCCAGTGTCATGGGCGACCCAGACGAAAGGCGCTTCCTCGACAATGCGGGTGTGAAGTGCTGCCAGCGCTTCGTCACGCTCGTCGGCGTCAAAGGCAGTCCGGGCTGCTGCAATCAATGCATCGAACTCGTCATTGCCGAAATAGCCCCAGTTGTTCGACACAGGCGGGAAGGTGCCGGTTGAGGTGAAGCGCACCATGCCGAAGAACGGGTCCATGGTCGAGAAACTGACATTGATCGCGTGCGCCCCATTGGCGGATTCATCGCTCGCGCCGCGCCGCCAGTTGGTAAAGACCGTGTTCCATTCGATCACGTCAAGTTCCACGTCGAAATAGCAATCGCGCAGCGACTGTTGGAGATACTCGTTCATCGGGATCGGCTGCATCTGGCCAGAGCCGGAAGCCGAGGTCTGCACCTTCACGCGCAGACGATTGCTGTCCGAGAAACCGGCCTCACTCATGAGGCGCTGCGCTTCTTCAAGATCGTAGCGAATGTCGAAAGACGGATTTCCGAACCAGGGGTGGCCAGGCTCATAAGACCCTTTGGGAGCGCCCATGAAGCCACCAAGCAGGATCGAAAGCTCTTCACGGTCAAAGCACAGGTTCGCGGCATGGCGCACACGCTGGTCCAGCCAGGGCGAGCCCTCGGCAAAGGAAAGCTGCCACGGCCAGACATGCGGCTGGGGGTTGGTGTAGATGGTGAAACCGCGCGATTCGATCTGCGCGATAGCGTCAGGCGACGGCGCTTCGATCCAGTCCACCTGCCCCGAGAGCAGGGCCGCCGTGCGGGCATTGGCTTCGGGCAGGGGCACCAGCACCAGCCCGTCGAGCGAAGAGGTGCGGGCCGGATTCCAGTAGTTTTCGTTCGGGACCATTTCCAGACGCTCACGCGGGGCGAAGGATGTCACACGGAACGGACCAGAGCCGGAGGGATCAGCCGCAAAGGCGGCCCATGCTGATTCGGCGTCGCCGGTCTCGTCGAATTTCGCCTGCCAATGGGTCGGAGAGGCCATGAACAGATTGGTCAGGTTGATCGGAAGAAAGCTGTCGGGCACAGAGGTGGTCAGTTCGACCGTGAATTCATCAATCACCCGTGCCGAGCGCAGCGTGGGCATCCGCGAGGCGGTCACACCAACCTGGCTGGCATCGAAATGCGGCGCGCTTTCATCCAGCACCTTCTGCACGTTCCAGACCACAGCTTCGGCATTGAAAGGACTGCCGTCGTGAAAGGTCACGTCGTCGCGCAGATTGAAGATCCATTTCGTTGTATCTTCGGAGTTTACCTCCCAACTGGTGGCAAGGCCGGGAATCACAACCGAGGCTTCTTCTTCCTTGCTCAGATCCCATTCGGTCAGGCTGTCATAGATCGTGATCCCGGTGAAACGGTTGCCTTCGAACCCCTGATCGGGCTGGCCGAGCGTGCGCGGAATATCGGCAGCGGTCATGCCGATGCGCAAAATCTTGTCTTGTGCCAGCGCGCTGACAGGGATCGTGAAGAAGGAGGTCGCAAGCAGTGCCGCAATGGTAATAGATTTGGATTGTCCCATGTCTGGTCTCCCTGATGGACGTGCCGTTTATTGTTCAGAAGCGACGGCTCATTTTGACAACAAGATTGTTGACAATCTCAGGCTGACCCAATTTTCGGATTCAGTCAAAGACTTTTATCGTATTCTTCGGCACGCTCTGCGCTCGGGTTTGCGCGCGCACAACTGCACGTCACCCGACAAGGCCTACGCCCAGAGTTTGGGCAAGCTGTGAACAAATACCGCAGAAAAGCTGCTTGTGACCTCTGTAGGCGATCCGTTTCGCCGCGAAGGTCTGCCCTGATCATGGGCTCAACGCACGACAACAAACATGCAGTTCAACAATGATGGCGAGGAAAATGGCGCGCCCGAAAGGATTCGAACCTCTGACCCCCAGATTCGTAGTCTGGTGCTCTATCCAGCTGAGCTACGGGCGCGTTGGGGGCGACATATCGCCCTGTTCCGGGCAATGCAAGGGGGGTTTCGCTGGGAATCCGAAGTTAATCTCTCAAACCCGCTATTCCGTGACCGGAAGCCAGATACGAAACTCCGTGCCATCCTGATCGCTGCGGATCAGTTCGAGTTTTCCGCCATGCCCGCGCACAAGTTCCGCGGCGATGGCCAGCCCCAGACCGATGCCACCCTTGCGCGCGCCGCCCTGAAAAGCCTCGAACAGATGCTCGCGCGCCTTGGGCGGCAGACCGGGGCCGGAATCGCCGATGCGGATGGCAACACCTTTCGTGTTCTCCTGCACAGTGGGCTTGGCAAGGATTTCGATCACGCCTGGTTGTTTTGTGGCCTCGATCGCCTGGCGCGCATTGCGCACAAGATTGCTGAGCACGCGGAAAATCTGCTCGCCGTCGGCCCGGACCACCAGATCCTTGCCCATATCGATCAGGAAGGTGATTTCTGCGCCCTCGGCCAGCGCCAGTTTCTCGCTTTCGACTACATCTTCAAGGACCGAAGCAAGGCGCAGCGGGGCAAGTTTCGGCGGGGGTTCTTCGGCCTTTCCGAAAGCAAGGGTTGATTCGCAAAGATTGATGGCCCGCGACAGCGACCCCACCAGCTTGGGGGCGGCGCGCTTTACGCTCGGATCGTCGCTCATTTCCATCCGGTCGGCCAGCATCGAGGCCGTCGTCAGCATGTTGCGCAGATCATGGCTGATCCGCGCGACAGAGCCGCCAAGCTGCGCCAGCCGGTCTTTCTGCCGCAACAATCCTGTCAGGTCAGTCTGCATCCGCGTCAAGGCCTCCTCGGCCTCGCGCAGTTCGCGAATGTTGGAATTTGGCGAGAGAATCCGTGTCGCATCCTGCGGGGCTTCGGCGTAATCCTGCATGGACCGGATGACCCGTCGCATCGGAGCGACGACAAATGCCTGAATCGACAGGTAGAGGAGCAGGGCCGTAACGCCGGAGATCAACAGCGACAGCAGCAGGATGCGCTTGCCATATTCCCAGAGTTCTTCCTGCAACCGCGCCGTGTCCAGCGTGATTTCGATCAACAGGCCCGCCTGTCGCACCGGATCGCCGATCACACGGATGATGCGCGGCTCGGGACGGCGCATTTCATCCAGCGCGTCACGCATCAACTCGAAAGCGCTGGCCCCGCGCAGGTCGTAGGTCGCGTCAATCTGCGCGGGGATCGGGGACGACAGAATCAATTCCCGCACAGCGTCGCGGCGCAGCACGACGTTGAACACGCCTGCATTCTCCAGCAATTCGCTGGCAAGTTCCCCGGCGATTGAGCCGTCAGAGGCCAAAAGCGCCAGCGAAGCGATCTGCGCGCGTTCCAGCCGCGCAAGAAGATACTCTTCGCGGAAGCGCGACACCGATGGCACGAAGATAAGAACTTCGGCCAGCATCACGAAGATGACGACAAGCCAGAGAAACCGTGCTGAAAGACTGCTCGAAATCATGCCCTAACCTAGCCTGCGCAGGTCAGGGGAGCCACCTCTGAACCAGCCCAACCACACGCTTCACATTTATGTTATCAAAGAGTCTGGGTGAGAAATAGGCCCCTGCCGCGCGTTTGCCGATTTCCGCCAATGTCGGATAGGGCAGCACCGTTCCGGCGATGGCGCTGAGCTTGAGATTGTTCGCCATAGCCAGCGCAAAGGGGGCAATCACTTCACCCGCCTGCACCCCCACAACCGTCACCCCGACTGGCCTGCCGCGCGCGGCGATCAACTGAAGAAAGCCTTCAGTGCAGCCTTCGGCCTGTGCCCGGTCGATCTGGTCATAGCCGACCCTGTGCACGGAAACACCGGCGCCGAATTTCTTGCGGGCCTCGGATTCGCTTAGCCCGATCTGCGCGAGTTCGGGGTCTGTATAGGTGACATGCGGAATATGGTCGTGCCGCGCTTTCGCTGGCAGACCAAAGAGGATCGCGCGGATCACCACCCCTGCATGATAGCCCGCGAGATGCGTGAATTGCCCCTGCCCGGCCACATCGCCAATCGCATAGATCCGCTTGTTGGTGCTGCGCAATCCGGCATCGACCTTGACCCCGGCGCGGTCGCAATTCACCCCGGCCTTGACCAGATCCAGCTTTTCGAGATTCGGCACACGCCCTACCGCCACCAGCAGATGCGTGCCGGTAAAGATCGTCCCGCCCTTGACCTGCACTTCCAACGCACCCGGTCGCCCGCCGACGCGCTCGACCTGCGCATCTTCAATGATCTCGACGCCCTCGCGGCGCAACGTTGCAAGCACGACGGCAGCGGCATCAGGTTCCTCGCGCCCAAGCGCCTTCGCGCCTTCGATCACGGTCACGCGCGATCCGAGCCGTCGATGCGCCTGCGCCATTTCCAGCCCGATGGGCCCAGCCCCGATGATCAGAAGTTGACCGGGGCGTTCTGACTGCTCGAACAGCGTCTCGTTGGTCATATAGGGCACGTCTGCCAGCCCCGGAATGGGCGGGACAAGCGCATGCGAGCCGGTCGCGATAACGAAGCGGCGTGCGGTGATGGTCTTGCCAGCGACCTCGACCTCGGTTGGCGATATGAAGCGTGCGAAGCCCTGAATGACCTGCACCCCTAGCCCCTCGAAGCGTTCGACCGAATCATGTGGCTCGATCGCGGCGATGGTGGCTTTCACATGAGCCATGGCGGCCTTGAAATCCTCCGGCGTCGGTTCCCCGCCGCGCAGATGGGCTTTCTTCGCCTGCGCAAGCAGGGCCTTCGAGGGCACACAGCCATAATTCAGGCAATCGCCGCCCATTTTGTGCCCCTCGACGAGCACCACGCGCGCGCCCATCTGAACGGCACCCGCCGCGACCGAAAGCCCCCCAGAGCCGCCACCGATCACACAGATATCGGTCTTGATATGGGTCATGGCTTGCCCTCCTTGCCGCGAAACTGCTTCACGATGACAGGCAGCAGAGACAGGGCTGCCAGACCCGCAAGCGGGCCGATGATATGCGGCTCGAAGATGATGCCCAGATCGGGGGTCTCATCGCGGGCAAAAACCTCGCCCAGCCCTGCGCCGACCCATGTGTAGATCACACCGCCCGGCATGATTCCGAAGAAAGTTGTCGCGGCAAAGACGGACATGCGCACCCCGATCAGGGCCGGAATCACGTTCATCACGAAAAACGGCAGCACCGGCATCAGCCGCAGCGAAAACAGCACCGGGGCTTCATTGGCGCGGATCGAGTCGGTTATCTTTTTTATGCGCCCGTCACTGGCGTCGATCTTCGCGGACAATGCCCGACCAAAACCCGCGCGCACCGCCCAGAAGATTGCGACAGCACCGATGGTCGCGGCCAGAATGTTGAACAGCGCGCCGGGAAAGACCCCGAAGAGAAATCCGCCTGTGAGTGTGGCGGCGGTCGCTCCGGGCAGCGAAAACGCGACGATGGCAATATAGGCCAGCACGAAGAAAAGTGCCGTCAACAGGTAATGCGCGTCGCGAAAGGCGATCAGAGCCGCGCGATTGTCGCGGAGAGCCTCGAAGGACAAGTAGTCGCGCAGGGCAACCGCACCGAAGATGGCCACCAGCACGATCACGAGGATCGGCAAGCGCTGCCGCCAGATCGATTTCTTGTCTATAGCCTCATGTTGGTTCACGAGAAACTCCGCTTTTACATGTTCATGCTGCCTTACGCCCGGATTGGCCAGTTGTTTCCGCTGTTTCACCCCGATCACATGGGCTTGATCGGCCCGCGCAGTCAGAGGCGCGTTTTTCTGCGCCTCAGCCGACGCAGTCGTGCAAAACTCTGGATTTGCGAATTGACTTGCGGGCAAGAGGCAGGTAATCGGCGGGCTTGAAATGACAAGGCGGCCGAATCCGGCAGGATATGTGGACGCCAGAATGTAAGGAAACGGAGCGATGAAACGCACCTATCAGCCCAGCAACCTGGTCCGCAAGCGCCGCCACGGTTTCCGCGCCCGCATGGCCACCAAGGCCGGTCGCAAGATTCTGAACGCCCGTCGTCGTATCGGTCGCAAGAACCTGTCGGCTTGAGCACGATGGCCTGCGGAAGCGGGCCAGAGGGAAGCGAGATGACACCGCCGGGGGCAGATGTGGCAAGGCAAGATGCCGAGGCCGCAAACGCCCCGGCGGTTTTGTCATGTGGAATGCCTGCAACCTTGCTGAAACGCGCTGACTTCCTGCGCGCAGCCAAGGCGCGGCGGGTGCCTTGCCCGGCCTTTCTGGTGCAGGCCCGCGCGCGGGATGATGAAGACGCCCCGAGTGGCGCGCGGATCGGCTATACCTGCACGAAAAAACTGGGGAATGCGGTCACGCGCAACCGTGCCAAGCGGCGTCTGCGCGCCGTGGCCCGCGCCGTGCTGCCGCGACATGCACGAGATGGCTGGGACTATGTATTGGTCGGGCGACCCGATGTGACCGTAAGCCATGATTTCGCAGCGATGTGCGCTGATCTGGAGCGCGCGCTGCGCAAGCTGCATGGGGGTGCGCCTTGAAACCCGGTGCGTGGCTTCTGTCGCTGCCCGTGCGATTCTACCGGATCGTGTTCAGCCCCTGGGTTGGGTTCAACTGCCGTTATCAGCCCACCTGTTCAGCCTATGCGCTGGAGGCGCTGGAGCGTCATGGCGCGATCAAGGGCGGCTGGCTCGCCCTGCGCCGGATCGGGCGCTGTCATCCCTGGGGGCATTCGGGTTATGATCCGGTGCCAGGGGCAGACGATGAGCCCAATGTCCGACAAGATGAAGAAATCACTAAGGATTGAAGCGAAGGGGAGGCCGCCTTTCATAATCAAGCTCAAAATTTAACTGTAACCCAGTGGCAGCAGGTACCCTGTATTCCGCTAACGCACGGGCAGCCGCCGGTTGCGGGAAATACTGTTCTTGTAACTCCACCCGTACCCCTTCCCGCGCCGCCCAGCTTATCAATGCTGATTGGTGCTCTGAACCCAATTCATTGAAAGCACTACGGACCATGTAGATAGTAGGGCGGTTCATGAAAGAAGAGAGTCTTACATTCTCGAATTTCTGTTCTTCAAATGCTTCATATAAATCTGCTGGCAACATTTCTTTTAGCTGTATAACAGCATATCTCCCAAAACCGCGATCTATCGCATCATTACGTGAAAGCGCGTCAATCAAAGAGTTTATTTCGTTTACTCCAGCTTGGGACTGTTCAACCAAATTATTTGACATATCAGAAACTTGCTGCAAAATACCAGCTTGTACATCAAGCTTCAAAGACATCAACCCCAGCTCGTTTTTCAAGCTATCGACTTCTCTCGGCATCCATACCGCGAAAAGAGCTGTCGGAATAGCGATCGCCGCGAGCACAACGCCGGCTATGCCCCACAGACTCGGCTTCGAGCTCAAGGCATCTCTAATCCCATGCAAGTCCGACGACTGCGCGACAGGATCTGGCTTCTGCGCTTGTTCCATACGGGAGGCACCACTTCTGTTGCAACAAGACAACATAGCGCCAGAAAGCGAACAGCGCAACCGGCAAAGCGGGCACGATGCATTGACAAAGTGGAATTTTACCTGCGCAAAGATCTGACTTTGCTTGCCACGCCAGTCCGCAAACTGTCCATACATGCTTTCACCTCTTGAACAAGTCGGGTTGCAACAGGTTACTGAGTTCGCAATAGCGAACAACAAAGTGACAGTTCGTCCAATTAGACAATCGGAAAGCCTTATGTCTAGGCGTAGATCCTATGAGAGATTAATTGTCGTGTGCTCGTAAGTTCAGGAGGTATCTAGTGTGATGTGCGAGTTAGGCTATGCTTGACGACCCCGCCGATCTGCCACTGATCTTGCAAGACGCCCCGGACACAACCGAGTTTCGCAAGCTGCGCAAGCGCATCATCCGCGAAACCCGCGCGGTGATCGACCAGTATGGCATGGTCGAACCCGGCGCGCGCTGGCTGGTGTGCCTGTCGGGTGGCAAGGACAGCTATACGCTGCTGGCCGCACTGATCGAGTTGAAATGGCGCGGGCTGTTGCCGGTCGATCTGCTGGCCTGCAATCTGGATCAGGGCCAGCCCGGTTTCCCTGCGACGGTGCTGCCCGAGTTTCTGACGAAGATGCAGGTGCCCCACCGGATCGAGTATCAGGACACCTATTCGATCGTCATGGACAAGGTGCCGCAAGGCCGGACCTATTGCGCGCTGTGCTCGCGGCTGCGGCGCGGGAACCTGTACCGGATCGCGCGCGAAGAAGGCTGCAGCGCTGTGGTGCTGGGCCACCATCGCGATGATCTGCTGGAAACGTTCTTCATGAACCTGTTTCACGGTGGACGGCTGGCCACGATGCCGCCGAAGCTGGTCAATGAAGAGGGCGATCTGTTTGTCTATCGCCCGCTGGCCTTTGTGGCCGAGGAAGATTGCCAACGCTTCGCACAATCCATGAATTACCCGATCATCCCTTGTGACCTCTGCGGTTCGCAGGATGGCTTGCAGCGGATGCAAGTAAAGTCGCTGCTGAACGAGTGGGAAAAGCGCAGCCCCGGACGGCGCAATGTCATGTTCCGCGCGCTGATGAATGTGCGCCCCTCGCATCTGCCCGACCCCGCCCTGTTCGACTTTCTGGGTCTGAGTACGAATGCGATGACGGAACAGGCCGGGTCCGTACCGGATTTGAAGGGGATGTGACCCGCTGCACCCCGGATTCGGGGGAAAACTGCTTGACCTTTGGGCGGGGCTTTAGTTGAACCGGGCGCGACGCCCGATTGTCCGGGCCCGAGTGACAGGATACCTCTGATCCATGCAAGAACAGAACCGCAATCTGCTATTGGCCTTCGGTCTGAGCCTGTTGGTGCTCGTCGTCTGGATGTGGATGTTCCCGCCACCCGAGCCCATGCCGCGCGACACAGCCGATGTTGCCGAACTGCCGGTCGCCGGTGGGGGCGAGGCGCAGAGCATGGCCGAAGCCGAACAGGTCAGTGCTGATGAGGAACTGCCGCGTATCGCGATTCAGACCCCGCGTCTGGCAGGCACGATCAATCTGCGCGGGGGCCGGATCGATGATCTGGTGCTCCTGGATTACCGCGAGACAACCGAGCCGGGATCCGACAATGTGCATCTGCTGAACTCGGAAGGGTCGCGGAACGCCTTCTACGCGCTTTATGGCTGGCGGCCCGGTCCCAACATGGATTGGGACATGGTGCCCGGTGCCAATACCCCCTGGGAGGTGATCGAAGGCACCACCCTTGGAGTTGGATCGCCCGTAACTCTGGGCTGGACGAACGCCAACGGCCTGCAATTCACGCAGCGCTTTGTTATCGACGACAATTTCATGCTGACCGTGGCACAGGGTGTCGTGAATACAGGTACGGAAACGGCGCGCATGGCCCCGTATGGCCTGATTTCGCGCCACGGCGAGCCGGATGATCTGGAAAACTTCTTCATCAGCCATGAAGGATTCATTCAGGTTGCCGATGGCAAACTGTCCGAGGACAAATACAAGGCCATACGCGATTTCCGTGTCCATGAGCGCGAGAACACCAATGCACGCGTGACCGAAGTCGCCGCAAATGGCTGGCTGGCGATTGCGGATAAATACTGGATGGCGGCCATCGTTCCGATGCCGGGCCAGAGTTTCTCGGCGGTGCAGCGCTATATCCCTGCGCGCGACGTCTATCAGGCCCGCGCTGACCTGCCCACGCTGGTCGTGGGACCGGGCGAATCGGATTCGGTCGAGACCATGCTCTTCGCCGGTGCAAAGGAATGGTCGGTCCTGCGCGCATACGAACGCGAGTTGGGCATCGAGCGTTTCCTTGACGCCATCGACTGGGGCTGGTTCTTCTTCCTGACCAAGCCGATTTTCGCGACGCTTTATTTCATTGAAGGCGTGATCGGCAATATGGGCTGGTCGATCATCACGCTGACATTCCTGATCAAGGCAATTCTGCTGCCATTGGCGTGGAAATCCTATGTCAGCATGGCGAAGATGAAAGAACTCCAGCCCGAGATGCTGGCCATCAAGGAACGCGCGGGCGAGGACAAGCAGAAGCTTCAGCAGGAGATGATGAAGCTTTACAAGGAGAAGAAGGTGAACCCCGCTGCGGGCTGTTTGCCGATCCTGTTGCAGATCCCGATCTTCTTCTCGCTCTACAAGGTGATTTTCGTCACGATCGATCTGCGCCACGCGCCGTGGTTCGGGGTGTTCAACGATTTGTCCGCGCCCGATCCCACGTCGATCATGAACCTGTTCGGCCTGCTGCCCTGGGCGGCGCCGCACCCGGACAGCCTGCTGTCGCTGATCTTCATCGGGATTCTGCCGATCTGTCTGGGCGTGTCGATGTGGCTTCAGATGAAGCTGAACCCGACGCCCACCGAGCCGATCCAGCAGGCCGTGATGACCTGGATGCCGTGGATCTTCATGTTCATGCTGGGCTGGTTTGCGTCGGGTCTGGTGCTCTACTGGATCGCGAATAACGTGATCACCTTCGTGCAGCAATATTCTATCATGGCGATGAACGGCTCGCGGCCTGATCTGCTGGGCAATATCGGCGTCAAGAAGAAGAAGTCCTGATCAGATGGGGTGGCGGCTGGCGCATATCTACCGCCATCCCATCAAGGCGCATGGCCGCGAGGCTCTGGCCTCTGTCACCTTGAGCGAGGGGCGCTGTCTGCCCTTCGACCGGCACTGGGCGGTCGCGCATGAGGCGGCGATGATCATGCCGGGCTGGAACGCCTGCATGAATTTCACGCGCGGGGCCAAGACACCTGCGCTGCAGGCGATCAACGCGCAGTTTGACGAATCGACAGGCCAGATCACCCTGACCCATCCCTCGCGCGCGGCGCTCACGTTTGCGCCGGATACTGCGCAAGGCGAGGCGGATTTCCTGAACTGGGTCGCGCCGCTGATGGCGGGCGGGCGCGCGCAACCTGCGCGGCTGGTCAGCGCGGGGCGCGGCATGACCGATACGGATTTCGAGAGTGTCTCGATCCTGAACCTGTCGTCCAATCGTGCGCTGGGGCAGCGGATGGGGGTCGATCTGGGTCTGGACCGCTGGCGCGGCAATCTGTGGCTGGACGGATTGGCACCGTGGGAAGAATTCGACCTTGTGGGCCGCGAGATTGCGATTGGCGAAACGCGGTTGAAAGTGATCGAGCCGATTGGCCGCTGCCGCGCCACGATGGTCGATTGCACGACAGGGCGGATCGACGTCAACACGCTCGATGCGCTGGAAGAGGGCTACGGGCACACGAATTTCGGCGTCTATGCTGTGGTCACGCAAGCCGGGACCATCCGCGAAGGCGATACAGCAAAGGTAATCCCATGACCGCCCTGCCCTTCCCCTTGGCCGAGACGCCAGAGCCGCTGGCCGAAGAGGCTGGCCGCAAGCTCTTGACCGGCGAGGTTGAATTTCTGAAAGGCGTGGTCGCGATGGATGGCCTGCCCCCTGCCGACCGGCTGGAGGTCTGTTTCGCAGGTCGCTCGAATGTCGGAAAATCCAGCCTGATCAACGCGCTTACGGGTCGGCGCGCGATTGCGCGCACCTCGAACACGCCGGGACGGACGCAGGAAATCAACTATTTCACTGTCGGCGAGAGCCATTATCTGGTCGATCTGCCGGGCTACGGTTTTGCCAAAGCGCCGATCCCGATTGTTGAAAAATGGCAACGTCTGCTGAAAGCCTATCTGTCAGGGCGCGCCACGCTGCGCCGCGCGTTTCTGCTCATCGACATGCGCCACGGGGTGAAGGATGTCGATGCCGAGATCATGCGCCTGCTGAACCAATCCGCTGTGACCTTTCAGGTCGTGCTGACCAAGGCTGACAAGATCAGCAGCAAAGATCAGGACAAGACGCTGGCGCAGGTGCGGGCAGCACTTGCGAAACATCCGGCGGCCTATCCCGAACTGGTCGTCACCTCGTCCGAGAAAGGTCTCGGGATTCCCACGCTCCGTGCGATCATTGCGGGGCTCACCTGACATGAAGAAGCAAAAGCCCATGAGCCAGGACTGGTTTGCCACCGCCCGGACATTGTCCGAGGCGCTGCCCTATCTGCAACGCTATGCCGGTGCGATTGTCGTCATCAAATTCGGTGGGCACGCGATGGGCGATGCCGAGGAAATGGCGTCTTTCGCGCGTGACGTGGTGCTGATGCGCCAGGTCGGGGTGAATCCTGTCATCGTGCATGGTGGCGGGCCGATGATCAACGAGATGCTGAAAAAGCTGGAGATCAAGTCCGATTTCGTGCGCGGCAAGCGTGTGACGGATGCCGCGACCATGGAAGTGGTCGAGATGGTGCTGTCTGGCGCGGTCAACAAGCGCATCGTTCAGGCCATTCAGGACGAGGGCGGCAAGGCTGTAGGCCTGTCGGGCAAGGATGGCGGCATGGTGACATGCGAGCCGGATGATCCCGAACTGGGTCTGGTGGGTCGCCCGGTCGACGTGAACCCCGAATTGCTGCATCATCTGTTTACCGGCGGCTTCATCCCGGTGATCGCCCCCTTGGGCATGGGGCGCGCAGGGGAAACCTATAACATCAACGGCGACACGGCAGCGGGCGCAATCGCTGCGGCGCTTAAGGCTGATCGCCTGCTGCTCTTGACCGATGTCTCGGGCGTGAAGGACGCGAATGGCGATGTGGTCACGCAATTGTCGCCCGCCCATGTGCGCGACCTGACCGAGGCGGGCGTGATCGCGGGCGGCATGATCCCCAAGACCGAAACCGCGCTCACCGCGATTGAGGGCGGCGTGCGGGCCGTGGTGATCCTTGATGGGCGCGCGCCCAATGCCTGCTTGCTTGAGCTGTTCACCGATCACGGCGCGGGCAGCATCATCCGCGACAGCGCGCCCCAGATCGCGCCGCGCGGTTAGATCATGCCGGGGCTGGCGCAGATCGAAACCGAGATGCAGCGCCACGCCCTGACTGTGGCCGGAGGGGTGCTGCGCGATGCCGCCCCCCTGCCCGATGGCGTGGAAACCCTGCTTCTGATCGCACCGGACGGCCCCCGTTTCTGGACCGCGTTCACCCAAAGCCCGGAATATCGTGACGGCCAGCCCGATCCAATGGATCGTTGGTCCGTACGGGTGCTGGACGGTCTGGCGCAACACTTGGGCGCGCGCACTTTCTATCCTTTCGGGGCCAATCCACCGCATCCGTTCTTCACATGGGCCTTGGCGAGCGGGCGTGCGCAATCCTCGCCGGTGCAATGGCTGATCCATGACCGGCAGGGGCTGTGGCTGTCCTTTCGCGGCGCGCTTGGCTTTGCCACGGCCATCGACCTGCCCGCCCCTGCCACTGCCCCCTGCGACGGCTGCGCGCGGCCCTGCGTGACCGCCTGCCCGGTCGGCGCGCTGACCGACAAGGGCTATGATGTGCCCGCCTGCCATGCATTTCTGGACACACCCGAAGGCGCTGATTGCCTAGCCAATGGATGCGCCGTGCGCCGCGCCTGCCCTGTCAGCCACGCCTTTGGCCGAGACCCTGATCAATCCGCTTTCCACATGAGGCATTTTCACCGATGACATTGCGCCTGATCCTGACCCGCCATGCCAAATCCGACTGGGACAATCCGCTGGATACCGACCACCAGCGCCCCTTGAACCCGCGCGGCAAACGCTCGGCCCCCTTGATCGGGCGCTGGCTGGCGGAAAAGGGGTATCTGCCGCAGGAAGCGCTGATTTCCGACGCTACCCGCACGCGCGAGACATGGGCGCTGCTGAGCGCTGAATTTCCCGCGACAGTGCCTGCACGCTTCGAACGCGCGCTTTATCTGGCGGGGCCGGATGTGATGCTGCGCTGTCTGGCCACTGCACAAACCGCAACTGTGATCATGATCGGCCATAACCCCGGTATCGCCGCTTTTGCCGAAATGCTGCTGGCAGCGCCGGTCGCGCATCCGGGCTTTTCGCGCTATCCGACCTGCGCCACGCTGGTCGCGGAATTTGACGCGGCAAACTGGGCCGAGTTGCGCCCCGGCACAGGCCGAGCGCTGGATTTCATCGTCCCGCGCGAATTGGATCAGGGCTGAAGCGCAAAATAGAAGCGCGCGGATTGCAGGAATGCGGCCTTGCGCCCTGCGGTCAGCTTCTCGGCTTCCTCATCCGCGCCCCATTGCTCGATCTGCCAGTCCTCATCAACGCGCGAGGCATCCCAGAGCGCCTCTGGCGGCGCAAAGCGGTCCAGAAGCGCCAGCGCGATGATCAGCGAGCCACTCATCGCGACCAGATCGTGAAAGGCGGTCAACTCGAAACTCGACAAACGCGCGACATCAGCTTCCAGATTGGTCAGCAGTGCCTTGGGCTGCGGGCCGTGAATGACGCCTGTGCGAATGATCGGGCGCACCGAATAGCGATGCGCGCACCAGTCGATCAGCGGGTCCCAGCATGCCGCCTCGCGCGCGACCAATCCCTCGGGGTTTTCGGCCCGGTAGCAGATCAGATCACTGTCACCATAGGCAGCAATCATCTCTGTTACTTCGGCCTTTTGCCCGCGCACCTTGTCGATGGCGGAATTCGCCGCGCGCGTCACCGGCATGCTTTCGGGGTCGATCACATCACCCTGCGCGCGCCATTCCTCGGCGATCAATTCTGCCAGCGCGGCAGTCGGCACGACCAGCGCCGCCTTAGCTGGGGTTTTCAGCGCCCGCCCGTCCAGTATGACCGAATAGCCGCCTTCGACGGGCGTGACCTCGGCCTCTGTCCAGAAGCGCTTCTTCACCCAGCCGCTCATGGTGATACCCATAGCGCCGAAAGTGCTTGCGGAAGTTCTGCGAATTCAGTGATCACCGGAGCCTCCAGTGTTTCTGGGGCGTGATAGCCCCAAACGACGCCCAAGCCGCGCACCCCTGCCGCACGCGCCATCTGCATGTCAAAGCTTGTATCGCCCACCATCACCGCCTGACCAGCCGCCACGCCCGTTTCGCGTAGGCAGGCCGCGATCATCGACGGGTGTGGTTTTGACGGATGATCGTCCGAAACCTGCACTGTCGCGAACCGCCCCGCCCAGCCATGCGCAGACATGATGTGATCCATGCCCCGGCGCGATTTTCCCGTCGCGATCCCCAGCACGATCTGCGGGTCCGCGCCCAAACGCTCCAGTAGGTCAGCGGCACCGGGATAAAGCGGCGAAAGCGTTTCGGCGCGCAATGCCATGAAAGCACCCTTGTAGCCCTCGACCAGTGCAACATGCGCCGATACCGGTAATTCCGGGGCCAGTCTTGCAACCGCCACGGGCAAGGAAAGGCCAACGATGCCCAGCACGGCTTCGCGCGCAGGCACAGCATGACCGATCCCTTCGAAAGCCAGGGTCATCGCGGCGACGATATGAGCCTGGCTATCAACCAGCGTACCGTCGACATCGAAAATCACCAGTCTTCGCGTCATGCCTCATCCTCGAAGGGATCTTCGGGCACATCGCTGGGTTGCAGACCAAAGAGATTCCAGCTTTGCGCCATATGCTCGGGCAATGGGGCGGTAAAGGTCAGCATCGCGCCTGTCACCGGATGTTCCAGCCGCAAGGACCGCGCGTGCAGATGCAGCTTGCGACTGACCTCGCCGCCGATCCCCGCACCCCAGCCATCGCCCAGGTTTTCCTGCGCCGAGCCGCCATATTTCCCGTCTCCGATGATCGGATGCCCGATCTCGGCCATATGCGCGCGCAACTGATGCGTGCGCCCCGTGATGGGCGAAAGCGCCATCCAGGCCGCGCGCCCGCCCAGCCGTTCCAGCACCGCGAAATCCGTGACCGCGCGCTTTGCGCCTTCGGTCTGGTCCACCTCTGCGGGGTGAATGCAGCGCATCTTCTCGCCCGCGCCGCGCCCACCGGCCTTGACCAGCCCGTATTTGATCGTGCCCTTGGCCGGTGTCGGCACGCCTGCAACCAGCGCCCAGTATATCTTGCGCGTGGCGCGATGGCGAAATGCCTCTGCCAGCTTGCGCGCCACACGCGGGGTGCGCGCCAGAAGCAGCACGCCCGATGTGTCCTTGTCCAACCGATGCACCAGCACCGGGCGTTCCTTGTAGTCGAACATGAGCGCAGGCGTCAGCCCATCCACATGCCGCGCGCCCTGCCCGCTGCCGCCCTGACTGGGCAGACCGGGGGGTTTGTTCAGCGCGATGATGTGCTGGTCCTTCCAGATCACGGCCGCGCGGATCATCTCGGCATCGTTCTCGATCAGACGCGGGGCGCGGGTGACTGGCGCGGCCTCACCCTCTGGCAGCGGGGGGATACGCACGTTCTGACCGGCCTGCACCCGCGTCGAGGCCTGCACTCGCGCGCCATCCACCCGAATCTCGCCCTTGCGGCAGGCTTTTTCGATCAGCCCTTGCGTGATCTGCGGAAACTGGCGCTTCAGCCAGCGGTCCAGCCGCTGCTCACCCTCTTCCGCACCAACCTTTCGGTTCTGAACCTTGCTCATCATCACCCTCGTATGTTCCGTCTTCCTTTCCCCGCATGGCAGCGGATGTCAACGTCTGGCCCTTCACCGAAAGGTGCAATAGGCTGCCAGAACCGAAAAGAGGAAGCGCCGATGGGCACCAGCTATTCCGCGATAGATGAAAGCCACGCCGCCTTTATTGCTGCGCAACCCATGTTCTTCGTCGCCACCGCCGCGCGCGAGGGCCGGGTCAATCTGTCGCCCAAGGGCCTTGACGCGCTGCGCGTGCTGGCACCGGACCGGGTGATCTGGCTGAACCTGACCGGTAGCGGCAATGAAACAGCGGCACATATCCTGGACAGCCCGCGCATGACACTGATGTTCTGTGCCTTCAACGGCCCCCCGAAAACCCTGCGCCTTTATGGGCAGGCCCGATTGCTTCATCTCGATACCGAGGAAGGCGCCGCACTGGCCGCCCATTTCCCGCGTTACGCCGGGACCCGCCAGATTTTCGATCTGAAGGTCGATCTTGTGCACAGTTCCTGCGGCATGGGCGTGCCGGAAATGGCGCTTGTGGCCCCGCGTGCAGAAAGCCAGCTTGTGCCCTATTTCGAGCGCCTCGGTCCTGAAAAGACGGTCAAGTACCAGCAGGTGAAGAATCGCCGCAGTCTTGATGGCCAGCCGACTGATATCGTCTGATCACATCCCGTTTCATCTTGCCCCAAATACTCAACTCACCCGCCCCGCTTTTCGCGCAGCTTCGCAAAGAAGGCGACCCGCTTGCCCAGTTCCCGCTCGAAGCCACGCTCGACCGGCTGATACAGCACCGGGCGCTTCACGCCATCGGGGAAATAGTTCTGCCCCGAAAACCCATCCTCGGCATCGTGGTCATAGGCGTAACCCGCACCATAGCCTTCGGATTGCATCAGCTTCGTGGGCGCATTCAGAATGTGCTTGGGCGGGGACTTCGATCCGGTCTCTTTCGCCAGACGCAGCGCCGATTTCCATGCCACATAGCCTGCATTCGATTTCGGCGCGAGAGCCAGGTAGATCACCGCCTGCGCCAGCGCCAGTTCCCCTTCGGGCGAGCCCATGCGCTCATAGCTTTGCCAGGCATCCAGACAGACCGCTTGCGCCTGCGGGTCGGCATTGCCGATATCCTCGACCGCCATGCGCGTCAGGCGCCGCGCCAGATAGCGCGGGTCTTCGCCGCCCTCGATCATTCGCGCGAACCAGTAGAGGGCGGCATCCGGGTCTGATCCGCGCACGGATTTGTGCAAGGCCGAGATCAGGTTGTAATGTGCGTCCCCGGATTTGTCATATTGCGCGGCACGGCGCATAAGGCGGCTGGACAGCGCCTGTGGGTCCAGTTTGTCCGTCACCTGCCAGCCCATGACCTGCGCGACAAGGTTCAGGAGTGCGCGCCCGTCGCCATCAGCCATTTCCAGAAGCGCCTCGCGCGCGGGGCCGTCAAGTGGCAGAGCGCGGCCCAACTCGCGCTCGGCTCGCTGCGCCAGCAGCTCCAGATCGGCCAGCGAAAATCGGTCCAGCACGATGACCTGCGCGCGGGACAGAAGTGCGGCATTCAACTCGAAGGACGGATTCTCGGTCGTGGCGCCGACCAGCGTGATCGTGCCATCCTCCATATGCGGCAGAAAGCTGTCTTGTTGCGATTTGTTGAAACGGTGGATTTCATCGACGAACAGAAGTGTCCCCTGCCCTGACTTCCGGCGCAGCTTGGCCTGCTCGAACACCTTGCGCAATTCCGGCACGCCAGAGAAGATCGCGCTGATCTGGGTGAAATGCAGCGCTGTCTGATCGGCCAGCAGCCGCGCGATTGTGGTCTTGCCCACCCCCGGCGGCCCCCACAGGATGAGCGAGGCCAGCTCCCCCGCGGCCAGCATCGCCCCCAGCGGACCATCGGGGCCAAGTGCCTTGTCCTGGCCGATTACCTCGGACAGCGCACGCGGGCGCAGCCTGTCCGCAAGAGGACGGGGCGCATCGGGGGGCGCGGGATCGTTGCGGTCGAAGAGGTCTGCCATGAAATCACCTTAGCCGGGGCGCTCGCACGCGGAAAGGCTCAGACACGAAAGCGCAAGGTCACGCGCCGCCCGTCGCGCAGCGCCTCGATCTGCCAGTTGCGCACCGGTTCAGCGGCGAGTTTCACAACATCATCCGTGGATGTGACCGCGATCCCATTGATCGCAACCAGGATATCGCCGACGCGCAATCCAGTGCGTGCCGCGATATCGCGCAACTCTATGACAAGAACTCCACTTGCATCGGGGGAGAGATTATATTCGGCGGTTACGGCCGGATTGATCCGGACGACCGAGAGCCCCCGTAGCGCCGATGTCTGGACGATCGTTCGTTCGGAACGGTCAGGTGTGTCCGGCGGCGCGATCAGCGCGATTGTCGCATCCAGAAGATCATCCCCACGTCGGAAAGTCAGGGCAGCCTCGGCCCCCAGCCCACGCGCTGCAAGACGGAACATCATTTCAGGCCCGGAATTGACCGCTGCCCCATCAACACTTAGCACTACGTCCCCGCGTTGCAGGCCAGCCTGCGCAAGCGGGCTGTCGGGGTGGATATCGAGCAGGATCACACCTTCGGGAATCCGCTGGTCGAAGGCTTCGGCCAGAGAGGCATCCACGGCTTGCGCCGTCACGCCAGCCCAGGGGCGCTGGAAACGTGAGCGGCCCTCACGCGCCTGTTCCACGACCTGCGCAACCAGATTGGCCGGGATGGCAAAGCCGATCCCATGCGAGGCTCCAGAGCGGGTGATGATCGCCGTATTCACACCGACAAGGCGGCCCTGCATATCGACCAGCGCACCGCCGGAATTCCCCGGATTGATCGGCGCATCGGTCTGGATGAAATAGCCGCGCCCTGACCCGACAGCGATGCCCGAGCGCGCCAGACCCGAGATGATTCCGCTGGAAACGGTCTGACCCACCCCGAACGGATTGCCGATGGCGAGCACCAGTTCGCCGACTTCTACTGCATCGGAATCTGCAAATTCAAGCACGGGCAAGTCGCGCGCATTGCGCAGTTTCAGCACTGCGAGGTCGCTTTCCTCATCGGTCAGCATGATATCGGCGTCATATTCGCGCCGGTCATTCAGCACGACACGGATTTCGGTGGCATTGCCGACGACATGGAAGTTCGACACGACAATCCCATCCTCGGTCAGGAGCACGCCAGAGCCAAGCGAATTCTGCACGCGCGGTGTGACCTGCCCGAAATTGCGAAACAGGTCGCCGAAAAACGGATCATCAGCGAAGGGACTGCTGCGCTGCGCCACGACACGCTGGGCGTAGATGTTCACGACAGCAGGGGCGGTCTCGCGCACGACCGGAGCGAAACTAAGCTGGATCTGCGGCTGCGAACTCGGAACTGTTTCGGCAGTCACAGCTTGGCCAGAGATGATCGCGACGCAGAACAGGGCAAGGGACAGGCAACGCATTGGGCGGCACTCCGGTTTTCACTTCGCAGGATATAGGGGGTCGCCGCAGTCAGTTTCAACGCAAAAGGCCCGCACGTTGCGCGTGCGGGCCTCGCTGTCTCGGGTCGACCGAGATCAATCCTCGGCAGCCTCTTCGGCTTCCAGGCGCGCCAGATCGGCGGCGCCTTTGGCGTTCACATCACGCTCGACAAACTCGATGATCGCCATTGGCGCCATATCGCCGTAGCGGAAGCCCGCCTTCAGAACGCGCACATAGCCGCCCTGCCGGTCTTTGTAGCGAGGGCCCAGCACTTCGAAGAGCTTGGCCACATCCTTGTCTTCCTTCAGCTGCGCAGCCGCCTGACGGCGCGCATGCAGGTCGCCGCGCTTGGCCAGCGTGATCAGCTTTTCGATGATCGGGCGCAGTTCCTTGGCCTTGGGCAGGGTGGTCTTGATCTGCTCATGTTCAATGAGCGAGCCGCACATATTCGCAAACAGAGCCTTGCGGTGCTCTTGGGTGCGGTTCAGGCGGCGGTATCCTCTGGCGTGACGCATGGTGTATCTCCTTCAACGTCTTGTTTTGCTTTGTCTGGCCCCGGCTGCGTGACCGGGACTCTCCTTGGGGCGATGTGCCCGGTGTCGTAAGGTGCGTGCTCAGCACGCACCCTACAGTTTCAGAACTGGTCTTCGAACCGCTTGGCAAGGTCGTCGATATTTTCAGGCGGCCATTCCTCGACATCCATGCCCAGATGCAGCCCCATGCCCGAAAGCACTTCCTTGATCTCGTTCAGCGACTTGCGCCCGAAATTCGG
>JAFIEM010000051.1 GCA_020832555.1 Natronohydrobacter sp. | reverse complement strand
GAACCGGCCATCTCGGTTGTCGGCACCGGTCAAAATGGTTGACGCTCTACAGATGGCGAACATACGCCATATCTCTCTGCGATTGGCCAAATTACGCCACAAGTCGCGGGACAACGCGTTCCACCAATCGCAGCAATCGTCGCTTGCGAGCCCCCGCAACCAACGATACTTGCGAAACCTCCGCTGGCCCAGCCGCGGAGGTTTTTGCGTTTCCGGACCCATTCCGCAGCGATCGGCTGTTGCGGTTCCCCGCAACCATTTCTTACAACAATATCAAACGCATAGCCGGTGGTATCATAATACCACAGGCCATTTTGCGTTCTACATCAACGCCACATCAACACCCCACCAGAAAAACCGCATTCGCGTGCAGCCGCCCGCACTGGCGTGCATTGGCACCCATTCGCGGGCAATCGACCCCGACAAAATGTCCGTTGACGCCTCCTTTGCGGTTTACCTTATTCGGTAAGGGCGGATTTCCAGACGCTTCTCGCATCGCTAATCTTACCGTAAAAGATAAACGGCCTTGAAAGCATCACTCGGCGTCTTCATCCTTGTCGAAAACGGTAAGGTGAGGCGCATGGTCAATGATGCCGAGAAGAAGCTGTTAGCGGATGCCGGCCGCCGGGTCCGCGAGGTCCGCGCTGGTCAGGGTTTGAGCCTGGAGCAGCTGGCGCTGCTGACCGGTATCAGCGCGCCTGCTTTGTCCGTAATCGAAAATGGTAAACGTGATCCACGGTTAACAACGCTCAACCGGATCGCTGAGGCGCTACGTGTGCCTCTTGCAGCTTTGATTGCAGATCGGGTTTGCGCTTCAGAGAGCGCCGCACAGTCGCCATCAGCGGGCTACGATCTCGAAGAGTACCAGTGACCTCATAGCGTAATTAGGACATTGCTCGCCTTGTCACAGCGACGTGTGATGTGTAGATTACTAAGTCATACTTGGAGCTTCGCCATGACCGTCAAAACCACGCTCAGTTTCACCGATCGCCATCATCGTTTCCTGACGGACAAGGTCGGCGAAGGCGTCTTCGCCTCGCAGAGCGCAGCCGTGGCAGCGGCGCTTGAACAGATGATCCGGGATGAAGAGGAGCGCGCGATCGCGCTTGATGCGATGGCCGAAGAAATCCGCGCACGCATGCGAACTCCACCAGCGGAATATGTTGATCCCGAGGGCGCCTTCGCGGCGGCCCGCGCCCGTATCAGCGTCGCGCGGCAGGGATGACGTATTGCATCCGGTTTCACCCGGCTGTGGCGGATGACTTGGCATCTATCGCGGAGCTGATTGTCAATTACGCCGGGCAGGAGGCTGCCGAACGGCGGCTTTCCGAGATTGAGGCCGTGATTTCCAGCTTGGCTGACACTCCTCTGAAAGGCAGCGTCCGTTCGGAAATCGCTCCGGGGCTCCGCGCTATACCGGCAGGACGCAAGGCGGTCATTGCCTTTACTGTCAGCGCGGCCGAGCGCGAGGTTTTGGTACATGTCATCAGCTATGCTGGTTCGGACTGGATCGCGCGCAGCACTGCGCGAGGGCGTTAGCCTAGCAGCTTGCTGTTCAGGAGCGGCTGCTCGGCCCCCAGCGTCGCGCTGGCAAAGGGCATTCGGGTGAAACCGCTCACAGGCGGCGTGCCATAAAGGGTGCTGCGCGCCGCAGAGATCGCTCGCGCCTCGTGACTGTCAGGTCAGGTCCGGTGCATCCGCCTTGTCGCGGAGCTTCTCGAAAAAGCCCTCGACCTCTGCTTCGGTGGTGCGTTCAATGGCGTCGTCGCGGACTTCGGCTTGCGACCAGATCCATGTCACGGCAGGATCATGCAGCATCGCCCATTTCCCGAACATCCGCTCGGGCACGGTCTTTTCGACATGAACCTGAAATTCGACATGCCGGTCATCGCGCCTGATGCGTTCCAGTGCTTGCCTGACCTCTTCCTCCGGGCCTTCAAGCAATTGCAGATACACATCCTCGCGGCAGATCAGCGCGCCGGTGATGCCCCGGCTCGGGTTGGTGCGCTGCGCATGCACCAGAATGCTGTTCAGTGTATTGCTGTCAAAGCCGAAGGGGCGCGATGTGTAGATTGCGCGGTAGACTGACATGGAAGCGCCTTTTGCAATTTCCGTGACCATCGCACATTTCGAGCGGCTTGGCACGGATAAAGGCAGATTTCGTATGCGCATAGCCGGCTGACCGCGGGCATGAAGCGCCTCAGAGTGTGCTCTCGACCCAATTCGCCACGATCGCGCCGGGCAAGGCGTCCTGCGCCCGCTCCGCATCCCGCGCCAGATCCAGCCGTTTCGGCAGCCTGACCTGTGGTACCAGCAGAAAGACCGGCACTGTGGTCACACCGCGCCCGGTCTTTGACCGCGATGCCACAGCCCGCCCGCGTGCGTTCAGCCGCCCCTCAGCCACCAGCAGGCTCGGGCCCGTTCGCCGATAGACGAAGCGCAGGCGCAGCCCGGCGCGGCGTTCCCATTCCCCGGGTGTGATGCGCCCACCGCGCGCGGATTTGCCCGCGGCAGGCGTGGGGATCGCAAGCCAGAACCCGTTGCGGGAGCGGATCAGCGGGCCGGTGTCATGTGCACCGATGATCATCGGGGCCTTGGACCAGACCACCGCCGCCGCGCTGAGGCTGGGTCGGCCATTCGGGAACTGCTCGGAGCGGATGGTGTTCGCCAGCCGCTGGCCCAGCCCGGCACCCGTGATCTGCGCGCGCCAGGCAGATTTCACGCTGTTGCCTGCTTCGCGCGTGGCAGTGGTGACGGCCCTCTCGCCTGCCTTGATCTCGGCGGCCATCATGGCAAAGAGGTCTGGGGTGATGTCGAGTTTCAACTTCATGCGGGCCTCAGATTGATCGTCCAGATGAGCCGCTCGCGGTCGCGCACTGGCTCGCCCTGAATGTTGAACGCCTCGCCCGCGATCTCGACCCGGTCGCCAGGGCGGGGGGCTGGAACCTCAGCCACGCGCAGATCAATGCGGGTGGTCTCCGACCAGAGGCGGGCCTCGCCAAAGCCCGTGACCTCATCCGCCTGGCGCGTTACCACGCGGATGAGAACCGGGGTGCCACCGTCCGCGATGTAGGTTGCATCACGGGCGATGTTTGGATCTGCAAAGAGGTTGTCGATGGCGGCGGCAAAGACCGACATGCGCGCGCCCGTCAGTTCGAGCTGTGCAGGCGAATGGCAAGGCGCGGACGCTTGTTGACCGGCAGGATCGAGGCCTCGGTCATCAGATCAATCCAGCGACCCTTGGCGTCCATCATCTGGCGGGCATAGAGCGGCAGGCCGATGGTGTTGGCGGTCTCCAGCAGGTTTGCGGGCCCGCCATAAGTGGTGAAAGTGTCGAAGGTCCCGAGCGGGAAGGCGATGCCCTCGCCGGTGGGGATCAGCCGCTCGGATGTGCCGTTCGAGAGGGTGACCGAGCCGTTGTACTCTTCGAACAGGATCCCCGCGAAGGGAAAGGCGCGGCGCATGTCCTCGCGGAGCGGCTGGCCACCCGTGGCCGAGAAGAACTTGTAGGCATCCTCGGTCTTGGGGTGGCTGATCAGCTTGTCGAAGAATTCCGAGCTGACCAGCGCATGCGCCGTGGTCATGGTCTCGCCCAGAAGGTTGTCCTCGATCGCGCGCAGCGTGGTGCGGACCTTGCCCTGGATGTTCGTGCCCGCCGTGCCAAATACGAAATCGACCGAGATCTGCGCGAGCCCGAACTCGGTGAAATAGTTGTAGAGCGTGGTGCCTGCGCCATCCTTCACGATGCCGCGCAGCGCGTTCATTTCCATGTATTCGCGGGTCCACGACCTGCGCCATACTTTTGCATCGCTGCTGGTGAGCGGCGGTGCGTCGCTGGAGATGATTGGCAAGCTGCTGGGTCACAGCCAGATGCAGACGACCCAGCGCTATGCGCATCTGATGGACTCGCCCCTGCGCGCGGGTGTCGATGCGGTGGCCAATGCGTTCAAGCCCCGGCCGCGCCTCGTTCACACCGCGGACCCGTCCTCCGCATCGGTGGCCCCGGCCCTGGGGGCAGACCGGGTCACTGCTTCGGTCTCTTGAAGTTCACGGCATCGAGAATGGGTTTGAGGCGCCGTCGGATTGAGCGTTCATCCGGGAAGCTGCCATTATCCGACCGTGCGGAAAACCAGTCATGAAGTTCCCGGATCCATTCGCCCTGCGATGCGGGCAGGCCCTCTTCAAAAACGCGCCGGGTGATCTCGACATACATTTCCGGCCAATCTTAATCTCCCTCTTCGCTAAGCCCAGCGCCCTCGGCGATCCGCTCGAACAGATCGTCAAGCTCGAGCGCGAGATGAATCAGGTTCAGGCGATGTACAAGGATGCCGAGAAATCCTATGGCTCGGAGCTGCTGAACCTCGTCGTGGCCAAGGGCTATCTGACGAAGCTGGTCGGCAACGAGGCCGTCCGGTCCTGGCTCAGCCGTCATACACCCGAGATCCTCGAACAGTTCGATCTGGTGATCAACACCACCAGCATGGAAGAGGCCATGGAGCAGCAGGCGCGGGAGGACGGCGGGCTGGAGGCACGCGTGGCGCCGAGTGCGAGCGCGGCGCCGTTGCAGGCCGAGGCGGGCGGGGCATCCGGGCTGGCCGCAGAATAGGGTGTGTCCGGATGCATGAGCCTCCGGTCGTGTCGCGCCGTATCGGCATGTCTCAGATCTGGTGCAAATTCTCGAACGGCGTTCCCCGAGCATGGAGATTTCGGCGTGGTCAGGCCGCTTGGTCAGGGGTGTAGGGCTCGATGGGCTGAGGGAGGGTCTCCCAGCCGTCGACCTTGCGCATGGTGATCTGGCCGGAGGCAAGGAGGGCCCAGAGCCGCATGTGGACGGTCTCGGCGCAGGTGAGCATGGCCTGGGTCTTGATGCGGCGGCGGAATCCCTTGTCCAGCCGCGCGATCGAGTTGGTCGTCCGTGCCGATCTCCATTGCGACGGGTGCCCCGCCCTGTTCCAGAAACTTGCTCGGGGGCAGACCCCGCGCGGGGCGAAAAACGCTTGTCCAGCGGGCAAAATCAAGCGATATTCACGCCGACCGGCGCGTCACATGGGGAATGTCGGTCAAAACAGGGGGTGCATTGTTCGGCGCGAATCCTGCTGTCATATCCGGTGATCGTATCCTGTCTTCGGCGCTCAGTCGAACCACCGGATCATCTGTAAAGTGCCGCTGGGGGTTCGTCGTTGTCAGGCAAGTTCGTCATATCTCTTGATTTTGAGCTGCTTTGGGGCGTGCGCGATCATGCCGACCGCACCTCCTATGGTGCCAACGTCCTTGGCGCACGCCAGGCCGTGCCACGCATCCTGGACCTTTTCGCGGAAAACGGGATCCGTGCCACCTGGGCCACAGTAGGGTTCCTCTTTTGTGAAACGAAGGATGAATTGATCGCGGCCCTTCCCGACGCGCGACCAGCTTATGATAACCCGCGCCTGTCGAACTACGGTTACCTCGAAGAGGTCGGGAAAGACGAACGGAGTGACCCCTATTATTTCGGGGCGTCCCTGATCGACGCCATTCAGAAAACACCCGGGCAGGAAATCGGTACACACACAATGTCGCATTACTATTGCCTGGAGGACGGTCAGACGCTGGCCGCTTTCGAGGCTGATCTTGTGGCCGCCAGGAAACTTGCCGAGCAAAGACGCATCGCGCTGAAGTCCATCGTCTTTCCTCGCAACCAGTTCACCCAAGCGCATCTGGAAGTCTGCGCGCGGCACGGCATCAGCCATTACCGGGGAAATCCGATAGGCTGGGCCTACCGGGCGACCAAGGGCGCAGAGCAAACGCCTGCGAGACGTGCCCTGCGCTTGCTTGACGCCTATTCGGGCGTCCTTGGATCGCAGGCCTTTCAGCCCGGACATGATGAGCCGATTGATGTGCCCGCCAGTCGCTTCCTGCGACCCTGCTCCGGTAGGCTTGCGGCGTTGCACCCTCCTCATCTTGCCGTGATCAAGCGCGGAATGACGGTCGCGGCAAAAGCGGGGCGTGGGTATCACCTTTGGTGGCATCCGCATAATTTTGGGCGGGGCCTCGATGCCAACATGGCCGGCCTCAAGGTCATCATCGATCACTTCGCGGATTTGCGCGAGCGCTTTGAGATGCAATCCCTCGCCATGGAGGACTTCTGATGGCGGATCCGGTGATCTCTATCGAGCCGATCAGCGATGAACTTCTGGCCGCATATGAGGCCTCCGGGATGGAGCGTGGTAAGGCAGGGCCGCAGGCAATCGAGTGGGCCTTCGGCAGCAATGCCGCACCTTTTGCAGTGGCGCGTTACGAAGGAGCCGTCGTCGGTATCTCGGGCTATATTCAGAACCGCATGCAGTTTGGCCAGATGACCGGTACATCCGTGCAGGCAGTCGATTCCTTCGTTTCCGCAACCATGCGCGGGAAAGGTGTTTTTACGCGCCTTGCACGAGCCTATGATGATCACGCGCGCAACTCTGGCATGGACCTTGTTTGGGGTTTTCCAAACGATAATGCCGCGCCTGCATGGTACGGTAAACTTGGATGGCACCGGCATGGGCAGGTCCCGTTTATGATCAAGCCGCTGCGCGCCGGATTTTTCACGCGCAAACTGCGCTTGCCGATCGACTTTCCTCTTACGCTGGCGCGAGATCAAAATATTGCATCTATCTCGGGGGTGGATGCTTGGGGTGATGTGCTCTGGGATATCGTTGCGCCAAAGGTTGGAGTTGGAGCGATCCGGGATCGCCACTTTCTGCAGCACCGCCTTTTTGACGGGCCGCATGCGCAGCATTACCGGGTCGTCGCCGACACTGACCAAAAGGCACCGGCGCTTGTCGCCACACGCGAAGCAGAAAAACATGGCGGCCGTATTGTCTATGTAATGGAAGCCCTTGGTGAAACTTCCTTGCAACCCTTGCTCATGTCTGAACTTGGTAGGTTGGCGTCGCGCGGTGTTGAAATCGCTCTTGCCTGGTCGTTTCCATGGTCCCCGAACTATTCCGCTTTGCGCAAGGCAGGGTTTCTGCCTCTGCCGGAACGGTTGCGGCCGATCCGGATCTGGTTTGGGACGGCACCAAAGACAGCGCCAGCGGAGCGGGCCAACCGTGACGGCCAATGGTATCTGAGTTATCTCGACAGCGACACTGTGTGAGCCGCGAGATCGCTGTCCATCGATAGCGAGCGCCGCCGACGCAGTCATGAGGTTTTGACGTGCACATCTTGATGACGGTGAATGCCGCCTGGAATATCTGGAACTTCCGGCGGCCGCTGGTCGAGGCATTGCAGGCTGATGGGCACCGCGTCACGGTGCTGGCCCCTCCGGATGACGCTGTAAAGGATCTCGAGCGCCTTGGCTGTCGTGTGCAAGCGCTCGAGATGAGCGTGAAGGGCCTTAACCCGCTGGAGGATCTGAAACTCCAGCGCCGCTTTGCCCGGATCTTCCACGAGACACGCCCCGACGCCGTGCTGAGCTATACGATCAAGAACAATGTCTTTGGCGCGCGCGCTGCGAAATCTGTGGGCGTGCCATTCCTGCCCAATGTGACCGGGCTTGGCACAGCGTTTCTGTCCGGAAAGGTGCTGCAGACAGTGACCGAGCAGCTTTATCGGCGGTCTTTTGCAGGGCTGCCAGTGGTGTTCTTTCAGAACGAAGATGATCGGGATCTGTTTCTGGACCGGCATCTTTTGACAGCCGATCAGGTGCGTTTGCTACCTGGCTCGGGGATCGACCTCGACCGCTTTGCACTGACCGCCATGCCCGACCCGGATGCGCCGCCAATCTTCTTGATGATCGCGCGCCTGTTGCGCGACAAGGGTGTGGTGGAGTTCGTCGAGGCCGCGCGCAGGGTCAAGGCGCGCCACCCCAAGGCGCGGTTTCAACTGCTGGGCGCAGTCGGTTCGGAAAACCGCAGCGCAATTGACCGCGCGACGCTGGAGGGATGGATGGCCGAGGGCGTCGTGGATTATCTTGGCACAACCGCCGATGTCCGCCCGGCGATTGCGGCAGCATCCTGCGTGGTTCTGCCGTCCTACCGTGAGGGCGCCCCCCGCACGTTGATCGAGGCCGCTGCCATGGCGCGCCCTCTTGTCACCACGGATGTTCCGGGGTGTCGCGCTGTCGTCGAGGACGGGGTTTCCGGATTTCTCTGTGCCGCACGCAACGCTGACAGCCTGTCTGACGCGATGGAACGCTTTCTGGCGCTCTCACCGGACGCCCGGCGTGCGATGGGCGCGGCAGGTCGTGCCAAGATGGAACGGGAGTATGATCAGGCGCTGGTTGTTGACGCCTATCGCAAGGCGCTTGCGCAGATCACGCGCGCAGAGCCGGGCGCGCATTGATGGATACTGTCTTTTTCATCGCCTCCAAGCTGATCGGTGCGCTATTGCGGCCAGACACATGGATTGTCATCGCACTCGCTGTGCTGGTTCTGGCGCTGGCGCTGCACCGCAGGCGACTGGCCATCTGGCTGGGCAGCACATTGCTCGGCGCCATGGTCACGTTCAGTGTCTTGCCCTTGGGGGATCTTCTGTTGCAGCCAATCGAGCGCAGTTACCCTGCCGAACCAGTTCTTGACCGGGTGGACGGGATCATCGTTCTGGGTGGGGGAGAGGATGCGCGCGCCAGTGCCTATTGGGGGCAGATGCAGCTGAATGCCGGGGCCGAGCGCTACACGGCCGCCCTGGAACTGGCCCGGCGCTTTCCCGAGGCGCGATTGTTGTTCACGGGAGGCAGCGGCGCGCTGCGCGATCTGGCCGGCGCCGAGGTTTCGGAAGGGGCTATGGCCGAGCGATTCTTCTTGGGGCTGGGTGTGGCCCCGGAACGGTTGCTGATCGAGGACCGATCGCGCAACACGGCCGAGAACGCGCATCTCAGCCTCGCGCTTGCAAATCCGGACCCGAGTGAGACCTGGGTGCTGGTGACCAGCGCCTTTCACATGCCCCGCGCCATGCGGAGCTTTGAGGCTGCGGGCTGGGCAGGGGTGACGCCCTGGCCAGTGGATTATCGGACTGCTGCGTTCCTGGACCGGATCGGCTGGAACCTGACACGCAACCTGCAGGTTCTGAACATTGCGATCCGGGAACAGGTCGGGCGGCTGGCATATCGGGTAAGCGGACGCTGAGCCCTGCGTGGTCGATCTGCGCGGCAGGACGAAGCAGAAGCTGGCCTTCTGACGGCCCCTGATATCCAACCGGCAGATTCCTCAAATAAGGTCTTTTCGCCCTCGCAGAAAACTGGTAACGCTCAAAACAGAGCGATGGCGATGGGTCACCACACCTCGGATCAGTCTACACCAAGGCGCCCTGCAGGCAGTCCTTGTGCGGTAGCCTGCGTATAGACCATGGCGGGCCAGCGTAGCAAGGTCCAGGAAGATGTTCGCTTTCGGGTGTTACGCCTTTTGCATGAGAACCCTGAACTGTCGCAGCGTGATCTGGCCAAGGCCGTCGGGATCAGCAATGGCAGTGCGCATTACCTGTTGGCTGCGCTTGTGGACAAGGGGCTGATCAAGATCGGCAATTTCACGGCAGCGCGCGACAAGCGCCGCTACGCCTATATTCTGACTCCCAAGGGCGTTGCCGAGAAAGCTGCCATCACCAAGCGCTTTCTTGCGCGAAAAATCCGGGAATATGATGCGCTGAAGGCTGAAATCGCCACGCTTCAGGATGAGTTGGGCGAAGATACGGTATCAGATGTGTCGGGCAAAAAGCCATAAGCACTGAATTAAGAAAGTGGATTGAACTGCTGTGAAGCTCACAATTATTGGTACAGGCTATGTCGGACTCGTCTCTGGCGTCTGCCTTTCTGATTTCGGACATACGGTCGTCTGCGTGGACAAGTCCGAGTCAAAGATCGCGCAGCTGAATGCAGGTGAGGTGCCGATTTTCGAGCCGGGCCTTGATACCCTGATGGCAAAAAATGTGGCTGCCGGGCGCCTCACATTCACGACAGATCTGGCTGATGCGGTTGATGGTGCCGATGCTGTATTCATCGCTGTTGGCACGCCGTCGCGTCGGGGTGACGGGCACGCCGATCTGAGCTTCGTCTATGCCGCCGCAGGGGAAGTCGCTGCGGCACTGACCGGCTATGCCGTGATCGTCACCAAATCCACGGTTCCGGTCGGGACCAACCGCAAGGTCAGCGACATCATCCGAGAAACCCGACCGGATGCGCAGTATGATGTGGCCTCGAACCCCGAGTTCCTGCGCGAGGGCGCGGCAATCGAGGATTTCATGCGCCCGGACCGCGTGGTCGTCGGCGTTGAGGCAGAGCGCGCTCGGGACGTCATGGCAGAAGTCTATCGCCCGCTCTTTTTGCGCGAGTTTCCGATTGTCTTCACCGGTCTTGAGAGCGCCGAGATGATCAAATACGCGGCCAACGCCTTTCTGGCGACCAAGATCAGCTTCATCAATGAAATCGCCGCCTTGTGCGAGCGGGTCGGAGCAGATGTAAAGGCAGTCGCCAAAGGCATGGGGCTGGATGGTCGGATCGGTTCCAAATTCCTGCATGCAGGGCCGGGCTATGGCGGCTCCTGCTTCCCCAAGGATACCTCGGCGCTTGCGCGGATCGGACAGGAACATGCTGTTCCGCAACGCATCACGGAAGCGGTCATAGCGGTGAACGATGGTGTCAAGCGCCGCATGATCGACAAGGCCATGGAACTTTGCGGGGGCACTGTCGCGGGCTGCAAGGTCGCTGTGCTGGGGGTGACGTTCAAGCCCAACACCGATGACATGCGCGAGGCCCCGTCGCTGACGATTGTGCCCGCTCTGATTGGTGCAGGGGCGCAGGTGCACGTCGTTGACCCGCAAGGACGACGTGAGGGTGAGTCACTGCTGCCGGGCGTCGTCTGGGAGGACGATGCTTATTCTGCTGCATCAGGGGCCGATCTGCTGCTGGTTCTGACCGAATGGAATGAATTCCGCGCACTTGATCTGGCACATCTGGCGCAGGTCATGCGGGTGGCGCGCATGGCTGATTTCCGCAACATCTATGAGCGCGAAACAGCCTTGGATGCAGGTTTCGTCGCCTATGAAGGGGTCGGACGATGAGTGCGCTTTCAGGCAAGCCGCAGCGTGTTCTGATCACGGGCACGGCCGGCTTTATCGGTTTTCACCTGGCCAGGCTGCTGCTGGCCGAGGGCTTCCGCGTTCAGGGCTATGACGGGATGACGGATTACTATGACGTCACCCTGAAACAGCGCCGCCATGCCATGCTGCTTCAGAACCCGAATTTCTCGGCGGTCGAAGGGATGCTGGAAGACCAGGTGCGCTTCGATGCGGTGGCCGATGAGTTCCAGCCAGATGTGATCGTCCATCTCGCAGCGCAAGCGGGGGTGCGCTACAGTCTGGAAAACCCGCGTGCCTATCTGGACAGCAATGTGATCGGCACGTTCACCGTGATGGAGGCCGCGCGGCGCCTGCAGGTGAAGCATCTGCTGATGGCGTCAACCTCCTCTGTCTATGGCGCGAATACCGAGATGCCCTTCACCGAGACGGAAAAGGCCGACACGCAACTGACGATCTACGCCGCGACCAAGAAGGCCAATGAGAGCATGGCGCATTCCTACGCGCATCTGTGGAACCTGCCCACAACCATGTTCCGGTTCTTCACGGTTTACGGCACCTGGGGCCGGCCCGATCTGGCGCTGTACAAATTCGTGGATGCAATCCTCGATGGGCGCCCGATCGACATCTACAATCATGGCGACATGTATCGCGACTTCACCTATGTCGATGATCTGGTGCGCGGCATTCGCCTGCTGATTGATGCGATCCCAGAGCGCCCGGAGGACGGGGTTGTGCCGGAGGGCGACAGCCTGTCGCCTGTCGCGCCCTACCGCGTGGTGAATATCGGCAACTCCGACAAGGTGCGCCTGCTGGATTTCGTGGATGCGATCGAGGATTGCCTCGGGCAAAAGGCCATCCGCAACTACATGCCGATGCAGATGGGTGATGTTCCGGCCACCTGGGCCGATGCGCGCCTGTTGCAGACCCTGACGGGCTATCGTCCGGAAACCGATTTCCGGGATGGAATCGCGCAATTCGTGGCGTGGTTCAGAGACTATTATGGAAAGTGATTCAGTGAGCAATATGGGAGAAACCATCGCCGTGATCGGCCTTGGCTATGTCGGCCTGCCACTGGCCGTCGAGTTCGGCAAGAAGCGCCCTGTGATCGGATTTGATATCAGCCCTGCGCGCATTGCCGAATTGCGTGCAGGCCGTGACGCGACACGCGAAGTCACCACTGACGAACTGGCAGAGGCCCAGCATCTGACCCTGACGGCCGAGGCCGCCGACCTGGCAGACGCTTCGATCTTTGTCGTGACCGTTCCCACCCCGATCGATGCGCATAAACGACCCGATCTGACGCCGCTGCTGAAAGCCTCAGAGACTGTGGGCCGTGCCCTGAAACGGGGCGATATCGTCATCTACGAATCCACCGTCTATCCCGGCGCGACCGAAGAGGATTGCGTGCCAGTGCTCGAACGCGTCTCGGGCCTGACCTTCAACGTCGATTTCTTCTGCGGCTACAGCCCTGAACGCATCAACCCCGGCGACAAGGCACACCGCCTGACCACGATCCGCAAGGTCACCTCGGGCTCTACCCCAGAGATCGCCGCGAAGATCGATGCGCTTTATGCTGACATCATCACAGCTGGCACCTACATGGCTGAATCGATCCGCGTGGCCGAGGCCGCAAAGGTGATCGAGAACACGCAGCGCGATCTGAACATAGCGCTGGTCAATGAGCTTGCGATCATCTTCAACCGCATGGGGATTGATAGCGACGCCGTGCTGAAAGCAGCCGGAACGAAGTGGAATTTCCTGCCCTTCCGCCCCGGTCTGGTCGGTGGACACTGTATCGGTGTGGACCCTTATTACCTGACCCACAAGGCCGAGTCGCTGGGCTATCATCCGCAGGTCATACTTGCCGGGCGGCGCATCAATGACGGGATGGGCGCCTATGTCGCCAGTCAGATGGTCAAGGCCATGCTCAAACGGCGCATCCATGTAGATGGTGCGCGCGTGCTGGTGCTGGGCCTGACCTTCAAGGAAAACTGCCCTGATCTGCGCAATACGCGCGTGGTCGATGTCGTGGCGGAATTGCGCGATTATGGCGTGCAGGTCGATGTGCATGATCCCTGGGTGGACCCGGCCGAGGCGCAGGCTGAACACGCGCTCGATCTGGTCACCGAGCTGACGCCGGGGCTCTATGACGGCATTATCCTGGCCGTCGCGCATGAGGCTTTCATCAGTATGGGCGCAGAGACGTTGCGCCGCTTTGGGCACGAGCGCCATGTGCTCTACGATCTCAAGCATATCCTGCCTGCCAGCGAAAGCGATCTGAGGCTGTGAGTATGGTCGCGCGATCACCGTGCCAAATGGTCATCGCTTGGTTCCGGGGCGAGTGGTGTCGCAATGGCGGCCAGTCTGTCCACTTTGGCCCACGCTTTCACAGGGCAAGCATGCAACGGACGCTGCTCAATGTTTGATATCACTTCCCTGAAAAAGGCCTGGGACCTTCTCGACCCCCGCGAACGGCGCAACGCGCTGAAAGTGCTTGCCATTGCGATGCTCTCGGCCTTCGCCTCGACGGCGATGGTCGGCGCGGTGATGCCCTTCCTGTCGGTGCTCTCGGACCCGTCGCGCATTCAGGACACCCCGGCACTCGCCTGGGCGTACGCGCGCTTCGGCTTCACCTCGTCCTACAGCTTTCTCGTTGCGCTCGGGCTTGGCGCTCTTGCTGTGATCGTGGTGGCCATGGCGATCCAGGTGCTCAAGGTCTATGCCGTGGCGCGCTTCGCGATGATGCGCGTGCATTCGCTCAGTTTTCGGCTCATGGCGCGCTATCTGGGCCAGCCTTACGAATACTTCCTCGACCATCATTCGGGCGAGATGGGAACCCGCGTGCTGGCAGAGGCGCAAGAGGTCGTGAACCGGTTCCTCAAACCCATGACGGAACTCATCACCTCCTCGCTGACCGTTGTCGCGCTCGTGGGGTTCCTGCTCTGGGTCCAGCCTGCGGTTGCATTCACAGCATTTGCCCTCGTCGGCGGTGTCTACGGCGGCACCTATGCGCTCACCCGGATGAAGCTGCGTCGTCTCGGACAGCAACGTGTCGCCGCCAATTCCGAACGCTTCCGTCTTGCCACCGAAGCGCTTGGGGGCGTCAAGGATATCAAGCTCTTGGGGCGCGAGCGCGCCTATGTCGATCGCTTCCGCGACCCCTCGCACCGCATGGCGGATGTCCAGACCCGCGCACAGGTGCTGTCGCAGATCCCGAAATATGTCATCCAGGGGATCGTGTTTGGTGGCGTCGTTGTCCTGTGCCTTGTGTTACTCGACCCCGCCACGTTCGGGGATGGGACCGCACTCGCCACAATCCTGCCCATCCTCGGTGTCTTCGCCTTCGCCGGCCAGCGCATGATGCCGGAGCTTGGCAAAGTCTACGAATCTGCCGCAAAGATCCAGTCGGGCAAGGCCGCCGTGGAGACTGTGCACGCGGACCTTGTCGGCGCCAGCGCCATCCTGCCCCGGCAGATGCCGCAGGCCATTGGCCTCACCCGCGCGCTGCAACTCGACCATGTCAGCTACCGCTACCCCAAGGCTGATCTCGCCGGTGTCAGCGATATCGCCCTGACCATCCGCGCGGGCGAAAAGATCGGCATCGTCGGCGGCACGGGGGCGGGCAAGACCACACTGGCCGATATCATCCTCGGCCTGCTGCGCCCGCAGGCGGGGGGCCTTGTCGTGGATGGCACACCCGTGACAGATGACACCCTGCGCGCCTGGCAGCAGACCGTGGGCTATGTCCCGCAAGAGATCTTTCTCACCGATGCCAGCGTGGCCGAGAACATCGCCCTCGGCATCGCGCCCGAAGATATCGACCAGGGTCGCCTGATGCGCGCCGCCCGGATTGCCAGCATCGACACGTTCATCCGCACCGAACTGCCCGACGGGTACGACACGACCGTGGGTGAGCGCGGGGTGCGCCTGTCGGGCGGGCAGCGGCAGCGGATCGGGATTGCCCGCGCGCTCTATCACGATGCCGACCTGATCGTGTTCGATGAGGCGACCTCGGCCCTCGACAACCTGACCGAGGCCGAGGTGATGGCCGCCATCGACGCGCTGCCCGGCGACAAGACCGTGGTGATGATCGCGCACCGGCTGAGCACGGTGAAGCGCTGCGACCGGATCGTGGTGATGGAAAAGGGGCGCATGGTCGGGTGCGACGGGTGGGATGCGTTGATGGACGCGAATGCGGCGTTTCAGCGGATCGCGAGGCTGGCGGAGGCGGTGTGAATGAGCTGGCTTAATACAAGGAAAACCTTCGGTCCTTTGCCAACAGACATTGCAAATAAGATTCGTTTTGGCATGAGGGCTCCGGTTGCTCTTGAACGAATTTGGGTTGATCCTAAGAAAATCAGTTGGGCGATCGCGCACCCCGCTGAAATTGGTTTGAACAACGAAAGTTCTGAATATGCTTTCTACGAGCATTTCCATATTCAAGCGGAACAATCGGTTGGTAGAGTCGTATGTGCGAAAGAATATGAGCCGGCCCTTGTTCCATTGGAAAGAGTTAAAAAAATTGACGCTTGTTTAATGCATTGGGTGCACGGACTTTCTTGGGAGGAGGCGGGTGCGATTGATAATCTTCTCTTCAAAATAAAAGTCACCGGAAGGCCTCAAAGTGGGTGCCATACTCATTCAGATGTAATTTCTCGATATAGAAAACTTGACGATATATTCGAAGCAGTGCGTGTTTCAGGATCTCTCTCGAGCAAGCTCAGCCGTGGCCGTTTAATCAGGCGAGAGAGAGATGGGATAAACATTCATCTTGGGCATGACGGAATGCCAATCTTCGGGTCTAGTGGAACGCATAGATTAGCAATGGCAATAGCTTTGGGGCTTGATAGAATTCCTGCCTCGCTGGGCTTTGTCGATAAGAGTGCGCTTCCTTATCTAAAGAAATTAAGACGATAGATCTTCCCCAGAAACAATATTTATTCTTAGGTGTTTGATCCCGGATGATCACATTTCTTCTCGGCGATCCGCGCTCTTCATGGCAAGATCGGTTTTGAGCGACATTCGGGAGCGGGCACAGGCATGCTGATCCATCTTCGCAAGCAGGCAACGACGACGCCCAAGTTGCGGGGGCGACCAGGAGAGCGATGAGGCCGGGACGGTGCTGGCCGATAGTTTCGCGGTGACACCGCAGGCGAACTACAAATGGCGCAAGCGCGACAGCGTTGAGGATCGCAGTCATACGCCACACCGGCTTCAGACCACCTTGACGCCCGCTCAGGAGGCCGTGGCGGTTGGGCTGCGCAAGACGTTGTTGGTCTCGCGCGATGACCTCTTGGCCGTGGTGCGCGAATTTCTGAACCCGTATGTCTCGCGCTCAGGCCTTGACCGCTGCCTCCGCAGGCATGGCGTTGGTAACCTGCGCGATCTGCAGGCCAAGGCAGCGCGACCCAAGCGCAGCGGGTTCAAGGCATACGAGCCCGGATACATCCACATCGACGTGAAGTATCTACCTCAAATGACTGACGAAACCTCACGCCGCTATTCGCTGATCACCATCCCGGCCCGCGGCTTCCGAAAGTGCCGCACATCGAGGCCTCACAGAAGACCGCACTCGATCACACGTCAACAGGGTCAGAAACTTCTTGCACTACGGGCGGCAACCACAGAAGGCTCGTGGTGCTTTCTGGCAAGTCTTCCGGCAACAAAAAAAACTCTGAAGTATAGGAATAGCACATGCCTAGGGTTTCCGTAATCTTGGCGGCAAGAAATGCCGAGTCAATGGTAGCCGATTGTTTGTCCAGTGTTCTGGCATCCGATTTTTCAGATTTTGAAATCATTCTTGTGGACGACGCCAGCTCAGATAAAACACTCCAGGTGGCCGAATTGGTTGCATCCCGAGACAGCCGCGTTAGGGTGTACCGAAACTCGAGCAGGATGTGGTTGGCAGCATCGCTAAATAAGGCAATAAGAAAGAGTTCCGGGGAATTTATTGCTCGAATAGACGCTGACGACATGATGACTCCAGACCGGATATCAACTCAAATTGATGTCCTGCAAAGAAATCCATCTATAGGTGTCGTAGGTTCTGCCGTTGCCAAAATCGATGAGTCTGGAGGCTTTCTAGGTCTTTCCCCGCCCAAATGCCCATCAGCAATAATTCATTGGACGTCGATTTGGCGAGTACCATTCTTTCACCCGACGGTCATGATGAGACGGTCTATCCTATGCAAGAACAACCTGCTGTATGATGATAGCCTTCAGAGGTCGCAAGACTTTGAATTTTGGCGCCGACTGCTTGTTCACACAAGTGGTTTTAACATATACAGACCACTTATTCTATATAGATGTCACCCACAGCAAACAACGCAAATTCAAATTCACGAGTCGAAAAAACTACACGCAACGTTGTGCATCCAACATGTAAGGGAGGTTCTTGGCGCAGAAATTACAGAAGAAATCGCGACTCAGCAGTATAGAGTATTTGGCCCTGACGCTAGAGCAGCGACAACCGAGCAAGCAATTGAACATATTGAACTCCGTGAGGCGCTATCGGCGGCTCGTGGCGACCACGAAATCAGCGCCTCACAAAGGCAGTTGGGGTTTGGCTATGATCTACTCAGATATTGCCTTGTTCGGCGCGGAGACGTAAATTGGCGCTGGTTGGGTAAGTCGAAATACCGAATTACTAGCATGGCAAGGGCGGCAACAATAATGAAAGACGAAATTTTGTTTCGCTTTCAAGGAAGAAGATCGTCTCAGATTTACTCGGCCTTGTCACGATGAGGATCCAAACCCTCCTCCCCGATTTGCGTGGCGGCGGGGCCGAGCGGGTCAACCTTGACCTCGCCCATGAGTTCGCGCGTGCCGGGCATGAGGTGGCATTCGTGCTGATGCAGGCGCGCGGAGAATTGCTGGACGAGGCAAAGGCCGCGTTTCCGGTGCACGACCTGGGCTGCACGCGGGCGCGGCAGGTGCCACGCGCCCTGGCCCGCCATCTGCGCCGTCACCGCCCCGACGCCTTGCTTGCCGCCATGTGGCCGCTCACGGTGGTCGCGCCGCTCGCCGTTCGCCTGTCACGGCATCGCTGCAAGGTGCTTGTATCGGAGCACAATACGCTATCCGTCCAGTACCGGGAGCATGGGATGTGGCATCGCATGGCCATGCGCGGGTCGATGGCTGTGGGATATCGGTTTGCACAGTGTCGCGTTGGTGTATCGGCCGGAGTGGTTGCAGATATATCGGCTTTGTCACGCATGGGGCAGGTCGCTTTCAACGTGGTTCACAATCCGGTCGCACCGCGCCCCAAACCAAGTGAATTGGCGCGTCGGGACGCCGATGCGCTATGGTCCGGGCCACCGGGCGCGCGGTTCGTCACTGTCGGCAGCATGAAGGCGCAGAAAAACCACCCCCTTTTGCTGCGCGCCTTTGCGCGGCTTGACCGGCCAGACGCGCGGCTGATGTTTGTCGGCGACGGGGCAGGGCGCAACGCACTCCTGGCGCTTGCAAGGGAGCTTGGTGTTGCCGACCGGGTGATCCTTGCAGGCTTTCACTCCGATCCGACGCCGTTCTATCAGACCGCGGATGTGTTTGTGTTGTGCTCGGATTACGAAGGGTTCGGTAATGTGATCGTCGAGGCGCTGGCGCAGGGGCTGCCCGTCGTCTCGACCGACTGCCCGTCCGGTCCTGCCGAGATACTCGAGAATGGGCGTTTTGGCCGTCTGGTTCCGGTTGGCGATGCACCCGCGCTGGCGCAGGCCATGGAGGCCGCACTGAACGCCCCGGCGGACCGCGAGGCGCTGATACGCCGTGCAGCAGATTTCGCGCCCGAGATTGCCGCACAGCGCTACCTCAACGTTCTGGGAATATCATGAGCGCCACTCTTTACCTCACCCGCAATGGCCTGCTGGAGCCGCTCGGGCAGAGCCAGGTGTTCTCCTATCTGCGTGGGCTGTCGCAGGACCATAGCATCACGCTCATCACCTTCGAGAAGCCGGAGGACCGGGCCGACAGTCACCGCATGGCGCTGGCACAAGCCCAATGCGCGGCGCATGGCATCCGCTGGTTGCCACAACAGTTTCGCGCGCGGCCGAAGTTGATCGCGCCGGCGCTCAGCCTGTTGCGGATGACATGGCTGTCCTGGCGCATGGCGCGGCGGGGAGAGGCGGATCTGATCCATTCCCGCTCTTACATCCCCGCAGCGGTCGGCTGGCTGGTGTGGCGGCTGACCGGGGTGCCGTTCATCTTCGACATGCGTGCGCTCTGGCCCGAGGAGATGATCACGGCCGGGCGGCTGCGGCGCGACTCCTTGCTGCACCGCGTTCTGCAGCGGCTGGAGCGGGTTTGCCTGCGCGATGCCGCGGCGGTGGTTTCGCTGACCGAGGCAGCAGTGGCGCATCTCAGGGCAACCTATCCCGATGAGCTCGGCGGGCAGCGTATCTGTGTTATCCCGACCTGCGCGGATCTCGACCGCTTCACCCCGGCCACGGCATCGGCGGATGCCGAAGTGCATGGGTGTGTCGGAACGGTCACCAGCGGCTGGTTCCGGATCGACTGGCTTGCGGCCTATGTCCGGGCTGTGGCGCGGGCGGATGACAACGCTCGGTTCGAGGTGGTCACGCGTGATGACCCGGAAACCGTGCGTGCGCAGATCGACCCTTGTGGGACGCTCGGCAATCTGTCGATTTTTGCCTGCGCACCCCAAGACATGCCCGATGCGGTCCGGCGCCAATCCGTGTCAGTCATGTTTTTCACAGATGGTCTTGGTAAGCTTGGTAGCTCTCCAACACGGATGGGTGAAATCCTTGGCTGCGGCATCCCTGTGGTCGCGAATTCCGGTGTTGGTGACGTGGCGGGCATTGTTGCGCGCTACAGGGTGGGCGTACTTGTCGAGGATGCCTCGGACGCGACGATGGACAGGGCGGTGGAAGAATTGGCCAGGTTGCGCGCAGACCCGGAATTGCCCGCCCGCTGTCGGCAGGCCGCCGCAGAGGTTTTCTCCCTGGAGCGCGGTACCGATGCGTATCGTGCGCTCTATGCTGAAATTCTTGAGGAAAAGTTGCGCGAATGTGCGGACTGACAGGCCTGCTCACTTCCGGCGATGAGCCGGAAGATGAATTACGTCGGCGCGTCGAAGGTATGGCCCGAACGCTTGATCATCGCGGACCTGATGACGGCGGAGTCTGGTCGGAGTCGGGCGTTGCCCTCGGGCACCGGCGGTTGTCAATCCTCGATCTAAGCCCGGCCGGCGCGCAACCCATGCACTCGGGATGCGGACGGTTTGTGATCGCGTTCAATGGCGAGGTCTACAACCATTTAGATTTGCGGCGTGAGCTCGAAGAATCCAGAGCAGAGCCGGCTTGGCGGGGCCATTCGGACACCGAGACACTACTCACCGGGATCGTGTTCTGGGGCCTCGACGAGACACTGCGGCGCGCTGCTGGGATGTTCGCTTTTGCGCTTTGGGACCGGAGAGAGCGAAAGCTTTGGCTTGCACGCGATCCGATGGGGGAAAAGCCGCTTTACTGGGGCTGGGCGGGCAGGTCATTGGTGTTCGGCTCGGAGTTGAAGGCGCTTGCAGCACATCCGCAGTTTGCCGGTGGCGTTGATCGGGGATCGCTCTCTCTCTATCTCCGCTTTGGCTATGTGCCAGCACCGCACAGCATTCACCCAAAAATTTACAAGCTGGAGCCCGGCACTATCCTCGAGGTGGCAGCGGCGCCGCCTAAGGAACATCCGTCGGAGCCACTGCGGCCGGGTCAGACTCACGGCAGTCTGGCAATCCGGCGCTACTGGAGCCTAAACAGCGAAATCGAGGCAGGGGCTGCCAACCCGATCGCAGACGGCACTGAGGCGGTAGACAGGCTGGAGGCTGTGCTGCGAGCGGCGGTGCAGCGACAGACGATCTCGGATGTGCCCATAGGGGCGTTCCTTTCAGGTGGTGTGGACAGTTCGACCATTGTTGCTTTGATGCAGGCACAGAGTGCGCGTCCGGTGAAGACCTTCACGATCGGGTTCGATGAAGCTGACTATAATGAAGCGCCCCATGCCGAAGCGGTAGCGCAGCATCTGGGCACTGATCACGTTACATTGCGCATCACAGAGGCCGAGACACGGGCAGTTATCCCAGAGTTGCCACAGATCTACGATGAGCCATTCGCGGACTCCTCCCAAATTCCGACCTATGCGGTCTGTCGGGCGGCACGCACCGGCGCGACAGTTGCACTTTCGGGCGATGCGGGTGACGAATTGTTTGGTGGCTACAATCGGCATATCTTGGGGCCTCAGGTCTGGCGTCGCATCAGCTGGGCGCCGCTTATGTTGCGACAGCTTGCGGGCGCTGCCGTGCGCACTGTGCCGGAGGAAGCTTGGAACAGGATTGTAGCCCTGCAAGGTCGGATCAGTGGCAGCGCAAAGGTTGCGCTTGCCGGCGGCAAGATGCATCGTCTGGCCGCTCGGATACAATCTGCCACGACGTTGGACGAATTGTATCGCGACATTGTTAGCATACACATGGACCCGGCCATGTTGATTGCAGGGAGAGTGGAGGAGCCGGGCTCTCTTTTGGCAGATCCTCTGCCGCGCCAAGGTGTAGAAGACGCCGCGGCAAGGATGATGGTGCAAGATATGCGCAGCTATCTTCCGGATGACATTCTATGCAAGGTTGACCGCGCAGCTATGGCAGTGAGCCTCGAGACCCGTGTGCCGTTCCTGGATCCAGAGGTTATTAAACTGGCGGCGCGTCTACCGATAGGAATGAAGATCCGGGAAGGGCGGGGGAAATGGGTCCTTCGCCAGGTACTCTATCGGCATGTGCCTGAAACGCTTATTGATCGCCCCAAAGTGGGCTTTTCGATACCATTGGGCGCCTGGCTACGTGGACCGCTGCGCGATTGGGCGGAAGACCTGCTCTCGCCCCAAGGACTAGCCGCAGACGGGCTTCTTGACCCGGTTCCTGTGCGCAAAATATGGGCCGAGCATCTATCAGGACGGCAAGATTTGAGTAATCAACTCTGGACCATTCTGATGCTGCAAGCGTGGCGGAGACGACAGCTTTGAGGCTGCTCATCCTCTCGCGTTACAGTCGGCTTGGGGCATCTAGCCGACTGCGGACGCTTAATTACCGACCAGCGCTGGAAGACGCAGGACTGCATGTGGAGCATGCGGCTTTTTTTGATGATCGTTATTTGACGGACCTTTACGCGGGCAAAAAGAACTACTTTCGGCTTATGCGGTATTATGCGAATCGGCTCAGAACCCTTCGTAGACGTCCACGACCTGACCTGATTTGGTTAGAGTATGAGGCACTGCCCTGGTTGCCGTGGTGGCAGGAGAAGGCGTTGTTGCCTACCGGCGTGCCCATCGTCAGCGATTACGACGACGCGATCTTTCATCGCTACGACCGGCACCGTCTTGGTGCCGTGCGGTCGCTGCTGGGGCAGAAGATCGACAAGGTGATGCGCCACTCGGCGCTTGTGACCGCAGGCAACGCTTATCTGGCGGACCGTGCGCGCGCCGCGGGCGCACCGAAGGTGGAGGTGGTGCCGACTGTAGTCGATCTAGATAGGTATCCCTTATTGCCCGGTGATGCGCCCCGGACGGCGCTTCGCGTTGGGTGGGTTGGAACACCGGAGACATGGGCTGGTTTTGCAAAGCCACTTTATCAGACCCTTCTGCCGGTTCTTCATGCAGAACAGGCCGTATTCCGGGCTGTTGGAGCGTCTTTGACGCCGGAGACAGATGCAAGGCTGGAAATCGTAACCTGGCGCGAGTCTGAGGAGGCGGAACTGATCCGCAGCCTTGATGTCGGCGTTATGCCACTTCCCGACACGCCTTGGGCGCGCGGGAAATGTGGTTATAAACTAATTCAGTACATGGCGTGCGGTCTGCCTGTTATTGCCTCGCCCGTCGGTGTGAATTCGGATATCGTCGAGCATGGGGTGAACGGTTTTCTGGCGTCAACCGATGAGGAATGGTCTGAGGCGCTTCAGACGCTCCTTCGTGATCCTGCGTTGCGTTCGCGAATGGGTCGAGAAGGGCGGCGCAAGGTCGAGCGCGAGTTCTCACTGCAGGTCTGGGGACCGCGCGTGGCAGACATGATGCGTGACCAGGTCGTGGAGACGCGCAGCGCATGATCTATCTCGCTGTCTTCAATGGGCTCCTCCTGCTTCGCATGGCGTTGGCGGATGCGATGCGCCTTCGGCGGCAGCTTTATGTCCCATTATTGATTTTTGTGTTTCTTTTTTCTGCATTTCGTTTCGAGGTTGGGTGCGACTGGACAGGATATCTTAATCAATATTACGTTTATGGAAGGATTCCGTTCAGTGAACTTTGGAACAACAGAGAGGCTCTTTGGGTATCGCTCTTCACGTTGCAAACGACACTTGATCTTCCTTATCCATGGATCAATGTATTTTCATCGCTGATCTTCTTTATTGGCCTCCATGCCATGGCAAGACGGCAGCCCGATGCATTTGCGTTTCTAGTCCTTTTGTTCCCGATCCTTATTATCAACTTGCCTATGTCGGGAATTCGGCAGGGCGCGGCAATGGGTATGATGTTTCTGGCGTTCAACGCGTTCACGGACCGTGCTCTCCTCAAATTTCTCTTATTTACGTTTGTTGCGGCTGGCCTGCATTCGAGCGCACTTGTTTTTCTTTTGTTGGCCCCGTTGGTCAAGGGTGGATACTCACGCCAGCGGTTGTTCCTGGCCGCCGTTCTTGCAATTCCCGGCTCATTGCTTCTACTTTCCGGTGAAGCTGGGGAGGTTGCAACATCAAGATATGTAGGTACTGGCGTAGACGCAGCTGGAGCAGCGTTTCGGGTCGGCTTTCTTGCTGTTAGTGCTCTTTATTTTTTTTGGTATTTGCGTCGGAACTGGAGGGAGGAATTTCCGCAAGACTTCAAGCTCGCTATGATCGGAGCACTTCTCATGCTCCTGATGATGGGCTTGTTGCCCTTGTCGAGCGTCATTGCAGATCGCTTGGCATATTATCTGATACCGATACAGGCGATGATCTTCGCGCGTATCCCTTTTTTGTCGCTGCGCAAGGACCGGTCCCTTCACGTCGCGCTGCCCTACATTCTAACCTTGGCAGTCTTTGCTGTCTGGGCATCGCTGTCTTGGCACTTTGAAAGATGCTACATCCCATATCAGACTTGGCTTTTCGGATATCCTGAGCAGATACGTTTCCCTTTTTAAAAATAGAAAATATTGATTTTGCAGGTCATTTCACTTAATATACTGGATCTCGTCCTTGTTACTCCGGGGCGGTTTTCCGATGCGCGGGGATGGTTCAGTGAGACCTGGAACAAGGCTGCGCTCGCCAAGGCCGGACTGGAGTGGCCAGAGTTCATACAGGACAATCACAGCTATTCCGCGCCCCGTCACACGCTGCGGGGCCTGCATTTCC
>JAFIEM010000050.1 GCA_020832555.1 Natronohydrobacter sp. | reverse complement strand
AAGCTTGAATCAGAAATCAGCACAGATGGGAATCCTGATTGTCCACAGGCCCTAAAAAGTTCTGAGAAAAGAAATGAGTAAACCACGACCAGGTTCCATTCCGAACCACTTCTGGGCCGCGATTGTCGCGGCAATCGCCGCCTTTTGCGCGCCGGGCGTGACATTCCTTGTCGCAATGACATACTTTCATGCGACGCGATCCTGCGGTGCAGACTCATGTGACCTCGCAGCCGCCAGCGTGGCGGCGCTGTCGATTTTACCAGCTGCGGTGATCGGCTTTTTCCTCAGCTTGTCTCTGTTGAAACGTCGAACCGGTGCGCACAGGTGAGCATCGCAAGCGATCCGAAAAGCCACCGTGCAAGGTTCGGGACTGGCGGCTTATCGTACTGGCCCGGAATGATGATCTAGGTATTGTCGCAGCTGATCAAGGATCATGACTTCTGGCAGCATCAGGCACCGGGGCTGGCGCTGTATCTGTCCGATGCGGGCATGCGGGCTGTCAGGCTGCCGGTTGCGGTGCCCGAACTTGCCGTTGCAGACGCAGGGTTTCACATCTTGCCGCTTCTGCCTCTTCAACAGCAGGACGCGGTGTTTCTGGTCCTGACCTTGACCGCCAAGGCGGCCCATCTCTGGCAAGCAACCCGGTTCGCCATGACCGCGGTGGATATTCCCGGCATGCCGGTCAGCATCGAGTCGCTGGACGAGGCACCGGATCACGAATCATCGTTGCAGTCGCACGGCTATGGCCGGCCAAATACCAGCGGCAAGAGCATGCCAAAGACACAAGTCTATGGCGACAGCCCCGTGGAGTGGCGCAAGGGGCGACTTGTCGAATATGCCCGCCGGATCGCCTCGGCTCTGTCGACTCACTTGACCCGCCACCCGCATCGCATTGTCGTGGTGGCAGATGCCGAGATCGGCGGACACATCCTCAAGGAAGAGGCGCTTGCACCGCTGATCGCTGGTTTTGTGGAGGTCAATCCCGCCGCGCTTGGCGAGGGGGCGATTCACGCCGCCGCCTCTGCCGTGATGAAGCCGATCCATGATGAGACCCTTGACGCAGCGCTTGGGCAACTTGACGCGCTGATCGGACGCGGTGATGCGACAGCCTGCACCGATCCCGCACAACTGAACGGCGCCGCGCAGGATGGCCGTGTCGAGCAGCTTTTCGTTGCGGAACACCAAGGCGTGTCGGGCCTGCCCGATATCCGGACCGGACCTGCCGAAGGCACAGATCCCGCCATTCGCAACGATCAGGAGCGGGCTGCGCAATCGACGCTGCGCAACGGTGGCGTGATCTGGGTGGTCTCGCCAGACCGTTTGCCCGAAGGCAAACGGATGGCTGCGGTCCTGCGGTACTGACGGCGGCAAAGTCCGATAGGGATGACGCTAAACAACATCGATTTCGCCGTCCTTTTCGATAGGAACCCGTGCCGCGGAGGTGGAGGCGATTTCGGCCGCGGCATCTGTTTCTAGTCGCTACTCTGACCGATCCATTCGAGCTATCGGCGCTTCCAACGTATGCAGCGACGCCGCGGCCGCGCCCGTATTGGTCCGGTTTCCGCCCCTTGCGAAGGCAAGGATCTGTTCAACGTGCCCGGCCCCTTTGTGCCGTTCAGCATAATCGAAATGCTGCGGCGCAGCTTCGCCTAACCGGCCAGTCGGCTATCGCGCCGCAGTTTTTCCTGTTGAATGCCGCCGATGCGGCGTGGAGCCGCCGCTCGGCATTGAAGGCCGAACGGCGACCACAGCTTTCCAATCGCGTCAGGCGCAGGCGGTGGCTTCAATTTCGAACAGCAGGCCCGGAATGGCCAGCCGTGTCACGCCGAGCAAGGTCATCGGCGGGGCATTTCGCACCGCCCCAAACCGCATCCCCAGCAGATCGAAGTTCTTAAGCGCCTCATCCACATCCGTCGCATAAATGCCAAGACGGGTGACATGGCTCAGGTCCATGCCCGCGCCCTCAAGGACCGCTGCCAGATTGTCCAGCGCCAGACCGATCTGGCCGCGCATATCGCCCAGGTGCTGCGGGTTGCCGTCCGCATCAACGGCGGTCTGACCGGCGCAAATGACTTGGCGCGTCGCGCCTTCGATGATCTCGGCCTGATTGTAACCCAGTTTCAGGGACCAGTCCCACGGATTGACGGCAGTGCGTTGCATGGCAAATTCTCCTTTTTGGTGTCCATGCAGCACTCGTAGAACTAAATGGTGCCGGAAATTGGCACCATTCATGCTATGCTGATCACATGAACATTCGCACCCGCCATGATACCATCGTCCGTCACCTGCGCCGTTCAGGGACGGCGACCGTCGATGCGCTTGCTCACGAGGTCGGCGCCTCACGGCGCACGGTGCTGCGCGACATCGGCGCCCTACGTGACCAAGGGTTCGTCATTCACTCAGAGCCCGGGCGCGGCGGCGGCCTGCAACTCGATCCAAAATCGATGCAGACAACCGCGCGGCTTGCTGTGGCCGAGGTCTTTGCCCTGCTGATCAGCGTGGCCGCAATGCGCGCGGCCGGACACCTTCCGTTCTCGGGCCTCGCGGATGCCGGACTTGCAAAGATCGAAAAGACCCTGCCACCGGAAAAAGTCCGAGATCTGCGCCGTTTTCTGGGCTGCCTGCATGTGGGGAAACTTTCGCCGCTTCAGGATTTGTCGGACGTGGGATCGATCGACCCCGATCTATTGCCCACCTTCGAGACCGCTTTCCTGGAACGCCTGCACCTGAGGTTTCAGTATCGCGATGCCAAAGGCCGGCAGACGGTCCGTGAGGTTGAACCGCAGGCCATGCTAATCTTGCCACCGCTGTGGTATCTGGTGGCATGGGACCCCGCACGCGCGGATTTCCGGCATTTCCGCATGGACCGCATAAGTGAACCGGATGTCATCAATGGTACAAAGTTCCGACAGCGCCAAGTGCCGTTTGACGATGATGTCTGTCCCTACAGCAGCTTGCGGCGATGAGGCTTCAGAAGCTGAAGCTCGATCCTATCGTAGGATCGGTCAACGAGGGGTCGTCGAACCTGGGCACAAAGCAGCGCGCGCCCGCTGCCCCCTCCGAGGGGGCCACCGACATGCCCGGCCCAAAGCTGCCGGTCGTTCGATCACTCGATGACTGTTTCGTCGTGCCGACATTTGGGCTGACCCGCATCTGGGATAGAACACTTATCATCCGTGTTGCGAAAGCGATTGATGTGTCGCCATCAATCACCCTGTGATGTCGGAGATCACGGACCGGTCGTCCGGGGCAGTCAAACCGAGGCGGATCTGCTTTTCCAACTCGATGATCGCGAAGAACACTGCGCCGACCCCGACAATCAGCAGACCATCGGTCAGCGGCAGGTAGGTCACGACGATTTGCGCTGGCACCACGATGGCCAGACAGATCCACACCGCTTTCGTGCCGCGGATCGCGGCCCATGTCAGCGACGTGCTGCAAAGGTTGCCGTGCAGCCTGGGCGTACAGACCGCACCGATCTCTGCTGATCACTTCCACCTCGGGGTGTCGCTTCAGCCAGTTGGTGCAGGTGACGACATCCCGATCCTCAAGAATGTCGATGACCACACGCCGCTCCAGATCCACAATGATCGTGCCGTAGGTTTGCGACTTCCGCCAGCTCCAGTCGTCGATCCCGATGACCGTTGGCGCCTCGGCGGCGCCTTGAGCACACTTCTTCAGCTGCCTGAGCACCGTGTCATCGCTGACCCCAAGGCCCAAACGATGCAACAACCGCTCGGCAGGCCGTCCGCCGGTCGCATGCCCAAGATGGCTGACAAGTTCCCCGACACGCGAAGTACGACGTGCAAATGAACGCGCAATCGAGCCGATCTGGTCTGAGAAAGTCCGGCGTGGGCAAGCGGGTGCCTGACATCGCCGACGGCAGATCGCGAGATCAATCGTTTCCTCGTCTCTATGCGCAAGATAATCCTGCAGCCGCCGACGCCGCCAGCCGTGACGTCGGCGTGAATGCAATCCACAGTCTGGGCAAATGCCGTTGGGTGCCAAGACGCCAGATACAATCCACCCGCCGGATTCACTTCGCTCAACGCCTTGAGCGGCAACATCGCTCCCGGGCGACCAGTGCTTCTTCGAACTCACGACTATCCCTCCTGAATTTTCCAGTTTCAGGATAGTTGTGCCACACAAAGTGAGGCAGAGCCCAATTAAGGGCAACGCGACAGCTGGGTACTGGACACTTGTTGCCCAGATCTTTCCTGAAAACGAAGCAAGCGTCCCGCTGCACCGAAAATGTGGGTTCCATGAGGTTGGGCGACGATCGCGATTGGGCCGTATGGGATATGGGCCATGGCGGGAAAGTGGCGGGACGTCATTTTATTCGAAAGACGAAGTGAGGCCGATGGCATTGAGTGAAGGAGGGTGTGATTGAACCTTTGGAAGCATTCAGTTCATAAAAACATTTCCGTCACCTAATGTGCGCTTGCCCGCAGAGCGCATCATGGCACCGCAAGGCTTTACACGGTTCGCGATCAAACGGCTGGTGTGCTGCAATCTTTCACGGCGGGTCAGACAAGCGCCGCGTTCTGCCCGCCGCGCAACAGCGTTGCAATGCTCTCCAGAGCGGCGCGCAAATCCGGCATGAGCGCATTGCCAAGGCACAGGCGAAGGCCGGACGCCTCAGCGCCGGGGTCCACCATGAAGGCGTCAGGCGGGGCCAGGGTGATGTTCAGCCGCGCCGCGGCCAGCACGATCTCTCTCGCCCGCGCCGTTGGCATCGGCAACCAGACATGCAACGCGTCGTGCGTATTCTCGGGCAGCCACGTTTCCAGGATTTCCCGCGCCAGCGCGCATCGTCTGGCGGCCTCGGTTCGGATCGAGGCGGCGATGGATGTGTTCAGCCGCGCGCCCATGGCCTGCGACATGAGCATCGCCGACAGAGGGTTTCCCATCGAGGCCGTCGCCTGCAGCCAACAGGTGCAGGGTTCGATCATGGCGGGCGGCGTCACAAGATAGCCCAGCCGCAGCCCCGGCGCGAGGCTCTTGGAGACGCTGCCGACATGCAGAACGTGATCAGGCGCGCGCTCGGCAAGGCTGGGCAGATCCGGCGGAGCGAACACCGCGTCGGCATCATCCTCGATCACCCATAGGCCGCGGGCCTCGGCCAGTTCGGCCAGGCGCTGACGGCGGTCTTCTGAGAGGAGAGCCCCGGTGGGGTTCTGGCTTGACGGGGTCAGATAGACCGCGATCGGCGGCGTCTCGGTGTCGAGCGCGGCCTCGAGCGCCTCGGGCAGCACCCCGTCCCGGTCCAGCGCCAGCGGGATAAGAGAACGGCGCAGCGAACGGGCAGCGCGCAACACGCCGGGATAGGTCAGTTCCTCAACAGCTATTGCACCCGGCGGCAGCGCGCCCATGGCGATGGCTAGGGCATGTTGCGCGCCATTGGTCAGCATCAGTTGCGCGGGTTCGACGCGGATGCCGCGGTCCTCGGCCAGCTTGCGAGCCATCATCAGCCGATGCTCGGGCAGTCCGGCCGGGGGGGCGTAGCGGGTGAAGGTCTCGGGGTCGATCTCCCTGCCAACCCCAGTGATCAGCGCCGAAAGCGTGCTGGACTGGATGACGGCGGGCGGTAGGTTCACGCTCAGATCCACCGACGCTGGGCGAGCGGGGCGCGCGGCATTCACGAACATGCCGCGGCCCTTTTCCGACCGGGCTAGTCCGCGCCGCTGCAGCACATCATAGGCGCGCGTTACGGTGCCTAGGCTCAGCCCCAGCTTGTCCGCTATATCGCGATGCGCGGGCAGCCGGTCATCGGGCCCTAGCGCTCCGGAAAGAATGTCCTCGGCCAAGGCGCCGACAAGGCGCTCGTATGGGCGTCCGCCTTCGCCTAACAGGCGCGGAGTCCAATTCGGGCTGGGGCGCATGGTGAGGTCCTGTGCAAGTGTGTCATGACACACTTGCAGGGTAGTCGATGGCTGTCAAGGGCGCCGGCAGACCAGAAGCTCTTGCCAGAACCAGCGGCGTGCCTCGCACGCTGCCGCGTCCCGGTTCAGGCCGACATCTTCGAAGACACTGTCGGGCGCCTGGAGGGCGAGCATCTCAAGCTGATGCCGTTCTCTGGCTCGGTTAGCCCAGACCCACAGCGTGCCAATGATCCAGCCGTAGCGCTGGCGCATCCGGGCCAAGTCCAGGTATTCTGGTGCGGCCGTGCCCGCCTCCGAGAGGCTGCACCGTTGCAAAGCGCCGTCCAGACCTGCGCCTGCAACGCTCACGACCCGCCCTCCGACCGCCAGCGCAGCTTCGGAAAACCCCGATTGCGTGCTATCCGGTTCAGGATCTCGAGCAGGCGGCGAGCCTCCTCTTCGCGACGGGCCGCGATGGCCGAGCACACCCTCGCATGCATTTCATCGGCGAGACGCGCATCAGTCATGCCTATGTCCGAACGCAACTCCGGAGGAATGGACGCGAGATCGTCGACTGCGGCGGAACGCAAGCTCCGTGCGCTCGGCGCAACCAGATGAAAGAGATCGAAGAGCAGCAAGCGTATCATTTTTCGCACCTTGTGTATCATTATAAATCATATATAAAAACAGATACACTATTGAGTCAATAATTATAGTGTATCATTACATATAATCTGTCGCCGTAGCGCAGGGTGCGACTTGTATTTTACCGCACGGACTGCTGGCTGGTTGCGCTGGCATTGGGATGGTCGGCGCCCCTGCGTTTGCTAAGGTCCACGATAGGCTGCCTCGCATCACTGAGGCGGAAATGAAGGTTTCGCGTGCTGTCATTGTGGCGCTGCGTCAGCGCCGGCACGCGCTCTGACAGAATCGCGCGCGCCAGATCCGTGACAGCGCGGCATGGCGCTTTTGCTCGTGGCACAGGGTCTCTTCCGGAGTCAGGTTCGGGCCTGCATCACCGTTTGCCGCGAGGGCGGCCATACGCTGTGTGAACCATGCCGTGACCCCGCCCGGCGGGCTGGCGGCGAAACGGGGCCAGTCCGGATCTGCCCCACCCGCCTGCCACTGCGATGGCAGCCCCGGATCGAGGACCAAGGCACGCGCCAGACCGATGGCATCAAGCGTGCCGTCGCGGATCGCGTCCTCTGCCTCCTGCCGCTGCCTGAACCCGCCCGTTGCCATGAGCGGGAGCCGGGTGCGCCGCCGCGCCGTAGCCGCAAACTCAAGGAAATACGGGCCCGAGGCGGGACGGTCCGATGCGGCCTTTGCGCCCGGAAAATAAGTGCCACCGCTGATGTCGATCATGTCGATGCCGGTGCGGTCGAGCGCGGCCACGACTTCGAGCGCGTCCATGGGGGCAAGACCGCCGTCAACTTGGTCGCTGGCGTTGAGCTTCACCGATAGGGCTGTCGTGGGGCGGATGGTCGCGCGCACGGCCTCGACGATGTCCAGCAAGAGCCGCATTCGGTTTGCGATCCCGCCGCCATAGGAATCGCCGCGCCGGTTGAAGAGCGGTGACAGGAACTGGCTGAGCAGGAAGCCGTGCGCTGCGTGGATCTGCACGCCCGAGGCGCCAAGGCGTTCGGCATGGCGCGCGGTCGCGGCGAAACGGGCGGGCAGCGCGCGGACTTCAGGCAGTGACATCGCCTGCGCGCGCAGGCCAGGCAGTTCAAGCGCGCTGGGGCCTTTCGGTGTGCCGATGGTGGGGGGTGTCAGCGCCCCTGCATGGCCGAGCTGAAACCAAAGTAGCGTCCCGCCCATGTGTCCGGCCTGTGAGAGCGCGGCAAAGGCGCCCGTGTCGGAATGCTCGCCGAGGACCAGATTTCCCGGTGCTTCGGCGAAGCGCGCATCCCCCTGCACTTCGCCTATGATGGAAGCAGCGACCCCGCCTTCGGCCCAAAGACGGTAAAGCCGCGCTTGCGCGGCGGTCGGGTCGCCGCGTCCATTGCCGAGGGCATCGGACATCGCGGATTTCACGATCCGGTTCTTCAGGCGCGTGCCATTGGGCAGGTCGAGCGGGGAAAAAAGGATAGGCGTGCAGGTCATGGCAATCCGGTCATGTGCTGTTCAAGCGGTCCGAATATTGATACAAAAGATCAGCTGAGGTGATAATATTAAAAATCAGCACAACACTTGATCTTTGCAGGAATAGATGACGCAGATAGATGACCTCAACAATCTGCTGGCAGTGGTGGATCACGGCAGCTTCTCGGCTGCGGCACGGGCACTGGGACAGACGCCTTCGGCCGTCGGAAAACGCGTTGCGCTTCTCGAGGCGCGCCTGGGCGTGGTGCTTCTGCATCGCTCCACCCGGCGCATGGCGCTGACCGCGGCGGGCCGACACTATGCCGAAGAGGCGCGCGAGATCGTGACGCGGCTTGCGGCGCTGGAGGACGACATCGCCGTCGGCGCGGACAGCCTGCGCGGCCCGGTGCGCATGACCGCGCCCATCGCTTTTGGCCGGGCACGTGTCGCCCCGGCCCTGATCGCCTTCATGCGCCAGCACCGGGGAGTCGAGATCGCGCTGAACCTGACCGACCGGAATGTCGATCTGACCGGCGAGGGTATGGATCTGGCGGTCCGTACCGGGGTGCCGGCTGACTCAGGCCTGATCGTCCGGAGGGTCATGGGGTATGCGCGACTGATCTGCGCTACGCCGGACTATCTGCGCGCCTGGGGGGCGCCAGCGCATCCGGGGGAGCTTGCACATCACCGCTGCTTGACGCTCGCGCAGGAATGGCAGCCCCGCGATTGGGGATTGGTCCATAGCAGTGCCACGGCCCATCGGCTTGGTCCGGGGTTGCGCTGCAACGCGCTGGATGTGCTGCATATGGCCTGCCTGGCGGGCGAGGGGTTGGCATGCCTACCGGAATTCCTTTGTCGCGACGATATCCCCGCCGGACGCCTGCAACCGGTCCTTAGGGAGAGCCCACCGCAGCCGCAGGGCGCCGTGGTCATCTTGCGCCCCGAAGGCGCGGCGCCGCCGCGCCGGGTGCGGGAGCTGAGCGCGTTTCTGGTGACGCAATTGCGGCAAACGGCGGGCGCGCAAGAGGGTGCTAGCGGTGATTGAGCCGGGTCTGCAGCCGCCCAAAGCTGCTCGGAAAGTGCGCCCGCGACCCCGATTGCCTGTCGCGCGCCGGTCGTCCAGCCCGCGCCATCAGGGGCGCATGACCGGGCAAAGAACGCGCTGCGGTTACACACGCGCCCCGCAGCCACTGTCCGGGTGCGGATATCGGCCAAGGGACACTTGGTCTTCCGTGGGCCTCAGCAGGCGGCCGCCCGCGGCGCGTCCGGGCGGCGCGGCCTTTGAAAGGTCAGGTCGAGCGTTTCGACTGCCCCTCCCGCCGCCTGCAACACACCAGCCAGCCGCTCCAGAAGGCGCCGAACACCGAGTCCGGCCTCGGGCTGCCGCGTCTGCACCACCACAAGTGCAGTATGCGTGCCCTTCGAAAGCACGGAATGCGGGCTGCGCCGCGCGTTCCAGTCGCGGGCAAACCCTGCCTGCGGCGTCAACGAAGATCACCTCACCCGCCTCGGGATGGGACAGCCCGCCGCTGATGTCCTCGAACTGTTCGCTGCCGTGGGCGAAGCGCACATGCAGGGTGCCCGCAATCCGGTCGAGATCGAGAACAGTGGCGCTCAGCCCTGCCTCGGCTGCAAAGGTGGCACAAAGCCGGGCGACCGGATGGGCCGAACCGTCTGCATGTGTCGGATCATCTGGCCCATCGTCGAGATCCAGTCGATGCGCGTGGCGCAGCAGCAACAAGCCGACATGAAGATTGGGATAGGCCGCGCGAATGGCCGGATCGTGCAGGAACATGGGGGAAACTTCGAGCAGGGGAGCGGACCGGGGCAGGGTGGCCGCAACACTGCGGCCGGCTCAGGCGTTGCGCTTTCGCCACTGCGTTACCGGGAACATTGCATGACAACACCCGGTGACGCGCAGCGTCGCGACGCAGCCGATAGGCTGTGCGCGGCGGCGCGAATGGCTGTGTCGTACTGTTCCGGGCATGGTTTTCCCATTTTTTGTACTAACCCCCTATATCGGATCGTGCGGTGATGGAAGTGCCAGATTGCAGTCGAATGACGGGGCCAGTTGGTTTGTGGCAGGCCAGTCACAAGCACCCGTCAGCGGCGGGCGCGCGCGGACGCGTCAGCCCGCAAGGGTTGCTGCGTGGACGCTGCGCTGCGTGTCCTGAGTCCGCGCATCAGCATCTCGTAAGCACGTTGCCCGAGCCGCACGATCCGACGCGTGCCCTGATACATGTCAGCGGCGCGCGCCTCGTTCTGACGGCGCAAGTTGCCATCCGGATCGGGGCGCATCCAGTATGTGTATGGGAGCATGTCCAAACCTTTCATGTTGTGCCCGCTCGTTGGGTGGGCAAGGAAAGTTTATCAAAACAGGCAGGCTGGTTCCGTATTCCTGCCTTTCAGGTTACACTTTTGTGCCTGTTTCATTGGGTTGACAAACGATGCTTTCTGCTGGGATACATTAGTTTATCTTAACAATACGAGTGTCATGCGACAGCTTCCGCCCCTCAATTCCCTGCGCGCCTTCGAAGCGGCTGCGCGGCTAATGAGCTTCAGCAAGGCTGCGGAGGAACTCAATGTCACCCCCGCCGCCGTCAGCCAGCAGATCCGGGCGCTGGAGGACATGGCCGGCGTGAAGCTCTTCCGTCGTCTCACGCGGTCATTGCTGCTGACCGATGCCGGACAGGCGGCCTTGCCATGCATGACCGAGGGGCTGGATCAACTGGCCGAGGGCTACCGTGCCATGCGGCGGCAGGATGAGGCCGGTGTTCTGACGGTCAGCGTGGGGCCGACAATTGGCGCGAAATGGTTGGTGCCCCGGCTGGAGAGGTTCCATGCCCGACATCCAGACATCGGCATACGCGTTGATGCCAATGTACGCGTGGTGGATTTCCGCCGTGACGATGTGGACGTGGCGATCCGCTACGGCGCTGGCGTTTATGATGGCCTGACCTCGCATTGCCTGATGTCGGAATTCGTCGCGCCCGTCTGCAGCCCGGCCCTGATGAAAGGCGAGCAGCCGCTGCGCAAGCCCGCCGATCTGCACCACCACACCCTGCTACATGCGCAATGGCGCATGCAGCACGCCTTCGCCCCGAACTGGCGCATGTGGTTGCTGGCCACTGGGCTGACCGATGTCGACGCTGATCGCGGGCCGCAATTCAGCGAAGACAGCCTTGTCGTTCAGGCCGCAATCGCGGGGCAGGGCGTAGCGCTGGCCAGTCGCGCTGTCGTCGCTGCGGATATTGCATCGGGGCTGCTGGTATATCCGTTCGGTGCACCTGACGGTCGAGGCGAGGGCTATTGCTTTTACGTCGTGTATCCCGAAGCCGATGCAAGTCGGCCAAAGGTGCGGGCCTTTACTGAATGGGTTCTGGAGGAGGCCAATGAGGCGGACCCCGACTGATATCAGGGCCGCACGCACCGGGCACGTCGGTCGCCTCATGCGGTCATCGCGCCCAGCGCGCGGGCAAGCGCGTCGCAGAAGCGGTCAACGCGGGCGGCGTCGGCTTCGGCAAAGCCGATGACAAGGCCGCAGCGCGGCGCCGCGATGCAATAGCCCGACAGGGCTGAAACAGCAAATCCTGCCTGGCGCAGCTCTGCCAGAATCAGCCCTTCGTCGCGCGGGGTGCTGAACTCGGCGACCAATTGCAGGCCGCCATCGGGACGGCGCAGGCGAAGTGCGCTGCCGCAGCGGGCCACAAGCCCCTCGGCCAGCAGCGCTTCGCGGGCGGCATAGGCGCGGCTGATGCGGCGCAGATGCGCGCGCCATCCGCCATCGGCGAGGAGCCCCGCGAACGCCGCCTGCACATGCACATTCGCTCCCATGCCAAGGTTACGCTGCGCCTGCGCCAAAGGCTCCGCCAGCCCCGGCGGCACCACTGCCCAGGCCAGCCGCAACCCCGGCGCGAGGCTCTTGGCGGCCGTGCCGAGATAGATCACGCCGTCGCCGCCCGCCAGCGCATGCAGCGCCGGAATTGCGCCGCCCCGCCACAGAAACTCGCTGTCGTAATCATCCTCGATCACCACCGCGCCCTGCGCCCGGGCAGCCGCCAGCACCGCCTGCCGCCGTGGCAGGCTCATGCGCGCCCCGGTGGGAAACTGGGTGGACGGCGTGAGATAGATCAATCGCACCGGCCCCGCCCGGGTGCGACAGTGATGCGCGATGCAAGCCCCTTCGGAATCCACCGGCACAGGCGTCAGCCGCAACCCGGAACCGTCAAAGGCGGCACGCGCCCCGGCATAACCCGGATCCTCCACCGCCACCCTGTCGCCGGGTTCCGCAAGCGTCTGTGCCACGAGCGCCAGGGCCGCCTGCATCCCCGGCAACACCAGCACCTGATCTGCATCGATTCGCAGGCCCCGGTGGCGCACAAGCTGATCGGCGATTGCCGCGCGCAGCGCGGGCAACCCGTGATAGTCGGCATAGCCTGACGCTTGTGGCGAAGTCCGCCGTGCGGCCCGCCGCAGCCGCCGGGCGAAGGCGTCGGCGGGAAAGAGCGCCGGGTCGGGCTCGCCGGGGGCAAAAAGTCCGCCGCCTGCAGCCCCCTGACGGGCGCGCGGGTCTGCGGCCCAGGCTGCCCCGCGGTGCGACAGGGCCGGCGTGGCGGCAGGGGGCGGCGGCGCGAACGGTGCCAGCGAGCGCACCCGCGGGCGGCGGCCGGGTGCCGTGTCGATCACGCCTTCGGCGAGCAGCAGGTCATAGGCCGCGCTCACGCTGTTGCGCGAGATCCCAAGACTTCGTGCTGCGGCGCGCGAAGATGGCAATGCCTCCTCCGGGAACAGACGCCCCGCCCGCGCCGCGCGTTGCACGGCGCGGTATAGCCGTAGCGCCAAGCCATCGCCCGGCTCCGCGTGAAAAAGGGCGGAAAGTTCGACCGGCTCCATCATATCCTCCAAAACTGGCTCTTTTGCAGGGCCATTATCTGCCCAATAAACGGCGCACAGAAAAGCAGGAGTCCGCCATGCAACCGCACTACAACCGTGTCCGCCATGCCAAACGGGCCCATTACGATCGGGAAGCAATCCATGCCGTGCTCGATGCAGGGCTGGTGGCGCATGTGGGGTTCATCGCGGAGGGCCGACCGATGGTCATGCCGATGGTCTATGGCAGGATCGGTGACGTGGTTTATCTGCATGGGTCTTCGAAAACGCGGGCGATTACGCTTGGGAAGGCGGCCGCGCTGTGCCTGACCGTGACACTGGTGGATGCGCTGGTGCTGGCCCGCTCGGGCTTCAACCATTCCATGAATTACCGCTCGGTGGTCCTGCATGGGCGTGGTCGGTGTGTGACCGACGCGAGCGAAAGCCTGGCCGCCCTGACCGCCATCACCGACCACGCTCTGCCGGGCCGCACCGCCGAGTTGCGCGCAGCCACGGCGCAGGAAATCAAGGCCACTGGCGTGATCGCGCTGGAAGTAGAGGCGGCAAGCGCCAAGTCGCGCGGCGGCCCGCCCGGGGACGATTCCGAAGACATCGCCGCCGGCGGTTGGGCCGGGCTTTTGCCGCTGGCCATGGTGGCGGGCGCACCCGTTCCCGATATCCATACTGCGACGGAGAACGTACACCCGGCCTCGTTGGCCGCAGCGCGGCGGCGTTTGGCAACCTGAAGGCGCGCAGGCCACCCGCAGTGGTATGGCGCGGTCTGACGCGCCTGCGCGCGCGCGCGAAATGCCAGGATCATGGTGGACAGTATGGCGCATCACGGCGGCTCAGGCTGTGCGCGCTGTCAGAATGCCCGCGCCGATCAGCGCGCCGCCGCCCAGCCGGTCCATCACCCGGACCGCGCGCGGCGAGGCAACAGTCTGGCGCGCGCGCCCCGAGCGCCGCCCATGCCACCGTGTTGACAAACGCGACTGCCACGAAGCGCGCCACCAGCACCGCTGACTGGATCGTGAAGTCGCCTGCAGGGTCGATGAATCGCGACAAAAAGCCGACGAAGAACACAAGGCACTTGGGATTGAGTACTGTGAGCAGCGTGGCCGGCGTTGCAAGCAATGCGCGCGCCATCCGCGAGCCAGCGGCTGCGACAGCACCCGAAGGATTGTGGGGCCGGGGATCATGACAAGGATCACCGCGGCGACCAGGAAGGCCAGCCAGATTTCCAGAGACATGCGTTCAATCTCCTTCGCTGGGCGGCAGCTTGCCACCAGTCGGGTAAGTGACGGGAAGTGACAGGGTGCCGCGCAGCACCGTGACAGCGTAACCTGTGAGCCAGACGCGGTCGCCCGCGAATTGGCAGTCGAGTATGCCGCCCCGGGCAGATAACTGACGCGCGTGAAGCGTTCCGCGCCCCAGCCGAGCGGCCCAGAACGGGACCAGCGTGGCATGGGTTGACCCTGTGACCGGATCCTCGGGGATCCCTGCGCCAGGCGCGAAGTAGCGCGACACGAAGTCAACTCCGCCCACACCGGGCGCTGTGATGCAAAAGCCGGTCGCGCCGAGAGCCGCCAGCTGGCCCATATTCGGGGCGAAGCCCCGAACGGCCTCCTGCCCGTCGAGCAGGCAGAACAGGTTCTCGAAATTACGAAAGACCATGCAGGGCGTCCTCACGAATAGCCCCGTCAACGCCGTGGGCAGCGCGGTCACCGGCTCGGGTGGCAGCGCCGGGATGTCCAGCCGCAATGCCGCGCCATCACGCGTTACCCTCAGCACGCCGACGCGAGTGTGAAACTCCATCGACCCCACGGCTCCATACTCGCTTGCGAGCAAATGGGCCGCAGCCAGTGTGGCATGGCCGCAGAAATCGACCTCCTGCAGCGGCGCGAACCAGCGCAGGTCCCAGCCAGTGACGGGACGCGGCCGAATGAAGGCGGTCTCCGAGAGGTTCATCTCCGCTGCGATGGATTGCATCAGGCTGTCCTCGGGCCATTGCGGCACGGGCACGACAGCCGCCGGGTTTCCCGCAAAAGGCTGGTCGGTGAAGGCATCGACCACGAAAACCGATAGATCAACCTTGTCAGGCATCCTTACCTCCATGAGATGGCGCGTGCAGTACCTCGGCCAGAAACTCGACAAAGGCCGTTATCCGGGGTGGCGGCTTCGGGCCGGGCAGTGTCAGCGCGTGGATCGGCACCGCTTCTGACCGATGCCGATCCGTCAGAACCGCCTTGAGCGTTCCGTCCCGAAGCGCTTCGGCCACCACAAAGTCGGCCAGGCGCACCAGACCCGCGCCATGAATGGCCATGGCGCGCAGCATCACGGCGCTGTCGGCGCAGAGCCTCTGGTTGACGGTCACATCACCACTATCGAAGGCCCAGCGCGCCAACCCTTCATGTCCCAGAATTCCCAGACAGGTGTGCCGCTTCAGATCGGAAGGTTGGGTCGGCGTACCGAAACGGCCCAGATAGGCCGGGCTGGCGCAGATCACCCGAGGCGCCGAACCGATGCGCCGCATCCGCAAAGCAGAGTCCGAGAGCGGGCCGGTGCGAATCGCCACATCAATGCGCTCGGCCAGCAGATCCACCCGGCGGTCCGAAACATTCAGATCGAGGTCTATTTCCGGAAAGCGCGCGGCGAAGCGGGTCAGGTTAGGGGCCAGAACGAATTGCGCCAACGCGGTGGTGATGGACACGCGCAGGCGTCCTGCAGGGCGCGCCCGGCCCTGCGTCAATTCGGCCTCCAGCCCCGCAAGTGCCTCGATCACGGCCTCGCCCTCCGCCAGCATGGCCTCGCCTTCGGGAGTTGGTGCAAGGCGGCGCGTGCTGCGTGTCAGCAGCCGAACACCGAGCTTGTCCTCGATGCGCGAAACTGCGCGCGAGACTGCCGAGGGCGTTAGGCCCAGCGGCTCGGCTGCACCGGCAAAGCTGCCTGCGACCATGACATCCCTCAGCATGAGGATGTCGTCCGAGGTCAAACGATTGTTGCGTGTCATGAAAGACACTCCGCCGGAATGAGGGGGGTAATTGAGGTTCGGCAGCGCGATATGGTGTGTCGCATCGTCAACGAAAGGACAGTTCCATGTCGAAATCGCCGTTCCAGAAGCCGCCCCATATCGCGCCGGAAGAGATCGGCAACGCCATCGCCTGCGCCCATCATCTGCGCGCCCTTGCCGCTCGTACGGTGTTGCTTAAGCTGGGGCGTGCCGTCGCGCGTGCCTTCCGCGCCGTGACCCGCGCGCCGTTCGCTGCGGGTTGCAAATTGATCTCTACCAAAGATCGGTGCACGCGCCGCTGATCCAGAGCTCCGCCTGTGCGAATGGTGAGGCGCAAGAGGTGCGGCCAACATATGATTCGACACACGCTGAATGAAATTGCGAATATGTATCATTACACGAATCCTCATGACTAGATACAATGATCGATTTGAAAGGGTATCACAAGTCCAAATCTGGCGGTGGCAGCGCAGCGCGCGCCCTGAGGCTGTCATAATCAACATCTGATTCAGGCCATATGTGAGTTTTTTGCCTATGCGCGTGCCAGAATGTTGCGTTGCATAGGATTATACACTAAAGATAGTGTATCTTTTAGTGTATCTTACGATGGGGCCGCAGTATGTTTAAGCTCATGCTCTTCGATACGACACAGCTGTTCCGCCCTGGCGTTGCTGGCTTGATGCGTGGCAACCTCGCAGGGCTGAGACGGCTCCCTTCCGATGCGCGGGGTGATCTCGGTGTCGCCGGTGACCTTCTACTTAAGTGTGCGGCAGAAATCACCGAACGCCAGGTTGAAGCGCGCCGTCGACATGATGCCTCCTGGCTTCTTGCGATTCTTTCGGAGGTCGCATCTCGGCGTGGCTTCGGGCCAGTTGAATAGGAGGATAGCGATGCTTGATTGGCGCAGAGTTAGTGCACGGAGTGACGAGCCGCCATCTCAATCGGTGTGACAGCATGACGAAACTCTCTTCTTACCCGGCGCTTCGGGGAGCGTCGCCTTTTGGAAACCCGTTGCCGATCGCCTCGCCTGCAATGTCCGGCTTTTTGCCTGGCCGGGCCTCGGGTGCGAACCGACGCAAGGGGGGGATCGGCAGTTTCGATGACCTGACCACCATGGTTAAGGCGGAAATCGATACGCCAGTATAAATTGTCGCGCAATCGATGGTGGGATATATCACGCTGCAGGTTGCGCTGGCCTTGCCCGCGATGGTGACAAGGCTTTTACTGGTCGCAACATCGGGCGGGCTGCCCTTGTAGCGTTTCAGGGGCTAAGACTGCCGTCAGGACTATTTTGGCGCATTCCCGATGGCCGCGAGCTGGGTTGCGCAGCCGGTAGAAGACCAGTTTGCCAGACTCCCGCAGATACCGGCGCCACCCCCCCTCCTTTGGGGCGACGCTGATCCCATCAGCCCCCGTCGATGGGGAGCGTCTGCACGGCCTTCTGCTGGCGGCGCGGCTCTGCATTTTGCCGAGTGCGGGTCACGATCTGTTGCAAACGCCCACCGCGACAGTCGTCGATCAGATTTGGGACCATCTCGAAGCAGCAGTGTGAGTTTCGGGGGTCGGCACAAATACCTTGACGTTCGATATCGAACAAGATAGTGCGTTATCGAACAATAAGGAGTCCAGCATGAAGCTCACACGGCGGCGCACACTCGCACTGATTGGGGGCGGCAGCATCATTGCCGCGACCGCAAGTCTCGGATACGCAGTGACGCGCCCTCCTCAGACTGCCTATCAACCCTGGAAAGACGCCGGCTCCTATCGCGATGCCCGGATGCGCGCTCTTTCCTGGGCGTTGCTGGCCCCAAGCCCGCATAACCGCCAGCCATGGCTTGCCAGTCTCGAGAGCGACGACACCGTTGTGCTGCATGTCGATCTGGAGCGGTTGTTGCCGCAAACCGACCCATACCATCGGCAGATCCTGATCGGCATGGGGTGTTTTCTGGAACTCCTACGCATGGCGGCTGCAGAAGATGGATATCTTGTCGAAGTGGAGTTGTTTCCCCGTGGCAGCGATGCGGCGCGACTGGACGACCGTCCCGTGGCACGGGTGGTGTTCATTTCGCAACCACAAGCAGCAACCGACCCGCTTTTTGCACATGTTCTGGCGCGAAGGTCGGACAAGACGCCATTCGACATCGACCGTCCCGTGTCACACGATGTGATCGCGCAGCTTGAGGCCGTGGTCAGCACCGGCATGCGCTTCGGTAGCGCAATCGATCCGAGCGTGGTGCAGCCGCTGCGACAGCTGGCGCGCGAGGCTTTGCGCATCGAGGCCGAGACGCCGCATACGCATCACGAAAGCGTCGATCTGTTTCGCATCGGCCGCGCAGAGATTGACGCAAACCCCGACGGGATCAGCTTTGGAGGGCCGGTGTTCGAAACACTACGATTGGCGCGGATGTTCACACGCGACGCGGCGGCCGACCCGTCGCATTTCATCTTCCGATCAGGGATGGACGCGGTGTTCGCCAACAGCGACAGCGCGATGGGCTTCGTCTGGCTGATCAGCGATGACAACACTCGGGCGACGCAGATCGCCGCCGGGGCGGACTGGTTGCGCGTGAACCTTGCGGCGACCGCCGCGGGGATCGGGTTTCATCCACTCAGCCAGGCGTTGCAGGAATTCCCGGAAATGGCCGGGCCATATTCCACGCTGCATTCGACATTGGCCCCGGGGGGTGGCAGGGTTCAGATGCTGGCCCGAATCGGATATGGCTCGCAACGCGGGCTCTCGCCGCGCTGGCCGTTGGAAGACAGGATCATGAATGTCTGACCCGGAACTGTCCGAGTATTTTTTGCTGTTCACCGAAATCGGGATCCTCGAGCAGTTGTCGCGCGTGCGGCTCGAGGCTTGCCTGCCTGCCGGTTTCGTGCAGCCACAATTCGTTGTGCTCAACCATCTTGCGCGCATCGGTGGGGGCCAGACACCGGGCGCTCTGGCCCGCATCTTTCAGGTGCCAAAGACGTCGATGACCCATTCGCTCAGTATTCTGGAACGCCACGGTCTTATCGAGCGTGCCCCCCACCCTACGGATCGGCGCTCTGCGCTGATTCACCTGACCGATCGCGGACAACAGTTCCGGGCAGAGGTTCTGAAGCAATTGGCACGCGATATGGCGCGCCTTGCGCTCAGCTTCCCGGTCGAAAAAATCACCCGACTTCGGGCCGAACTGGAGGACCTTCGCAGGTTTCTTGATCAAGACCGAACTGCGATACCTATGCAGGATGAATAACGGTTGCTTCAGGCTCTGGTGACAAGAAGAGGGCATCGCTGCTGTGAAATGCGCCTCAAGATCGAGCCTGGATCTGGACGGTTTGGGGGCGCAGCGGAATGTTGTACGCCGCTTCCAAGGGCTTCGAACCCTTTAGTCGGCACGAGGGAAGGAAAGCGCCTGATGCGCGTGTTGATATTCGGTGCCACTGGACACATCGGTAGCGCGGTTATGCGCGCTGCCATTGCGGCGGGCCATGAGACTGTCGCGGTCACGCGCAACGCCCAGCGCGCCAAAACGCTTCGGGCAGCTGGCGCGCAGCCAGTTGTCGGCGACATGACCAGGCCCGAGACATGGGATGAAGCAGTGGCGGCATCCGATGCCGTGATACATTTGGCAGCTGCCTTCGAGGGTGACCTCGCTGCCGCTGACGACATCTGGACTGGTGCAATGGAGGCCCTCGCAAGGGCCGGGCGGGCGCCGAAACGGATTGTCTACACTGGCGGATGCTGGCTCTATCCCGAGCGCAGCGATCCGCCGATCACCGAGGCGGACGCCTTCAATCCCCTGCCGCCCTTCGCATATATGATAGCACATCGCGACCGGTTGCGCGCCGCAGATCTGGATGTGGTCACCCTCCATCCGGGCCTTGTCTGGAGCGATAAGGCCGGCTGCACCGCTGAGATCGGCGCGGCCGTCGCCGGGCAACAGCCGGTCGAGGTCATTGGCTCGCCCGAGACCCTGTGGCCGCTTGTCCATGCCGAGGACCTCGCGACTCTCTATATCAACGCATTGCGCCCGGACGCGGCTTGCACTGACATCCTTGCAGTGAGTGACCCGGCCGTTTCGGTGACGACCATCATCGCGGCCGCCGAACAGGCGCATGGAATGCAGGCCAGCCTACAACCCCTGCCCGTTGCGGAGGCCGTACGGCGCCATGGACCCTGGGTCGCAGGGAAGGCTCGCTCGCAGCGCATCGAGGGCGCGCGCGCAGGGCAACTCTTGGGCTGGCGCCCGGAGCACCACTTTCCGGCGCAGGGGGTCGGGGAGATCGCCTCGCCTCGCCGCGGTGCTTGCGAACCCGCAGCAGCAAGTCCGGACCGGGCCGGCGGAGTCTTGGAGCCTCACATGAGCGATCAGGGTCGGCGATACCGGGTTTGATGCGCGACAACCAAGCTGGCCGGCACCGTCAACCGAGTTGGCCGGTGGCGCGAACCGGATGGAGGGCGTAGCCCGACCGTAGGTTTGGGCCACCGACGCGGCCTTCTTCGAGGGGGGTGGGTGCTGGTCGCTGCGGGCCGGTAGGGTCGAGATCTCTGCAACCAAACGGAGATCAGACCGTGCCGGGCAAATCCGCCACCGACCAGCAAGTGAGATTATACATGACTGACCGCCTTCATCATAGCCAGCGTGCTGCTGCCGCCCGTGCAGGGTTCAGCGAACGCACCGCCCGTCGTATCGATGCCGATCCACGTCTCCCGTCGCAACGCAAGGCCACTCGGGGCCGTACAGTGCCCGACCCGCTCGAGGCGGTGTGGGAAGCAGCGCTGGTGCCAATCCTCGAGCGCGATCCCGCAGTTCATACCGTGACCCTGTTGTGGCACCTGCAGTTATCCGATCCGGAGGCCTTCCCGGATGACCGCATGCGTCGACCCGCCATGATCCGCGCAAACACGCCCATATCGCTCCATCGCTTCCAACGGTTGTATAAAGTCTTGTGTGGACCGTATTCCCTGGGCGCATCGCACCATCGCAACCCATTGCGATTGATGAAAATTATACCACTCAGCACGCGCCGATCATCGACACGCGGCTTGTCATGGCTCTTGGGAAAGAAGGGTTTCATACGCTCCATCTGAGTGTTGGTTTGCCAGAAAAGGTTGCTCATTGATCGGCCTCCCTAAGGAGCGCGAATCACGCCGCAAGGCTGAAATCAATGGGTCCTGGCCTCGGAATACCGTGACCGATTCGCAAATTAACCAAAGAAACGGTCACGATATTCCGAGGGCGCAATACCTTTGTTGCGCTGAAATGCTCGCCGCATCCTCTCCTCGCTGCCAAATCCTGCAATTTGCGCCACCCACTTGACAGAGCTCTCACCCGAGTTGAAAGCCTCGCACGCAACGTCTACGCGGACACGCTCGACATAACGGCCTGGACTGTCGCCTACTTCATCCTGGAACCGGCGTGCGAAGGTGCGTTTGCTCATTCCGGCCAAATTGGCCAGCTGGACTGTATCAAGGCGTTTTGACACGTTTGTGCGTATGTGGGCAAGGACGGGACCAAGCGTCCCAGCACCTTCTACCTGCGCCGCGAGCGGGGCGCTGAATTGTTCTTGGCCACCAGGGCGCTTGATGTAGAGAACTAGGCTCCGGGCGAGTCGTAAGGCTTCTTCTGCGCCAAGGTCTGATTCAACCATGGCGAGCGCCATATCAATGCCCGTGCTGACACCCGCAGAGGACCAGATAGATCCATCTTTGACAAAGATTGCATCGGGCCTAACATCGATGGCCGGATGCATCTTTTTCAACTTCTCGCAATACGCCCAATGAGTGGTCGCGGAGCGCCCGTCAAAATACCCACCTGCGGCCAAGACGAACGCTCCAATGCAGACCGAGGCGAGCCGTCGAACTACCTTCGATTGCTTGGTTAGTGTTTCCTGATGGGCAGCGCATGCGGCGACCTCGAAAACACCGCGACCGCCAGCAACTATGAGAGTGTCGAGCGACTGATAAAAAACTAAAGTGTCAAGCGGAGCAGTTGGTAAAGCGATGCTGGCGTCTGTGGAGATGGTGCCGCCCGTCAGAGAAACTAGAGCGGTATGATAAGCGGGTTCACCATCACGCCTCGCATCTGCAAAGACCTGAAGTGGCCCCGTGACGTCGAGAAGTTTGACCCCAGGGAACAGCAGGATCGCAATCGTTGGCAATTTGGCATTTTTTGAGGGCATAGAACGATTGATGCCAAAATCGAACGGTGCAATCAAGACGGAATATTGTTGTTGGAGGCCTGAATGCTTGAACCTAGACCAAACTGTGAATGGCGTGATGTGCCATCGCCGCTGCGCTCATGACCTATGACCTCCTCATCGGCCAGCGCGGCCATTCTTCTTGGTCGCTGCGCGGCTGGCTACCATTTGCCGTCTTCGGTATAGATGTCGCGGTGCAAAAAACCCGCATGTACTCGGACGTCTTCGACGCCCAAATCGCCGCTTTCGGCGGTGCGGGCACGGTGCCAGTCGTGAAAACGCCCCAGGGCGGCGTTCTGACGGATAGCATCGCCATCGCCTGGCACCTCGCAGAAGAGTTCCCCGACAAGCACCTGCTCCCTGCCGCCTCGAAAGACCGCGCTGACGCGCTCAGTCTGATCGCCGAAATGCATTCGGGTTTTGGCGGCCTACGCGACGCTTGCCCAATGAATCTCTACACCGGCTGGGCGAATTTCCAGACACCGCCAGACGTTCGGTCCGATCTCGACAGGATTGACACCATCTGGAGCCGCGCACTCGAACGCTCCGGCGGGCCGTTCCTCTACGGCGACTACACGCTGGCGGATGCCTCCTACGCACCTGTCGCAACCCGGATCGCCACCTACGGTCTGTCCGTCTCTACTACGGCGCAGACCTATGTCCGCACCCACCTCGCACAGTCCGATTTCCGCCGGTGGCGCGCGATGAGTCTGGCCGAGGGGCCAGAGCTACCGCAGTACTGCATGCCGCTCGAACGATCGCCGTTCCCGGCACCTCCCGCCTTCGACTCGCGGCCTCTCGACACCGGAACGCCGGAAAACGACCTCTGCCCCTATTCGGGTTTGCCTGTCACGCATCTGGCGGAGATCGGTGGACGCGTCTTCGGCTTCTGCAACGCGTTCTGCCGCGACAAGACCGTCGCGGACGCCGCAGCCTGGCCAGCCTTCATGCGGATTTACGGTTCGTAACCGACATTTCCCAAGTGGCATGCCGCCATCCGTCAAGACTGTCTGATTTTACGAGTTGAGAAATCGCTCTTCACCTCGAGCTGTATTCGCGATCGCGATAGCGCCCGGAGTTGTTTGCGACAGCCCGAGAACTCGCGACATCCCAGCCCGACGGCGAGGATGCGGACCAGGAGATCCGGACCGGGGTGTCGGGCGACTCGACGCTGATCGACCGGCGGGTCACCCGAAGAAGCGTCTGGACGTCGAGCTGCTACTCACTCTTGAATTCGAGGGGCGGATTGTAGACCGGGTCGCAGTCGGGGCGATCGCTCCGGAATCGTTGGTCGTCGACGTCGGCTGGAGGGCCGGGTGATGTGCTTGAGCACCGCTTGGGCCTGGTCAGATGCAAAGATGTCAGACCCGCGCAACTGTAGGTGCACTCGCTAAACAGCCAGAGTGTATCTCTACTTAAGCAAACTTGTGCTCATTACGAGCGAGGTTTAGCCGAATGCAGTGGATGGCGCAACGTGCGGAAAAACCGCGCTGAGCGCGCCTCGGTTAGGTGATAGATAGATGACACCAGACGCTTTTCTCGCATTCTGTACTTTTGCATTTGCGTCATCCGTGACGCCAGGTCCGACAAGTTTTCTGTTGCTTACATCGGGCCTCAATTTTGGCGTAAGACGTAGTGCGCCCATGACAGCCGGGCTTGTCTCCAGCTTCATTGTAATGCTGGCCGCGACGGCGGCTAGCTTAAGCGCCCTTATGTTAGCTTATCCCGGCTTCAAATCGGTCATGCAGATACTTGCATCAGCATATCTTCTCTGGCTCGCGTTGCGACTGGCCCTCGCATCATTCGGAGATCATTCGCTTATGCGTACAAGCGAGCCTCTTGGATTCTGGGGTGGCTTTACGTTCCAACTCGTCAATCCCAAAGCGTGGGTGGTAAGCCTTACTAGCATGGCAGCCTTTCTCCCTGAACGCGCGCAACTGATGGATATCATCTTATATTTCTTCAGCTTTGCGATGATCGCTGGTGGAGCATACTGGTTTTGGCTTTCGGGCGGCGCACTTCTTGCTTCATTGATCCGAAATAGTCGCCAAGTGCGTATATTCAACTTGGTTATGGCAATCTTGCTGGCTGGTTCTGTCCTTACAGTCTGGTAACGGCCAGCAGAGACCTGGATGGCATCGCCGGTATTGTTTCGCATGAAAAATAGCGGAAAACAAATTGGATGTAGGATCCGCCCAGTCAGGCGTCTACGCCCCCCTTTTTCGCGGCCAGGCTGGTCGCTGTTAGGTGGCCCTTCAGATAAATTGCGTCAATCATCACCGTCTGCTCGTCGCGGTGATCCGCGGCCACCCGCGGCCTCGATCGCCGACAGATCCTCTCACTGGCTCAGGGCGGGTAGCTCAAGGCGCATGAGCAGATCATTCTCACTGGCCAGACTGGCACGGGAAAGACATGGCTGGCCTGTGCATTCGCCCATCAAGCCGCGCGCATGG
>JAFIEM010000205.1 GCA_020832555.1 Natronohydrobacter sp. | reverse complement strand
ACAGCGCCTCTGTCACCTTGTGGCAAAAGGCTGATGTGTCCTCTTCCGTCAGCAAACGATAGGCCAGCATCACGCCCCCCCAAAGGGCCAGGGCCCGAGCCAGCCATGAATCTGGCCAACAACGAGCATCGCGAACAACGCACCGACCACGGCAACACCTTCTTTCCAGGCGGCTGCCTCGGGCGGGCGGGTCCAGCTGCGGTTCGCGCGGTTGATCACGATGACCGAGACCACCGCCCAGGCCAGCAGGCCGCCGAACAGGATCACGCCCTGCACGGTACCCACGACCAACAGATGCGCAACCGCCCAGGCCTTGAAGCCGGAAAGCTGCGGATGGCGGATTTTCTGGTGCAGCCGGGTTTTCAGACCCGACACGGCAAACAGATAAAAGCCGATGAAGACCAGCAGGTTGTTCAGATGCACCATCCAGGGCGGGCTGACCCAGAGCCAGATCGGATCGGCCCATTTATAGCCCAATGTCATCAGCACAATGGAGCCCACCAGCGCCAATGTGACCGGCAGCTTGCCCGCTTCGCCCATCGCCGCGCGGCGATCCGGGGCCGCGCGTTTGAACAGATGCGCGCCCGCCCATAGGGCGACGCCAAGGATCAGGACCAGATTTCCCATAAATGGCTACTCCGTCAGTTCCGCGATGGCCTCTGCCTTCGCAAGGATTTGCTTCGCAGTCACAATATGCAGATTCTCGACGATCTTGCCATCCACAACGGCGACACCCTCGCCGCGCGCGGTGGCCGCATCAAAGGCCTCGATCTGCCGTTTTGCCAGATCGATCTCGGAAACAGAGGGCGAAAACACCTCATTGGCAATCGCCAGTTGCAAGGGATGGATCAGCGTCTTGCCGTCAAAGCCCATGTCGCGGCCCTGTTCACATTCGGCGCGCAGGCCATCTTCATCCTTGAAGGCGTTATAGACCCCATCCACCGCCACGATCCCGGCCGCTTTTGCCGCGATCAGCGGCAGTTGCAGCGCGCTCATGAGTGGCAGCCGGTCGGGGCGGAAGCGGCAGCCCATATCCTTGGCCAGATCATTCGTGCCCATGATGAACCCCGCCATACGCGGCGCGCGCGCAATCGCGAGCGCATTCATCACGCCAAGCGGTGATTCCATCATCGCCCAGATGCGGGTTTCCGCCGTCTCGGGGCGGGCATCAAGCAGCTGGGCCAGTTCCTCGACATGCGCCGCCTCATCCACCTTGGGCAGCAGAATCGCTTCGGGCCGGGCGGAAGCGATCACCTCCAGATCCTCGCGGCCCCATTGGCTCGAGAGCGCATTGATCCGCACCAGTTTCGCGCGGGTGCCGTAATCATGGCTTTGCAAGGTTTCCGCCAAAAGCACACGGGCGCGGGCCTTTTCATCAATGGCGACCGCATCTTCCAGATCGAAGATGATCGCGTCAGCGGCCAATGTCGTGGCTTTCTCCAGCGCACGCTCTTTCGAGCCGGGGATATACAGAACTGACCGGAACGGGCGTGTGTCCATGATGATAAGTCCCTCGTAATTTTCTGTCGCCTGTGGATCATTTCGCGACATAAATCGCAAGCAGAAAATGCTGCATTGCAGCAGTGACGAGGCGTCTTGCGGCGCTAACATGGCAGCGCACGCCCGGTTAACGCGGCTTTCGCGACGGGCTGGCAGGCTGGGACAGTGCAACACCCTGTCTGAAAAGGAATCCCCCCATGCGCGCTCTCTGCCTTTGTCTTGCCGTACTTCTCGCACCGCCTGCCAGTGCCCAGACCCTGCAATGCGCCGCGCGCGCGCAGGTGCTTGACATGCTTTCGAAGCAGGAACAGACCCGCCGCGCCATGGGGCAGGCGGGCCCTGCCGTGATGGAACTTTTCGCCGCAGAAGACAGCCAGCGCTGGACGTTGACCGTGACATTGCGCGACGGGCGCATGTGTCTGCTGGCGCACGGCACCGGATATGAGGCGCGCTTTGAGGTCTTTCCCGCACCTGGCACGGCCAGTTGATCACGCGGGCCATGAAAAAACGGGGCCATGAAAAAAACCCGCCGGTAATACGGCGGGTTTCATGCGCTCAGATCACGTCAACGGTCAGCGCGGCGCGATCATCATGATCATCTGCCGCCCTTCCATCTTGGGCATGTTCTCGACCTTGCCGATCTCGTCAATATCCGCAGCGACCCGGTGCAGAAGCTGCGCGCCGATGTCCTGATGCGCCATCTCGCGGCCACGGAAACGCAGCGTGACCTTCACCTTGTCGCCCGCTTCCAGAAAACGGAACACGTTGCGCATCTTCACATCGTAATCATGCGTATCCGTGTTCGGGCGGAATTTGACTTCCTTGATCTCGATGATCTTCTGGTTCTTGCGCGCTTCGGCCTCGCGCTTCTGAACTTCGTATTTGTACTTGCCGAAATCCATGATCTTGCAGACGGGCGGCACAGCATTGGGCGAGATCTCGACCAGATCGAGCCCGGCCTCTTCGGCCAGGATCAGCGCTTGCGAGGGTTTGACCACCCCCAGGTTTTCACCATCTGCCCCGATGAGGCGAATCTCCGGCGCCCGGATGCGATCATTGATGCGCGGTCCGGTATCGCGTTGTGGCGGGGCATTATGCGGTCTGCGGGCTATGGGAAGCCTCCTGTATGCTGTTTCAAGTGCTGTCTTAAACTAATGGTGGGGCATGTGCGATTCAAGCACGAAGATCAAGTCCCATCCGCGATAACATGCTTGTTTTCGCAGTTGCGGCAGAGTTGACTTGCAAACCCTGACAATTCTGGCATAGGCGCGGCCAGAGTATTGCTGTTCAGAGGGAAAACATCATGAACAAGACCCTTCTTGCGATCATCGCTGCGGTTGCCGTCGCGGCGGGTATCTGGTTCGGGTTCCAGTCGCGCCAGGCCCCGGAAGTGATCGAACCGGTGACAGAGACGCCCGTCGAACCCGAGACCGTCGAGGAAGCGGTCGAGGCACCCGAGCCGGTGGAGCCGGAGGTTGCAGAACCCGAAGCTGTCGAGCCTGAAGAAGAAGCCGCAGTAGAAGAAGACGCCACAACCGAAGAGCTTCTGGAAGACGTTGCCGAAGAAGCTGCAGAAGCCGTGGAAGAAGCCGTCGAAGGCGCGGTCGAGAGCACGACCGAAACTGTCGATGAGATCG
>JAFIEM010000003.1 GCA_020832555.1 Natronohydrobacter sp. | reverse complement strand
GTTGCCCTGCGGCCGAACCTGTTCCTGTTCGTGATCGGCGTCTTCAGCTTCTATCTCGTCTTCACCGGATGGCGGGCAGGGGCGCAGCGTGATGGCCGCCCGCGTTGGACCGACCATCTGACGGGTGCTGCAATGGCGCTGACCGGGGCCGCGATGCTCGCCATCGGCGCGGTGCAGCTGGTCGCGGCGGGTGGTGGGGAACCCGTGATCCTGCTGGTATTCGGCTCCATCGGGCTGACCTTGGCTTTGTCGGACTGGCGCGACTGGCGGCGCGGGCCGATCACCGGCAAGGCGCGCATCGCCCGCCACCTGACCCGGATGCTGGCCGGAAGTGTCGCCACGATCACCGCCACGGTGGTCGTGAACCTGTCATTCCTGCCGCCGCTGGTGCTCTGGCTGGGTCCGACGATTCTGGTCACGCCGCTGATCTTCTGGTGGAACGCTCGCATCCTTCGCAGCGCGGCTAACGCCTGATTGCATCGCGCCTCCCACGCCCAAAAGGAGTTCTCATGATCCTTCGCTTTATTTGCCTGCTTCCTCTGGCCGCCACACCGGCCCTCGCCTCGGGTTTTCAGTTCGTCGAAATCCCCGCCACCGCACCGCAGCCGCCGATCGAGGCAGCAGTCTGGATTCCGACCGACGCCCCCATACTCGGGGCACCGAACACACCCTTCGGCCAGGCGCTGGTCCATGGCGCCCCGGTCGCGTTTCTCGCTGTGCAACCGAGTGATGGCGATTGAGAGATCACGCCCGACCGAAAGGAGACTTCTCATGTTTGCTAATCGCCTGTTTCGCATTGCCGCCTGGGCCCTTGGCATCCTTGCCCTGCTGATCTTCGCTGGCTTCCTATGGCTCCGGCAAAGCCCCTACTGGGCCGGGATCACCCTGTTCGCTAAGGACTACCGGGTGGAAAACTTCCGCGACATGGATCGGGTCTTTCCATCCCGCCCCGTGCTGCGTTCGGGCCCGGTCTGGGAATTCGACCGCGACCTGCGGTCACTGCCCGACGCATACGCCTTCGCGGGGGCCGAGCGTGATCTGGCCGCCTTTCTTGATCGCACAGTGACCACGGGCCTGCTGGTCGTCCACCGCGGTGCGATTATTCACGAGGAGTATCGGCTCGGGGCCGTCGAGACATCGCCCTTCACTTCCTGGTCGATGGCCAAGTCAGTGATCTCGGCTTTGATCGGGATTGCCGTGGAGGAGGGCCATATCGCCAGCATCCGCGATCCGATCGGCGTCTATGTCCCGGCGCTCGACGGCACGCCCTACGGCGCGGTGCCGATCGAGGACGCGCTGACCATGTCTTCGGGCATCGCCTTCGACGAAGATTATGCGCGCGCCATGTCCGACATCAACATGCTGTTCATCCGGGCCATGGCAATGGGCCAGCCGCAGGTCGACATGCTGGCCGGGCTGGAACGCGTCCGCGATCCCGGCACGTTCAACGACTATGTCAGCTCCGACACAATGGCGCTGGGGCTGGTGCTGGAGGTGGCGACAGGGATGCCGGTGGCCGAGTACCTCGAAAGCCGGCTCTGGGGGCCGCTCGGGGCCGAGGCCGACGCCTTCTGGAGCATTGACCGCCAGGGTCAGGAATTCGCGCTTTGCTGTCTGAACGCCACCTTGCGCGACTATGCCCGCTTCGGGCGGCTTTACCTGGACGGCGGCGCGCGCGAGGGCGTCCAGATCGTTCCCGCCGACTGGGTCGCAGCCTCGGTCACGCCGGAGGCCGCGCATCTGCAACCCGGCGATAACCCGGCTTCCAGCTGGACCTTCGGCTACGGCTACAAATGGTGGATCCCCGAAGATCCACAGGGCGACTTTGCCGCCATCGGTGTCTGGGGGCAGTACATCTATGTCGATCCCGGCCGCGAAGTGATCATCGTCAAGACAAGCGCCGATCCGGATTTTGACGAGAATGACCACGAGACGCTCGCCGCCTTTCGTGTCATTGCACAGGCGGTTGCGAGAGAGTGACCCGTTGCTCGGACCATCGCGTGCGGGCATTGACCTGTATCAATCCGACCCTTCGCAGGCGATGATATGACCTGCGCCAAAGGTACTTGCTGCGAATGGTCATCAGGGGAATGCCAAATGTTCACAAGATGCCTGACTGCGGTTTTCGGGTTTCTGTTCTGTATCTTGCTCCAAGCGCTGCCTACCGATGCGCAAACATCTGGGCGCACTGATCTTGCCGCCCGTTTCGACGCCATGGCCGAGGGCTTCATGACCACGCAAGCCGTACCGGGCGCGATTGGCGCGCTGGTGGTGGGGGAAGAGGTGATCCTGCGTGGCTGGGGCTATGCCGACCTTGACGCGCGCACGCTTGCAGGCCCTGATGATGTGCGCTTCGAGATCGGCTCTACCAGCAAGCTGTTCACCTGGCTGGCGGTGATGATGCTGGTCGAGGAGGGCGCGCTTGACCTGCAGGCCGATGTCTCGGGCTATCTGCGCGAGACTACGGTGCCCGGCGATGAGCCGCTGACGCTTGCGCAACTGATGAGCCACCGCCCCGGCTTCGCGGACAGCTATGCTCTGTTCGATCCTGCCATCGGCGCGCTGCCACGCCCGCAGGCGCTGGCGGCTTCGGCCCCCGCGCAGGTGTTTCCGCGCGGCGAAGTGACGGCCTATTCCAACTGGGGCGTAGCGCTGGCCGGGCAGATTGTGGAGGATGTGGCGGGCATTCCCTATGAGGTGTTCCTGCAAACGCGCATCCTCGATCCGCTGGGCATGGCGGACACGACCTACAGCGAGGCCATGGCAAGACCCGATCAGCCGCCCCTGTCGCGCAGCTACCGGGTGCAGGGCGGGATCAACCATGCCGCCTTTCGCGTCGATGTCGGCAGCTTCGGCCCGGCAGGCAGTTTTGCCAGCACCGCCGCCGATATGGGCCGCTTCCTGCGCTTCCTGCTGGGTGACGGCGCGCTGGATGGCAACCGCCTGCTGGCTCCCGAGACGATGGCGCAGATGCGTACGCGGCTCTTCGACGATCTGGAAGGGGGCCCGGATATGGCCCACGGGTTTCAGGCGCGGCCCCTGTTCGGGACCATGGCCTATGGCCATGCGGGCGGGCTGAACGAGTTCCTGTCCAATCTGGTCTACATCCCCGAACTGGATGCGGGTGTGTTTATTTCTCAGAATGGGGGCACCGGGGCCAGCCTTCCCTTTATCCTGCCGGACCTGATCCTTGCGCATCTGGCGGCCGAGGCCGGGCTGTCAGATGCCGCGCCACAGCCTGTGCCCGATGCCGCCGACCGGGCGGCAGAGCTGGCCGGGCGCTACCTTGCCAATCGCCGCGAGTTCAGCGGGCCCCTGCAGGCTTTCGCGCCGCAGATCAGCGTGCAGGCGCAGCCTGATGGAGCCATCATTGTTCCCTCGATGCGACTGGGCGCGATGGTTCGGCATGACCCCATAGCCCCGGATTTGTGGCAGGAACCTCATGGCGAACGGATCATGGCGATTCGCGATGATACGGGCCGGGTGGTGCGATTGATGGATAGCTCGGGGAGCATGACTTATGAGCGGATACGCCTTGCCAATGATCCGATGCTGGCGCTCGCGGGTTTCGGCCTCTCGGCGCTGCTGGCGCTGACCACACTACTTGGCCTGATCTGGCGGCGCGGGCTGAAGGGGGGCAGCCGCATCGGCACGCTGGTCGCCGGTCTGGGGGTGATTGCGGCGGCTGTGATCTGGCTGCTGGTCATCGCCACCGGGATCGCGGTGGCATCGGCGATGCAACTTGGCATGGAATACCTGATCGACCATCCCCAACCGACGTTTGTTGCCGTGCTGGTGCTGGCCGATGTCCTGGCGGTGCTGGCGCTGATCCTGCTGGCGCTGCTGGTCGTCTGGCGCGGGAAGGGCTGGAGCCACGGGCGGCGTCTGCACCATCTGGGCCTCGTTCTTACCCTTGCAGTTACGGCAGCGCTGTTCCGGCATTGGGGTCTGGCCTTCGGCGGCTTTGGCTGAGCCATGCGCTGGCGATGGTTTGGATGGCTTATGCTGATTGCGACCTGCGGTGCCTTGGTCCTCGGTTGGGCTTACACCAAGGACATGCGCGCCATCGCTGCGCGACTGGAGGTCGGGGCGCGGGAGGTCAAGACCTCCTTTGGCTCTGTCGCCTATACGGCTGGAGGGCAAGGCGCGCCGGTGCTGGTGATCCATGGCGCGGGCGGCGGGCATGATCAGGGTGCGCTGATGGCGCAGGCCTTCCTGCCCGAAGGCACCCACTGGATCGCGCCGTCACGCTTCGGCTATCCTGGATCGGCAATGCCTTCGGACGGCTCCACCGCCGCGCAGGCCGATGCCTTTGCCGAGACGCTGGATGCTCTGGGGATCGGCGAGGTGATTGTCGCCGCCATGTCGGGCGGTGTCCCACCGGCGCTGCACTTTGCACATCGCCACCCGGAGCGGACGCAGGCGGTGGTCTTGCTTTCACTCGCCCCCTTTGCCCCGCTTGACGCCGAAGAGCAGGATCTGCCGATCCCGATCTGGCTCTATGACGCGCTCTTCGCCACCGACTTGCCGCTCTGGGCGCTTACGCGCCTGTCGCCGCGCGCCTTGGCTCAGGTTTTCGACGCTCGGCCGGAGCTGACAGCGCAGATCACCAGCACAGAGGCTGCCTTCCTCGACGCAATGATCGCGGCTTTTTTGCCGGTGACGCAGCGCCGGAACGGGTTGGCAAATGAGGGTGCAGCCATCGACCCCGCTGCTGCGCTCGATCCCGCCGAAATCATGGCGCCCACACTGATCATCCACGCAAGCGACGACCGGATCACGCCCATCGCCACCGCCGCCTTCGCGGCCGAACGCTTGCCGATGGCCGAAACCCTGTTCTTCGAGACGGGCGGCCACCTGCTGCTGAGCCAGCACGATGAGGTCCGTCAAAGGATTGCCGCATTCCTCGCCACCCACGCCCCGCCCGACGCGGAGTGACAGCGCTTTACGACTTCAGGACCCGGACCCATGACCCTGTTCAAGATCATCCTTCTCGCCCTCGCCGCCCTTCTTGTCGCCGCCGCAGCCCTCAGCCTCTGGGTCCATTCCCGCGACCGCGCGCAGGCCACGCGGGTCTGGACCGCGCTGGAGGCCACACGCGAGGCCGAACCAACGCTCTACGACCCAGCGATGGTCGCAGACTTGCCCGAGGTGGCGCAGCGCTATTTCGCCCGCGCCATAGACCCCGGCACGCCTTTGCACCGTGTCGTGCGGCTTCAGATGGAAGGCAGCTTCATCATGAACGGTAATGCGATGCCGATGATTGCGCGCCAGATCCTTTCGCCCCCCGCGCGGGGCTTTGTCTGGCAGGCCGATATTGGTGCGGGGCTGATGCGGTTTGGCGGCTCGGACGGGTATCACCGCGCGGATGGCCGGGAAGAAAGCTGGACCAAGTTCTGGCTACATGGGCTGATCCCGCTCGCCCGGATCGGCGGCACCGAGGACCACGCCCGCGCCGCAGCTGCACGGGTGATGCTGGAATCGGTCTGGGCGCCCGCAAGCCTTTTGCCACAATTCGGTGCGCAATGGGTGCAGACCGGCCCCGACAGCGCCGAGGTCCGCTTTACCGATGCGCCGGACCTCGAACCGATGCAAATCAGTTTCGACGCCGACGGCAAACTGGTCGAGGTCTGGGCGATGCGCTGGACCGATGCGAACCCCGACAAGGTGTTTCGCCTGCAACCCTTTGGCGGCCAGATGCTGGAGATGGCGCGGCATCAGGGCTTCCTGATCCCCGCGCGCGTGGAGCTTGGCAATATGTGGGGCACGCAAGACTATGCGCCCTTCTTCCTCGCCACCATCACCCGCGCCGAGTTCTGAGGCATAGTGATCAATGCTGTAATAATTTCAAATGAGGATACTATGAGCATCGTCGTTTTGGGTTACGGTACTGTTGGCTGTTCGGTAACCGAAGCACTGACCGCGCGGGGTGATCGTGTCCAGGTCATCCAGTGCACCCGGCCCGCAACCCCGCCCGATAGGGTGGAATTTACCTTGGGCGATGCTATCACTGGCGCGGGGCTTTCCGATGCGATGGCACTGCGGATACGCTCGTCTGCGCGCGCTTCAAGTTGGCCGATAAACTCTACACGTATAGCCCTCAGACCACCCCACAGATCGAGGATACCTACAGGCACTTTTCGGATGACTGGGGCAGCACAAAGCGGACCTGCACTTTTGTCGAATTCCGCAGGATCGTCGGAACTGCACTTTGAAACGCAAAACGAAATTCTCTGAAGTGACAATGCGGGCGGCTTCGTCAAAGCCGGGAATAAACCAAGGAGTGATTCGATGAACCAGCGTATTCAGGAACCGCCCGTCGGCTCCGTGTGGGTGTTCTTCATTCTGACCTTTGTGATTGCATGGGGAGGGATGGGGTTGGTCTTCGTATTTCAGGAAGCGGTCGAAGCCGCGCTCGGGCCGATGGGGGCCACGCATCCGCTGTTCATCCTGGCTGTCTGGTCGCCTGCAATTTCGGCGATCCTGCTGGTGCTGTGGTATGGTGGTCTGCCCGGCCTGCGCCGCTACCTGTCCCGTCTGCTGCTTTGGCGCGCCCCGGTCGGGTGGTATCTGCTCTTGATCGTCGGCATTCCGGCGGTCTATTACTTCGCCGCGCTTGTCACCGGAACCCTGACCAGAGAGGCGCTGGCACAGCCACCGCTGCGCGAACTTCTGCCGCTTATCGCGTTCATGCTGATCCTCGGCCCAATGGAGGAACTGGGCTGGCGCGGCTACGCGACACCGGTCCTGCAGCGCGCCATGGCGCCCATCTGGGCAGGGCTGCTGGTGGGCGTTGTCTGGGCACTCTGGCATGTGCCAGCCTTCTTTCTCGGCGGCACCCCACAGAGCGGTTGGGAGGTGATGCCCTTTCTGCTGGGCGCGACAGCGGTCAGCGTCATCGTGACGGCCTTCTTCAATGCCGCGCGGGGCAGTATCCTTCTGGCGGCGCTGTTTCATTGGCAACTCAACATGCCGATGTGGCCCGATACCAAACCGCTCGACATGTATCTGTTCATCCCGCTGGCGATGATCGTGGTATGGGTCAAGCGCGCCGAGATGTTCAGCCGGGCAGGGGCCGTAACCGAGGTGATGCCGCGCACTGGTTAGGCGGGTGTGCAGACGGCCGCCTGACGCCCGACCCGGAAATCGCCTGATGTTGCCGCGCAGACCCTGATCCTTGCCATTGTCTTTCTGGACGCCATCGGCATGGGGCTCAGCCCGTTCGCCTCATTGGAAGAACCGTATCCCGGCGATGGCGATATCGGCGTCAAACGCCCGACCGATGGCCACGATGCCGATCCGGCGCAATTGCGACAGGTCGAGCGCGGCATCGATCCTGTGTGCGGTGAAGTCGGCGAAGGGAAGCCGGATGCGGTGCCAATCTGGTGTCGCCCGGAAGCTGGCGCGGTAGGACTGCCATGGTCGCGCCACATCGCGCGTGCGCAGGTGCAGATTGTAGTCCTCATCATTCCCGGTGACGTCTATTTCGATACCTGCCCAAGCCCGCGCATCAATCGTGCCGCCGCGCGGGTCAAGGTCGAGGGCGATCTGGATAAACCCGCCGTTATTCTCAACGCTTATTTCTCCCTTCATGCGCAGCGCAGGGCGGTTACGGACCATCTCGCGGGTCATCGCCCCGCGCGAAACACCGCCCATGACGCGGTCTGACACCAGCTCCCACGCGGCCCCGTTCGCCGCGTGCGGATGGCGGGCGGCAAGGTCATCGATCACGGTGTCAGGGGATGTCACGGCGGGGTTCTCCTTCGATCTTGCCGAGTTTCCTGTCTGCCATGTTGCCGCTTCCCTTCATCCATTCGCTCGGACTGGTGCCGACGACGCGCAAGACCTCGCGGTTGGAGTTCGATCTGGTGTTGAAACCGGATGCGAAGATTGCATCGGTCACGCTTTCACCGCGTTCCAGCAAGGCTTGCGCGTGTCTGATCCGCGCCGCGTTTGAAAGCGCGAGACATGGTCAACGGGTTGCTACGCATGCTCAGATCAGCTTACCTCCGTTTGAGGCGACGGTTTTCATCCTCGATAGCTTCCAACCGGCTGACCATCGACGCATCCGCCCCGCTGCATTTCGCCCGCCATCTATAGAAAGACGCATCGCTCCTGCCGTAGTCGCGGCACAGCTGCGCCACCGCACACCGCCTTCTGCTTGTCTTCATTCGAATTATTTCCGCCGATCGTGCCGAGAATACTCTACCTTTGAAGCCTCTGAAATACGGGAATTCACCCAAGGAAGTTACCATTTCAGAACGTGCATCCCAATCAGCGATCCCGCAAGCGTGACACTTCCGATGGCCACTCCATAGGCGGGCAGAACGAAGAGCGCCATGTCCTTGTCGCAATAGATCGAATAGATCGCCGCTGCCAGTGCACCTGCTGCGAGACCAGCCATCGCACCCGTCAACCAAGGGCGCAGCGACGCGCCAGAGGACAGCCCCCAGAGCGCCACGCCCAGCAGGGGAGTTGCAAGTGCGGGGATGGACATCAGGCAGGTCATCAGACTCGGTGTGGACAAGGCGCCTTGCAGACCGGCCAGCCCCTCGCGCCCAAGCGCCCACAGAAAGGCCAGCGCAGCGAGCGCGATGACTGCACCAAGGGCTGACGCCCGCCCCTTTCCAGCACGCCCCGGATGCGCCAGCGCCAGCGCAAAGGCCGCTGCCAGCGCGACAAGGACCAGCGGCACGAGGGTCTTTAGCACCGCCATGGAGCCAAGCGCCGCCCAGACGTCGGGCCTTGAACCCCAGAACAGCGCGAAGCTGATACCGGACAGGCCGACAGCCCCCATCAGAGGAAACGCCATCCGAATGGCAACCGGTGCCTGCGGCTTTGTGTCCGCAGCCAGGGCAGCGATCAGGTCATCGGTTCTCATTCGATCATCCTTTCGCGCAGTTTTACGATGGATTTCAGCGCGCGGTGCAGGGCCACGCGCACGGCCCCCTCACTCATATCCAGGCGTGCGGCGGTTTCAGCCGTTGTCTCGCCATGCAGGCCAAAACCCCGCACGATCTCGGCGGCCCGTGGTTCCAACTGATTCAAGACCTTTTCCATATCGCGCCCCTCCGTGGGGTCGGAACCCGCTTCTGCCGCGAGCCCTTCGGCAAATTCATCAATCGAAAGCTCGACGCGCCGCCCCCGCACGCGAAACGCATCAATCACCTTGTGGCGCGCAATTGCGTAGAGCCACGGGCGCAAAGGCGCGTCCTCATTCCATGTGTGCCGCTTGCTGTGGATCGCGAGCAACACGTCCTGCAACACATCCTCGCAGCTCTCCGGCCCCAAAGCAGCGCCGCGTGCGCGCACCACTTTGCGCAAGACCGGCGTGATCGCGGTGAGCAAACGACGATAGGCCACGGCATCGCCGCGATTGGCCGCACGCATCAACTCCTCCAGAGCGTCGAGGTCTTGCAAATCCTTCACACCCTCTATTCGGATCGCATTTGCCGAGTGTTACACACAGCGGTCCAGGCTTTTCAAGAAATGCAGCACAGGCTTGCGCAAGATCACGTCCGCGTGACGGCTGTAATGGACGGCCATAACCTCGCGTAACGCTTTCCGGGACCGCAAGAGAGCATCCCTTCAACAGGAGAGCAACTTCATGACAACCAAGACCCTCGCCCTTCCGCTGGCCGCATCACTCGCCACAGCGCTCACCCTCGCAGGAGGTCATGCCAATGCCCAATCCGGCGCGATGGAAAAATGCTACGGCATCTCGCTTGCCGGTCAGAATGACTGCGCCGCAGGCCCCGGCACGACCTGCTCCGGGACATCGACGGTCGACTATCAGGGCAATGCCTGGACACTGGTCGCCAGTGGCACTTGCACCGAAATCGAACTGCCAGCCATGGCCGACGGCACCGCGCGCGTCGGATCGCTGGAAGAACTCGACCGCGATCTGCCGCCTGCTTGATCAGGCTTTGGTGCGGGGCACTCCCCGCCCCGCATCATTTCCGGGAGAGAGACATGCAACAGCTTCCCCAGAGCACGGGCCTTGGCTTCAAACCCGAGCATTTCCGCGACATCATGGCCGCATCGCACTCGATCGGGTTTTACGAGGTGCATGCCGAGAATTACATGGGCGATGGCGGGGCCGCCCATGCCATGCTACGCGCGTTGCGCGCTGATCATGCGCTGTCGATACATGGGGTGGGGCTGTCCATCGGCGGAGCGGGCGGGTTGGACGCTGACCATCTGGCGCGTTTACGCAAGCTGACCGATCACTACCAGCCTGAGAGTTTTTCCGAACATCTGGCCTGGTCGAGCCACGGGGCGGCATGGCTCAATGACCTGCTGCCGCTGCCCTATACGGATGAGACCCTCGCCACCATCTGCGTCCATATCGATCAGGTGCAGGAGGTTCTGGGCCGCCGTATGCTGCTGGAGAACCCCGCGACCTATGTCACATTCGCAAGCTCGACATGGTCAGAGACGGATTTCCTGACCGAGATCACCCGGCGCACCGGCTGCGGACTGCTGCTGGACGTCAACAATGTCTTTGTGTCGGCCACCAATCACCGTTTTGACGCCCGCGCTTATCTTGCCGCGTTCCCGTTGGAGGCAGTGGGCGAAATTCATCTGGCCGGGCATGACTGCGAAGATCTGCCCTCTGGTGCGCTCTTGATCGACAGCCACGGCGCGCGAGTGGCTGATCCCGTCTGGGCACTCTACGCCGAAGTGCTGGCGCGCACTGGCCCGCTGCCCACGCTGATCGAATGGGATAATGATGTGCCCGAATTCGCGACCTTGCTGAGTGAGGCCAAACGCGCACAGAGCCTGCTGGAGCGCACCGGAAAGGACCGGCCCTATGCCGCCTGAGGGCCATAGCGCCATCGAGCGCGCCTTTCATGCGGCCCTTTGGGCGGCAGATTTCCCTGCCGGACTGACCGCGCCTGATCCGTCTGAGGTCACGCAGCGTTTCAAGGTCTATCGCAACAATGTCCAGCACAGCCTGACCCGCGCGCTTGGCGCCCGCTTTCCCGTCATCGAACACCTGGTCGGCCCCGCGTTCTTCGCGGCTCTGGCGCGCGCCTTCATCGCTGTCGCTCCTCCCCGCGATCCGGTCCTGTTGTATTGGGGCGCTGATTTCGCAGCGTTTCTGGAGCATTTCCCACCGGTCGCCCATCTGCCATATCTGCCCGATGTTGCGCGGCTGGAATATGCGCGCGGGCAGGCCAGTCACGCCGCCGATGCCGATCCGGTTGCGCCCGAGGCGCTGAGCGCAGCCCAGCCCGAAGCGCTGCGCCTTACCCTGCACCCTTCGGTGACGCTGTTCACCTCTCCCCTGCCCACTGTGCAGATCTGGCGTGCTCACCAACCAGACGCGCGGCGCGCGCCCATCACCTCTGGTCCCGATCATGCCCTGATCGCACGCAGGCCCGATTTCAGCGTGATTGTCGAGCCGCTCGATGCAGGCACCCATGCTGTTCTGACGGCCCTGCACCAAGGCGAGCCCCTTGGCCCGGCGGCAGGCCACGCAGACCCCACCCCGGCGCTGACCTTGCTGTTGCGCCATGGATTGATCATCGCCACCGGAGGCTCCGAATGACCCATTCTGTTAATACCTCTTCCGCACAAGGTGTCGTTGCACGCAGCCGCGCCCTGATCCGGCATGCCAATGCGCTGGCGGGCCATATCCCGCAAGATCTGGTCCAGATCGCCGCGCGCGTCTTTCCCGCTGTCGTGTTCTGGCAATCGGCCCGCACCAAGGTCGAAGGCTTCTCGATCAAGGACTCGACTTATTTTCTGTTCGAGCATGTCTATGCCCTGCCACTGGTCCCGCCTGCACCGGCGGCTGTTCTTGCGACTGTGGCCGAACATGTTCTGCCTGTACTGCTGATCCTCGGCCTCTTCTCGCGCATTTCGGCGCTGGGGTTGTTGATCATGACGGCTGTGATCCAGATTTTCGTTTTCCCCGGTGCTTGGGTCACGCATGGGCTCTGGGCGACAGCGCTTCTGGTCACACTCGCGCAAGGGCCGGGTCGGCTGTCACTGGATTACTGGCTGAAACTGGATCTGCCCAAGAGCTGATGCGCGGCAAAAACAAGCGACATGTATCTGCGACGATGCTGCGCTCTCGCCTGCGGCAGGTCGGACACCAAGACGATGCGATTTCATAGCAACGCCCGCCAGTGGCTCTGACGCGGGTCCAAGGTGAACTGCGCCGGGAAGTTGGTTGGCATCGTGAAATGCCCGATCCGTTTGTGCAATCGATCCAGATAGCCCCCGGCGCGTTCGTCAATGGAAGTCGCGGCTGGGAAAGAGTCGTTTGGCCTGTTCGCGCGGGTGATGGGCGCGAGGCGGATAGCGCGGCGGGCGGGGGGCGTCATCGGCTTGCGGGGCAGTGGTGCCGACTGTCGTGGCCAGAGGATGGCCCAGCTCGGCCAGCCGGGGTGACAGATCCTCGATCAGATCGGCGATCAGATGCACGACGATCCCCTCGCGTTCAAGCCGCCCGGTGACACGCAACAGCCGCCCGCCCATGACGCTGCGGCGGAAGCGGTCGTTGACCCGCGGCCAGACCACCACATTGCAGACCCCGGTCTCATCCTCCAGCGTCAGGAAGATCACCCCAGAGGCGGTGCCAGGGCGCTGCCGGGTGATGACCAGCCCGCATACGCTGACCCGCCCCGGTGGCACTTCGAGCAACATGTCATGTGCCGTCAGGCCGGGCATGGACGGACGCAGCAATTCCATCGGATGGGCGCGCAGGCTCAGGCGCAGGGCAAGGTAATCCTCGACCATCTCCTCACCCAGATGCATCGTGGGCAGGGTCACGGCAGGCTCGCGCAGCCCCTCGCCATCGATCGGGTCGGCAAACAGCGGCAAGGGCGCAGGTGCCCGGATCGCGCGCACGGCCCAGAGTGCTGCACGCCGCGTCAGGCCTTGCCCGGCAAAGGCATCAGCCTCGGCCAGCCGTTCCAGCACCGCCGGTTGCACCCCGGCGCGCAGCCACAGGCTTTCAGGGTCAGGGTAGCCATTGCCGCGCGCCCGCACGATCCATTCGGCATCGTCACGCCGGAACCCCTTGATCTGACGAAAGCCCAACCGCAGTGCCAGCGCTCCGTCGCCGCGCCGTTCCAGCCGGTTGTCCCATTGCGAGTGATTCACGCAGACCGGCCGGATCTCGACCCCATGCTCGCGGGCGTCGCGCACGATCTGGGCCGGGGCATAGAAGCCCATCGGCTGGGAATTCAGCAGTGCACAGGCAAAGATCGCCGGATGGTGGCATTTCAGCCAGGAGGAAACATAGGTCAGCATGGCAAAGGCGGCGGCATGGCTTTCAGGGAAACCGTAATCGGCGAAGCCCTCGATCTGGGCAAAACAGGCCTCGGCCATATCGCGGGCATAGCCATTGGCCAGCATGCCGGTCACAAAGCGCTCGCGATGCTGGCCGATCGTGCCCATGCGCCGGAACGAGGCCAGCGAACGGCGCAACTGATCGGCTTCTTCCGGTGTATAGCCTGCCCCCACCACGGCAATTTGCATCGCCTGTTCCTGAAACAACGGCACGCCCAGGGTTTTCGCAGTGACGGCCTCCAGCGCCGGGCCAAAGGGTTCGGGCGCTTCCAGCCCCTGCCTGCGGCGGATATAGGGTTTGACCATGCCGCCCTGAATGGGACCGGGGCGCACGATGGCCACTTCGATCACCAGATCGTAGAAGCAGCGCGGCTTCATGCGCGGCAGGAAATTCATCTGTGCCCGGCTTTCAACCTGAAACACCCCCACTGCATCGGCCTTTTGCAGCATTGCATAGGTGGCGGTGTCTTCCTGCGGCACGCTGGCCAATGTCAGGTCGATCCGTTCATGGTCGCGCAGCAGCGCGAACGCCTTGCGGATACAGGTCAGCATGCCAAGGCTCAAGATATCGACCTTGAGGATGCCCAACGCGTCGATATCGTCCTTGTCCCATTCGATCACTGTGCGATTTTCCATCGCGGCATTCTCGATGGGGCAAAGCTCATCCAGCCGGCCCTTGGTGATCACAAAGCCGCCGACATGCTGGCTCAGATGCCGTGGAAAGCCGATGATCTCGCGGATCAGGCGGATGGTCTGGGCCAGTCGGCGGTCGCGCGGGTCAAGCCCCAGTTCGCGGATGCGCGCGGGGTCAGCGCCGCCGTTCGACATGCCCCAGATCTGGCCTGAAAGCGCTGCAGTGACATCGGCGCTCAGCCCCATGACCTTGCCCACCTCGCGGATTGCGGCACGCGAGCGGAAATGGATCACCGTGGCGCAAAGCCCGGCGCGGTGGCGGCCATATCTCTCATAGATCCACTGGATCACCTCCTCGCGCCGCTCATGTTCGAAATCGACATCAATATCAGGCGGCTCGCCGCGATGGCGCGAGATGAACCGCTCCACCACCATGCCGATCATCTCGGGGCTGACATCGGTGATGCCCAGCAGATAGCACAGGATCGAATTGGCCGCCGAACCACGCCCCTGACACAGGATGCCGCGCGCCCGCGCCTCGGTCACGATGTCATGCACGGTCAGGAAATAGGCGGCGTAGTTCAGATCCGCCACCAGCGCCAGTTCCTTCGCCATCAACTCCAGCGCCCGCAATGGCGCACCTTGCGGATAGCGCCGCGCCAGCCCCTCGCGCGCCAGCCGTTCCAGCCGCTCTTGCGGTGACTCGCCCCGAGAGATCTCGTCGGGATATTCGTAGCTGAGTTCGCCCAGATCGAAGCTGCAGCGCGCGGCGATCTCCAGCGTGCGGCGGATCGCGGCGGGGTGGTGGCGATAAAGCCGGGCCATCTCGGCCGGGCCTTTCAGGCGGCGCTCGGCATTGGGCAGGGCGCGGGTGCCGATCCGGTCGATGGTCAGCCCCTTGCGCAGACAGGTCAGCACATCGGCCAGTTGGCGGCGCGCGGCATGATGCATCAGCACATCCCCCAGCGCCACCATGGGCGCCGAGGCGCGCAGGGCCAGTTGCGCGCAGGCGTTGAACCAGGCCTGATCGGTACCATCATAGCGCGGCGCGGCCCCCAGAAACACATGCCCCGGATACCGCCTTTGCAGCGCCCGGATCGGCGCTTCTGCCTGCAACAGATCGGCCATGCTCCAATCCTCGGGCGGCAGGGCAATCATGATCATTCCCCGGCAGCCGGTTTCCATATCGCTGAGATCCAGATGACATTCCCCCTTGTCCGCCCGCCGCTTGCCCTGCGTCAGCAGTCGCGACAGTCGTTGATAGGCCGCGCGATCACCGGGCAAAGCCAGCCAGTGCAGCGGGCAATCGCGCAACACCAGCCGTGCCCCCACGATCAGCCGGGGCAGCGCTGCCGTCGGCGGATGGGGCAATTCGCGTGCCGCCACTTCCTGCCGCGACGAGGCATCCACCTGCGTCCCGGACCGCACGCGCAGGTTTTGCCCGACCTCTGTGCGAAGCGTTTTCAGCGCTGACCAGGCCCGCACCACCCCGGCCAGGCTGTTGCGGTCGGTGATGGCCAGCGCCGTCAGCCCCAGTTCGGCGGCGCGCAGAACCAGTTCCTCAGGGTGCGACGCCCCCCGCAGAAAGGTGAAATTCGAGGTCACGCAAAGCTCGGCATAGCTCATGCGAATTCTCCCTGCACGAACCAGCCGGGGTTTTGCGGCGTGTGAAACAGCCATAACCGTCGGCCCTGCCGGGTCTCGATGCGCCAGTAATCGCGCAGGCCGTGGCGCCAGCCTTCATCCTCCAGCCACCATTCCGGAGCGATGCGTTCCGGCCCGATCGCGCGCGCCGTGTGCAGGACCATGCGTCGCCAGTGAAACCGCGCCGGGGGGGCGCTGCCATTGGCGGCGATGGGTTCGGGCGCAAACAGGCGCAGGGGCCGGGGCGGGGTGCTGCGCCAGCCGGTTTCGGGCGCGCTATGGGCCGCCGGGGCGATCAGGAAACTGCGTTCGGGAATATGGCTGTCAGCGGGCAGGAAGCGCAGCACATTCTCCAGCCCGATCCGGGTGCCGATCCGGGTGATCAGATCGCTCAGCCGGTCCCCCTGTTGCGGTGCCGCGCCCAGCCCCATCTGCTGCGTGGCAAGCGGCTCGACCAGCGTGGCCTCAAGACGGATCTGGTCAATGCCGAAACCGGCATCGACCTCGGCCAGACCGCGCTCGAACAGCGGCAATATGCGTGCTGCATCGCGCATCGGCGCGGCCAGACGCAGTTCCACCTGCTGACTGCCCTGATCGACGCGGCGCAGGGTCAACACCAGCCGTCGCGCGCCCGCCTCCTGCGCGTGCAACTTCATGCAGAGCGCGCCGAGCAGGCGTTCGGTGCCCGCCATGACATCGCCCAGCAGGCCAATGGGCTCGGGCAGGCTCAGGCGCACCCCGTAATGCACCGGTTCGGGCGCGGGGGTGAGCGGCTCGGACATCTGACCCAGCGCCTGATCCAGCCGCATCAGCAGGCCGGGGCCAAAACGGCGGGCCAGCGGCGCGCGTGGTGCTCCGGCCAGATCGCCGATGCGACGCAGGCCCATACGTTCAAGTGCGGTGCAGGTGTCCGCATCCAGCCGCAGGGCTGCTGCGGGCAGGGTCTCCAGCGGCTGTTTCCCCTCGCCGTAATGCGCGTAGGCCCAGGCCGCGCCCCGCGTATCCCCTGACCCCAGCCGCAGCGCCAGTCCCATCGCTGCCGCGCGGGCGCGCATATCGGCCAGCATCGCCGCCTCACCCCCCCACAGATGCGCGGCACCGGTAATATCCAGCACCAGCCCGTCGGGGGGCTCAAGGCCGACCCAGGGGCACCAGCGCAAAGCCCAGCGGCGCAGCGCCGTCAGAAACCGGGCATCCTGCTCGGGCGTGGCGGGGCGGCTGATCAGGTCCGGGCAAAAGGCGAGGGCATCGGCCAGTCCCATGCCCCGGTCAAGCCCGGCGCGTCTGGCGGCCTCGTTGACGCAATACAGCCGTTCGGCATTGCCCTGCCGTGCCACCAGCGCGAAGGGGCCGTCAACCGGGCAGACCCGCAGGGCCCGGTCGCTCGCCAGCCGGGGAAACCACATGCAGATGACGTGTCTGTTCATCCCATCGAACATGCCAGGCCCCAGTTGTTCCCGATTTGTTCTTAATAACTTCCCAGCGCATGAGAGTCGAGTCGCCGCTGTGATCAAAGACCGGCGCGGCATGCCAGCGGGTTTCGGCGGCGTTCGATCCCATGCCTTCGGAAATCAGACACAGCCCCGTCGCGCCGCCTGTCTTGGCCGCCAATTGCAACCGCCGCCCCTCGCGCAGATCAAGCGGGCGGGTGATCTCGACCACGACAAGCGCCGGGCCGCCATCCCTGAGCGCTTCCTCTGCGACGGCAAGGCTGTCAGCCTGGCTTGGGGTCCGAGCAACCAGCAGCCGCGCCGGGTCCATGAAAACCAACAGTCCCGGCGGATGCAGCGCCTCGGAATGCCATCCGCCACCGATCCAGAGAATATCGCCGCCGATTCGCGCTGCCGTGATCGCGGCAAAGGCTGTCGCGCCGGGGCCGCAGACCTCGTGGACGCGGGCGCTACGCAGCAACAGGACAGGCGGCAATTCAGGAAACATGTTGCGAATGTATGGCGGGGCTACGGAAATTTCAAACGGCCAAAGGCCGGATCAGACCAGGAGGATCACCGGCCCGCTGTGCCGCGTTTCCCTGTGGAAGCAAACACGATTCTGTAATTTGGAACCTCTGCACCCTTCTGCGCATTATGCATAGGATATATCTGCCATTCTGGTCACTTCCACGCGGCTGTCTTGCCGTGAGATTGGTAGCAGCGGCAGGCATTTTCGGGGTTTATCGGAGGACTATCAGATGACCAGACCCAGACTTTACACCACGACGGCCCTAAGCCTGGGGCTTGCAAGCCTGTCGGGGGCTGTGGCTGCGCAGGGCGTTGAAGTGACGGCTGAGGACCTTGGCCTGTTTTCGCCCACGATCCAGCAATGCCTGACGTCAGAGCTGGGTATTCAGTCCTGTGCGCCGTTTCAGGAAGTGATTACGCGCTGCGCCGCGGATATTACCCAAGAGGACTGCGTTCTGCTGCTGGAGGACGACGCCGCAAGGGTTGTTGATGCCGAACAGCTTGGCCGCGCGCAGGAAATCCTGCAGCAGATTGACGATGCACTTCACGATATGCCTGACGCAACGGGATCGGAGGGTGATCAAGATCTGTCTGAAGCCGCGCCAGCGCTTGACGCACCAGAAGCAGAAACACCGCTTGAGGGCCTTGCCGGAGCACTCGGGGAGTTGTTTTCCGACACACCAGAGGAAGAGACAGAGCCTTTGCCTGACGCCTCTGAGGAAGACCAGCTGCCGGACGCCCCCGAGATATCCGATGAGCCGCCCGAAGCCGATACAGGCGACGACCAAGACCTGACCGACAGCGCAGAACCGCAACAGGATGCGCTGGGCGCACTGGGTCAGATGCTAGAGACTCTGCAAAGGGGTGAGGTGCCAGAGATCGAAGATGCGCCCGAGGGGGGAGACGCGAATATTGCGCAGCTTGAAGCAGAGCAGCTTGAGGCAGAGCGCCAGCGCTTGCGCGCCGAAGCAGAGGAAATGGCCGAAGAAGCTCCTGAACTCATTGTCGAGGACATTCCCGAGGAAGAAGTTGTAGCGCCTGTGGAGGCGCCGCGCGCGCTGGATACCGACCAGCAGGCCGCGATCGAGCAATTGATGCAGTCCCCCGAAATTTCCTCGGCGATCGGTGTGCTGGGCGCAATGCTCGGGGTCGGAGCAGAGCAAGACGCAAGCGATGTGGCTGACGAGCCCCGCACGCTGGCCGAGCGCCTGTCTGACCCGGAAGACCCCGAATTGGAAGAGTCAGTCACGGAAGGTGCAGAAATTACCGAGGAAGCGATCACGCGCGACCAGATCCGTACCAGCCGGGACGATTTTGCCTCGCGCCTGGCGCTTGATTTCGACGCAGATGCGCAGGCTCGCCCGGAAAGAAGCAATCGTCGCGACCTTGAGCGTGCGGGGCTTGCAGCACTCTCTGCGCTGGCGGTCGGCATGGTGATCAACCAGAACCGCGTAGTGGCGCGGTCTGACGAACGTGTGGTTGTTGATCGCGGTGACGGCGATCTGGCGCTCTGGCGCGACGACGATTCGATCCTGCCGCAGGATGGCTCCACCCGCCGGATAGAGCGCTTCGACGATGGCTCGACCCGCACCCGGTGGCAGCGCGCGGACGGTACGGAAACCATCACGATCCGCGATGCGACAGGGCGCGTGTTGCGGCGCGAGAGGGTGCTTGCCGACGGGACGGTTGTGATCTTGCTGGATGATACCCGCGCGTCTGAGGCAATCGATGTTTCGATTCTGCCGCCGCCGCGCACGCGCGAATTGCGCATTACACCGCGCACCGACCCGGAACTCGCCATTGCCCTTCTGCGCGAGGCAGAGGCAGATGCACGCGCGCTCGACCGCCGCTTTTCGCTGCGTCAGGTCCGCGAAGAACGCGTCGTGCGGGAACTCGTGCCGCTTCTGAGTCCCGATCCGATCACCTTCGAGACCAATCGCGCGAATGTACGCCCGGAAGAGGCATCGAAACTCTTGCAGGTGGGGCGACTGATGGAGCGTCTGCTTGCCTCTGATCCGCGTGAGATCTTCCTGATCGAAGGGCATACAGATGCAACCGGACCTGCAGCTTTCAATCTGGCGCTATCGGACCGGCGCGCAGAATCGGTTGCACTGGCACTGACCGAATTCTTCGATATCCCGCCGGAGAACCTGGTCGTGCAGGGCTATGGCAAGCGGTATCTGCGTATTCCCACACTTGCAGCGGAAGAGCGCAACCGTCGAGTTGCCATCCGGCGCGTTACTCCTCTGTTGCAGTAAAGGCGCAATGAAATTCAGCGGTGCCCGGTCCTTCACGACCGGGCACTTTCTTGCGCAGAGAGATGTCAGCGTGATCACGCCTGTCATTTGCCCGAAGCTGTGTCCAGTTCTTGAAAAGGGCGAACCTTTAGCGCGGCTTGCTCGGAAACGCATCACATGCCATAACTTTCCCGAGAGTGGGAGTGGGGTGCTCATGAAACTGCATCGCCGGCATGTCCTTGGCATGGGCGCGGCATTTGTTGCCCGACCTGTATTCGCCCTTGGTCGGGATGATATGGCCCGTGAGATCGTACTGACATGGCATCGTCTCGTGCTGGAGCTGGTGCGGCACACGGCGACCTATTCGCCCCCGGTGGCCGCGCGGGCATTCGGGTATCTGGGTGTCGTGACACATGAAACCCTGGCCGCAATCGACCCTGCGCTTTCGAGCCTTGGCGGGCAGTTGAACGGTTTCAGTGCGCCAGCACGCCAGTCGGAGCCTGTCGACAAGGCGACAGCTTTGCATCATGCGCTCTCGGTCGCGGTACTCGCGCTCTTCGGCAACACTGGTCCGATCGGACAGCGCGCGCATGGGGCTTTGTCAGCGCGGCTTGGCGCAAGGGCGGAAGAGGGGCTTGAGGCCGAGATCGTGGCGCGCAGTGCGGCGCTGGGGCGCGGGGTGGCAGAGCATCTTCTCGCTTGGGCCGCAACCGATGGCGGGGCTGTGATCGAGAATATGGGCTTTGCGCTGGACTATCCCATTCCCGCCCGGCCCGAAGACTGGCTGCCCACCAGCCTTGTGCAGCAGCATCAGATGCCGCTTCTGCCGGAATGGGGCAAGATCCGCCCCTTTGCCATGCCTTCGGGATCGGCCTGCTCTATCTCTTCCCATCCAGAATATGACACCGAACCCGGATCAGAGTTCTATCTTGCGGCGCTGGAAGTGGTCGAGGTGAAGGCCAATCTGACCGAGGAACAGGCGTTGATCGCGCGCTTCTGGTCCGACGACCCGATGCTTTCGCCGACGCCGCCGGGGCACTGGTTGTCGATCCTTATTGACATTGCAGATCGTGACAGTGTGAGTGTCGAGCTTCTGGCCGGGGCGCTTGCAAGACTGGGGGCCGCGCAGGCCGATGCCTTCATCGCCTGCTGGGAGGCGAAATACGCCTATAACCTGTTGCGCCCCGTGACCTATATCCGTCGCCATATCGACCCGGACTGGACACCGCTTCTGAACACTCCGCCGTTTCCGGAATACCCTTCGGGCCATAGCACCCAGTCGGGCGCGTCCGCCGAGGTGCTGACTGCGATCTTCGGAGAGGATTTCGCCTTCGACGACCATACTCATGTCGATGATGGCCTGCCCGTGCGCAGTTTTCCCTCTTTCTGGGCCGCCGCAGAAGAGGCCGCCATGTCGCGGCTTTACGGCGGCATTCATTTCCGCTTCGGCAATGAAGCAGGCACAGAACAGGGGCGGTGCGTCGGGGCCTATGCCGCGGCACTGAGAACAACAGCATGAGATTTCTTGCTTTCGCCGCCGCACTTCTCGCCTTGCCCGCTTTCGCGGAGCCAGTGATCCCGGAATTCACCGACGAGACAGCGACAGCGGGTCTCTGGACGGTGTATGATGGCGACTGGGATTATATGGTGGGTGGCGGCGTTGCGGTCTTTGACTGTTCGGGCAACGGCTTTCCCGACCTGTTTCTGGCCGGGGGTGCTGGGCCTTCTGCGCTCTATCTCAACCGCAGCTCGGAAGGGGGGCCGCTCTCCTTCGAGCGAAGCGACGCCATAACACTTGATGCTGTCATCGGCGCCTATCCCCTCGATATCGACGGGGATGGCGTGATTGATCTTGTCGTGCTGCGGCAGGGTGCGAACCGGCTGTTGCGTGGGCTGGGTGATTGCCAGTTCGAAGATGCGAATGACGCCTGGGGGTTTGACGGCGGCGATGGCTGGTCAACCGCGTTTTCCGCGACCTGGGAGCAAGGCGCGGAGTGGCCGACACTGGCCATCGGCAACTATATCGACCGCAACGAGGATGCCTTTCCCTGGGGGTCATGCACGGAAAACTGGCTCCACCGGCCAGACGGTCGGCGCTTTGGCCCGCCCATCGCGCTGACCCCCTCGCATTGTGCACTCTCGATGCTGTTCACCGACTGGAATCGTTCGGGCAGGCCCAGCCTGCGCGTCTCGAATGACCGCGAATATTACAAGGGCGGACAAGAGCAACTCTGGCATATCGAACCGGACCAGCCGCCGCGCCTCTATACCGAGGATGAGGGCTGGCAGCGCCTGCGCATCTGGGGCATGGGCATTGCTGCTGCGGATCTGACGGGGAACGGACTACCGGAATTTTTCCTGACCAGCATGGCGGATAACTGGCTTCAGGTGCTGCGCGACCCAATGAGCGGCCGGCCGGAATACGTCAACCTTGCCTTTCAGGCAGGGGTAACGGCACATCGACCCTATACCGGCGGCGATATAAGGCCATCGACCGCATGGCACCCGCAATTCGCGGATGTGAACAATGACGGGCGACTGGATCTGTTCATCGCCAAGGGCAATGTGGCCGAAATGCCGGATTTTGCCGCCGATGATCCGAACAACCTGTTGTTGCAGACCAGCGAAGGGCTGTTCATCGAGGCCGGAGAGCGTGCGGGCGTGGCGAGCATGGGTATTTCGCGCGGCGCACAGCTTGTGGATTTGAATCTCGACGGGCAGCTTGATCTGGTGGTCGTCAATCGCTGGACGCAGGCCGAGATCTGGCGTCAGACCGGCGCCCCCGCCGGGAACTGGTTGCAGATCCGCCTTGGGCAGGACGGTGCCAATCGCGATGCCATTGGTGCTGTCGTCGAAATCCTGCGGAACGAGCGGCTGGAAAGCTACGAGGTTACGTCCGGGGGCGGGCATGTGAGCGGCGCGCTCGGTTGGCTGCATTTCGGGCTGGGCGAGGCGGAAACAGTCGATCTGCGGGTGATCTGGCCTGACGGTGAAGCAGGCGCGTGGCAAGAGGTTGCAGCCAACAGGTTCCTGATCCTGCGTCGTGATGCGGCGGCAGAGCCTTGGCTACCCGAGTAACGCTTGAAGGGAACTGCACCGCAGCGCGGCGACCTTCGCAGACCTGGGGTCAGGACAGATCGGTTCGAGAAGAACTGTTGCCCGGTCCAGCGTCTGTCGCGACAAGAAAACGGTCTGTGAAGGGCAAGGCAGCGGCACCAAGTGCGCGTGCGTCACTTCCAAGGCTGCCCTGATGGATCTCGGGCATGTTCAGACCTGCAAGATCCCGTTGCTCCAAGGCGTCCAGAACCCGCATTCTGAGCCTGTGCCGGATCGCAGGCGGAAACCAGCCATCCACCACGACCGCCTTGAAATCAATGACGGCAAGACAGGCAACGATTGCTTGTGCAATGGCATCTGCGGCCATGTCGACCCAGGCGGAAATGATGCTATCCGGAACCGGCCAGAGATTGGGGTCTTGCCATAGCGAGTCCGGGTCAAGCCCCTCTTTTACAAGAAGCTTTTCTAATCCGTAAATCGAGGAAAGCTCGATCAGTTGCACTGTTTGGCCATCAGGCGCGCGCACCGGCATCGATCCCAAAGCACCAGAGTTTCCGCCTTCGCCAGTATGAAGCGCGCCGTTCAGCGCCACACCACCGCCGATGAAAAAACCGATATAGAAATAGACAAAATCCCTCGGCAGGCTTGTCCGTCCAAATACCAGTTCAGCGCCACAAGCAGCACTTGCATCATTTCGCATGAATACGGGATAGGGCAGATGCTGCCCGATGTCGTTGCATAGATCGGCCTGACGCCAGCGATCCATGACGTCGCGTGGCGCGCCCAGTGCTTGCGACCAACCCCATAACTGGAAAGGTTGTGCAATCCCTAGCCCGGCAATCCGCTCTCGGTGCGATTTCGGCAAGCGCATGACCAGATCATGCGCCGCGCGCAGGGCAAAGGCGCGCGCGGCTTCAGGTTCCGGCCAGTCATGGCGCAGCATGGCCCGGTCGCGGATCGTGCCGTGAAAATCGGTCAGGATCATCTCGCTGGAGCGCCTGCCGATCTTCAGGCCAAGAAAATATGCCCCGTTTGCGGCAAGCGATATCGGTATCGAAGGCTGACCAATCCGCCCCCGGACCGGTTCGCCCTTTTCCAGAAACCCCTCTTGTTCGAGTGCCCGAATGATCACTGACACGGTTTGCGCCGACAGCCCCGTGACCCGCGCGATCTCTGCCTTCGGCATCGCGCCATGATTGTGCAGCAGCGTGAAGATAAGCCGTTCGTTCCAGGCGCGCAGGCCCGATTGATTTGTCCCGCGCATAGTCTGCGGCGGCGGAAGTTGGGTCTGTTGCTCAGTCATGATGTGCCTCTTTTCGCTGACAGAAGGAACGGGAAATCGGCTTTCTGTCAATACTAAATAAAAGTGATTTAATTATTGACAGTGGTTCGATTCTGGAGTTTCTATGCTTTATCGCGGCCAGATATGTGCCGCGCAGACTCAGGGAGGAATGAGATGAAACTGAAACCCGGACTGAAACTGTCTCTGATGGGTGCGGTCGCCAGTGCGGCGCTTCTGGCCAGCCCCGCTGTTGCCGATATCGGCGCATGCCTCATCACGAAAACCGACACGAACCCGTTTTTCGTGAAGATGCGTGAAGGTGCCCAGGCCGCAGCCGAAGAGCACGGGATCACCCTGCAAACTCATGCGGGTCGCATTGACGGCGATGTTGAAACGCAGATCGCCGCTGTGGAAAGCTGCATCGCAGCTGGGGTCAGCGGCATTCTGATCACGCCATCGGACAGCCGCGCCCTTGTTCCCGCAGTCAGCCAGGCACGCGAGAATGGCGTGCTGGTCATTGCACTGGACACACCATTTGAGCCGATCGAGGCCGCCGATTCCACCTTCGCAACCGACAATTTTCTCGCAGGTGTGCTGATCGGTGAATGGGCGCTGGCCCAGATGGGCGAAGCGGCGGCAGATGCAAAAATCGCAACGCTCGACCTCAATCCCAGCCAGGTCTCGGTCGATTTCCTGCGCAATCAGGGCTTCATGACCGGCTTCGGCATTGATGTGAAAGACCCCACTGTGATCGGCGACGAAGATGATCCGCGCATCGTCGGTCATGATGTGACCAACGGCAATGAAGAAGGCGGGCGCACCGCGATGGAGAACCTGCTTCAGCGGGATCCGGGCATCAATCTGGTCTATACGATCAACGAACCCGCCGCCGCTGGCGCCTATGAGGCCCTGCGCTCGGTTGGTCGTCAGGATGACGTGATCATCGTTTCGGTCGATGGCGGCTGCCCCGGCGTGCAGAATGTCGCCGAAGGCATTATCGGCGCAACTTCGATGCAATTCCCGCTGCTGATGGCGTCGCTCGGGATCGAGGCGATCAAGACCTTTGCAGAGACCGGCGCGAAGCCTGAAAATTCCGAAGGTCTCGACTTCTTCAATACCGGCGTCGAGTTGATCACTGACAGCCCGGTTGACGGTATCCCGTCGATCACTTCCGAAGAAGGTCTGGCCCGCTGCTGGGGCTGACCTGACCGAAAATCCTCTGAAATCGCGAAAGATCTTGCCGCCAGTGTCATGCTGGCGGCAGGATAGCCCATTTCCCGCTCAGCCGGAGGCCGCTGATGTCCGACACACCCCGCCGTGCCGCAGAATATGAACAGACCCTGACCGGTGCAGATATGCGCGTCGCGCAGTTCGAAGGACCGAAACGCACCCCGCTCGGTCATGTGCAACATTTCCTGCATTCTCATCCAACCATGGTGCCAGTGATCGTTCTGGTGCTCAGCCTGATCGTGTTCGGCATTCTCGCCGGAGATCGGTTCTTCACGCCGTTCAACCTGTCGCTGATCCTGCAACAGGTCTCGATCATCGGTATCCTTGCTGCAGCGCAATCGCTGATCATTCTGACCGCAGGCATCGACCTGTCGGTTGCAGCGATTATGGTGCTGATGTCGGTCATTTCCGGCAAGCTCGCCATCACAATGGGCGTGCCGCCCTCGCTGGCGCTGACGGCCTCCTTCGTGATCGGCACGCTCGCGGGTATGCTCAACGGGATTCTGGTCACGCGTCTGCGCTTGCCGCCTTTCATCGTGACGCTGGGCACCTGGAATATCTTTTTTGCGTTGAACCTGTGGCTTTCGGGCGCGCAGTCGATCCGGTCGCAGGATATCGACCAGATGGCACCGCTGCTGAAATTTTTCGGCAATTCCTTCCGCATCGGCGGGGCGAATATCACCTATGGCTCGATCCTGATGGTGCTGGTTTTCGTGGTGCTCTGGTACATGCTGAACAAGACCGCCTGGGGACGACATGTCTATGCCATAGGCGATGACAAAGAGGCTGCCGAACTTGCTGGTATCCGCACCGACCGGATGCTGATTTCGGTCTATGCGCTGGCAGGCTTCATCTGCGCGCTGGCGGCTTGGGCCAGTATCGGTCGCGTGGGGTCGATTTCGCCGCAATCCTTCTACGAGGGCAACCTGCAATCCATCACCGCAGTCGTGATCGGCGGGATCAGCCTGTTTGGTGGGCGCGGGTCAATCATGGGGGCGCTGTTCGGCGCGCTGATCGTGGGCGTGTTCCAGTCGGGACTCAGGCTCGCGGGCGTCGATGTGCTCTGGCAGGTCTTCGCCATCGGCTGGCTTATCATTATCGCGGTCGCAATTGACCAATGGATCAGAAAGGTCTCGGCATGACACAGGAACCCATTCTGAAAGCACGCGGACTGGTCAAGCGTTACGGGCGCGTCACGGCGCTGGATCACTGCGATTTCGACCTCATGCCGGGCGAGATTCTGGCCGTGATCGGTGACAATGGTGCGGGAAAGTCGAGCCTGATCAAGGCCATCTGCGGCGCTGTCACCATCGACGAGGGCGAGATCACACTGGAAGGCAAGCCAATTGCCTTCTCCTCGCCCTTGCAGGCGCGCGATGCAGGGATCGAGACCGTCTATCAGACCCTTGCCCTCTCGCCCGCGCTCTCTATCGTGGAAAACATGTTCATCGGGCGCGAAATCCGCAAAGCGGGACCGGTGGGCCAGTGGCTTCGCATGCTCGACATGGGCGCGATGCGGGCCTTTGCGCGCGAAAAGCTGAATGAACTGGGTTTGATGACCATCCAGAACATTGACCAGCCCGTTGAAACCCTGTCAGGCGGGCAGCGGCAGGGCGTGGCTGTGGCGCGGGCTGCGGCTTTCGGGTCCAAAGTGGTTATCCTTGACGAACCGACGGCTGCGCTGGGCGTCAAGGAAAGCCGCAAGGTGCTGGAACTGATCCTCGATGTGAAATCGCGCGGCATTCCCATCATCCTGATCAGCCACAACATGCCGCATGTCTTTGAAGTGGCGGATCGCATCCATGTGCACCGGCTGGGCAAGCGGCTCTGTGTCATCGACCCGAAAGAGCATTCGATGTCCGATGCCGTGGCCTATATGACGGGCGCGAAAATGCCGGTTGCTGCCTGACCGGGGGCACCGTCCTATGCCGCGCGTCATCGCGCGGCGTAGGCAAACAGACAAAGGCGGCAGGCCCGGAAGCCTGCCGCCTTTGCACATTCCATCCTGCCGGGCAGGGCCGCCCTCAGGCAGCAGCGCGCGTCATTTCCTCTGCCGGGGTGATGAAGGCCGCATGCAGCGCCTTGATCGATGCTGTCAGATCCTTGCGCGCCACCAGAAACTGCACCTCGATCCGCCGCAGCCCCTGCTGCGCGCCCAGCACCTTGATCCCGGCATCCTGCAACGCCTGCAATCCGCGCAAAAGCACCTGAATATCGCCCAGATCCGACCCGATGGCCGAAACCAGCGCGACACTGCGCGCGGTCACGGTGGCATTGGGATAGGTCTTGAGCACATCCGCCTCGGCCCGCTTGATCGCCTTGAGCGAACCGTTCAGGTAATGCGTGATGGTATTGGCATTGGAATGCTTGGACACGATCCAGAGCTTGTGCCGGGTCAGGGCTTCCAGCGCGCAGGCATCATAGCCTTTCAGACCCACCATATCCGGCTCATGCAGCTCGAACGCCTGCACTTCCAGACCTGTCACCATCTCGACACGACCGCCTTCGCCGCCCTCTGGCCCGATCAGCGTGCCGGGGTCATGGGGTTCGAACGCATTGGTCACGCGCAAGGGCACATCGGCCCGGCGCAGCACGCGCGCGGCATTTGGGTGGATCGCTTCCATCCCCAGGTTGGAAAGCTGATCGGCGACATCATAGCTCGTACGCCCGATCTTGACGGTATTCTCGACACCGACAATCTTCGGATCGGCGCTCGACAGATGAAATTCCTTGTGAATCAATGCCTCGCGCGCGCCGGTCTGGGCGGCAAGATGCGCAAAGACCACTTCGGAATAGCCCCGGTCGTATTCCCGCATCAACCCTTCCGAGCAATGCGCATAGCCGGTGACAATCGGCATTTCCGCGCTCAGGTCCACATCCTGCATCGCTTGCGCCAGCCGGTCACTCAGGGACGGATTTTCGCTGTCACGCCACCCGGACAGATCGACAAAGCGGGCATTCACCTTGTTGCGCTGCAACAAGAGCGTCAACACGAAGGCGGAATGCGCCTCGCCCAGCCCCGACAGCAATTCGCGCACCGTATGCATCTGCTGTGCGATGCGGAAATGCCCGTAGCTGCCCAGACGCTGCAAATCCATCAGACAGGCGCGCGCGCCTTCCATCCGGTCACGCACGAAAGCATCCGCGCGCTCGCGATCTGCCGCATGGGTCAGGATTTCGGCATGAATGTCGCACATCCGCGTCGCGGTCTCGCGCAGGCTGTCTTGCCAGCCTGAACCGCTGTCATCGGCGGCAAACCGGGCATAGACACCGGGCGAGCCGGTTTTCTTGTGCTCCAGCAGCATGTTGGTGATGCCGCCAAAGGCAGACACAACGAAAACGCGGTGATAAAGATCTGCCGCCTTGCGACCGCCCAGAAAGAGGGTCTCCACAAGTTCCGGCGCGCGGCTCATGGAAGTGCCGCCGATTTTCTCGACTGTATGGGTCATGGAGGATGTGGCAGGTGGCTTTTCACCCCTGCCAGCCTTTGTTCAGGAATTTTCGAGCGCGTAAGAGCCATCCGCCTGATGCACTTCCTTGCCGGTCACAGGCGGATTGAAGCAGCAGGCAAAGACACATTCGGTCTTGCAGCGCAGCGTGTGCTTGTCGTGCAGGTTCAGCGCATACATGACGCCGGGGCGGATCTCATGCACCTCGCCGGTGGCCAGATCCTCGATCGAGCCCTCGCCCGAGATGCAATAGACGCTCTCGAAATGGTTCTTGTAATGGAACGTATGCTCGCTGCCAGCCGCGATGGTGGTGATGTGGAAAGAAAACCCCATCCCGTCATCGGCCAGCAGCATCCGCACCGATTCCCATTGCTGGTCTGCAACGCGGCGATTGGTGGTTTTGGCGTCGTGAAAGTCGCGAATGATCATTGCGTTACTCCGCTGCGATTTTTTGCGTGCTGGTCTGTGCCGATACGGCATTTTCCAGAATATCCAGTCCGGCGGCAAATTGCGCCTGAGGAATGGTCAGCGGTGCCAGAACCTTGACGGCCTCATCATGCGCGCCAGAGGTCTCGATGATCAGACCGTTCTCGAAGCAGGTTGCACAGACGCTCGCGGCCAGATCGCCCGAGCCCAGATCAACCCCCTGCATCATGCCGCGCCCTTTCAGCGAGGCACCGGGCACAAGCTTCGCAATGCGCTTCAGGCGCTGCGTCAGGAAAGCGGCCTTTTCCTCGACCTGCTTCTGAAAGCTGTCATCAGCCCAGAATTTTTCCAGCGCGACACGCGCGGTCACGAAAGCATGGTTGTTGCCGCGGAATGTGCCGTTATGTTCCGCCGGTTTCCAGATATCCAGATCCGGGCGGATCAGAAGTGCCGCCATGGGCAGCCCCATGCCCGACAGGGATTTCGCCAGCGGAATCAGATCAGGCGTCACGCCCATCTCTTCGAAGCTGAAGAACGGACCCGTGCGGCCAATCCCGGCCTGAATGTCATCCATGATCACCAGCGCACCATGCTCGCGCGCCAGAGCTTCAATCCCTTGCAGGAACTCTTTCGAGGCCGCATTCAACCCGCCTTCGCCCTGCACCGGTTCGATCAGGAATGCCGCGGGGGCATCAATCCCGCTCGACGGGTTTTCCAGCATGGCGCGGATCATGGCCAGCGAATCGACACCGGGAAGCGCGCCCTCATAGGGCATGCGCACCACGCCGGTCAGGCTGGTGCCCGCGCCAGCGCGCTTGCCCGCATTGCCGGTCGCGGCCAGCGCCCCCATGGTCATGCCATGAAATCCGTTGGTAAAGGCAACAATCGTGTCGCGTCCCGTCGTCTTGCGCGCGAGTTTCATCGCCGCTTCGACCGCATTGGTGCCGGTGGGGCCGGTGAACATCACCTTGTGATCCATCCCGCGCGGCGCAAGGATCAGCCGTTCGAACGTGTCCAGAAACGCTTCCTTGGCGCTCGTATGCATGTCCAGACCATGTGTCACGCCATCAGCGTCCAGATGTGCGATCAGGGCCGCTTTCATGTCCGGGTCGTTATGGCCGTAGTTCAGCGAGGAACAGCCCGCAAGAAAATCGGTATAGTCGCGACCCTGATCGTCGGTCATCGTCGCATTCACCGCTTTGGTGAAAGTGACAGGAAAGGCGCGGCAGTAGCTGCGCGCCTGCGATTCGCGGCGTGTGTAAATATCTGTCATAGGGAAAACCTTTCGTATCTTGGATCTGTCAGGCCGCAACGCGCAAGGCGTGGCGCGGCAGGCTGATTGTGACCAGATGCTCGGTCGCGTGCTGCCCATCCAGATGGGCGTCACGTTCATAATGCGGGGCGTCGCTCAAGGTTCCACCCAGATCGCGCGCGAAGCTGCGGAACAGCCCCCAGGACGCCTCGTTGCTGCGCGTTATCGTGGTCTCCAGGCTGCGCATGTTGCGGCAGGCGGGACGGCCCAGCAGTTGCTTCAGCATACGCTTCCCAAGGCCCAGTCCGCGCGCATCGGCATGGACGGCCACCTGCCAGACAAACAGTGTCTGGGGGCTCTCGGGGGGGACATGGCCGGAAATCCACCCGACGATCTGCCCGTCACGTTCCGCGATGATGCATGTTTCCGCGAAGTGATCGCACTGCACGACATTCATATACATCGAGTTCTGGTCCAGTGGCGGGCAGGCGGCAACCAGCTTCCAGACCTCGGACCCGTCTGCCTTGACTGGGCGGCGGAAGGTGATCTGACTGCTTTCGCGCGATTTCGGCGTGAAGAAATGTTTCGACATGTGTCCCGTTTATGCTGCTTCTTTGGTCAAGGCATCTATATAGCGATCCATATTTAATTTTCAACACAAAGCAAATACATGCCTAGCTTGACTAAAAAATCACAATATTTCAGGAATATATAGCGTATTCTCCTCCTGATTTCTCAGATTTGCACAAAAATTACATTAATATAGCAACTAATTTGATTGCGAAGTAACTCGATGCCTGATGACGTGCTGGCCTTGTGCTGCGGGGCACAAACGGGCAAAGTTCAGTGCTTTTCTGATTGCGAGGCAGCTGTGATTGACCGTTCCGCCGAGACATTGATTGCATTGCGCCGGGTCGTGCATGCCCTTGATACCAATGCCCGTTCCATGGCGCGCGCCTCGAACCTCACACAGGCGCAGCTTCTGGTCCTGTTCGAGGTCGCACGTCATGGCCATGAAATGCCGCGCGACATCGCGCGCGCACTGGGGGTGGGGCAGGCGACCATCAGCCTGCAGATCGACAAGCTGGAAGCGCGCGGGCTGGTGCGGCGGGAACGTCGGCAGGCAGATCGCCGTGCCATCTGGGTCATTCTGACCGACGAAGGCCGCGCCTTGCTGGATGACATCCCCGACCCGCTTCAGACCCGTTTCACCGAACGTTTCGAAGCCCTTGCCGATTGGGAACAGACGCTGATCCTGAGTGTCACCCAGCGCATCGGCGCGCTCTTCGATGCCGAGGATGCCCCAGCACTCCCCCAGCCCGAACCACCTGTCGCCGACCACTAGCTGACAATCTGCGCCGAGCGCTGAGCGTGGCGCTGATCACATCATATGGGCAAATGCCGGGTGGGTCTGAAAGCGCCACGCCCTGCGCGGCCCGGCCATGACATTCAGATAATACATCTCGACCCCATGCGGAGCCGCGCAGGGGTGATGACCCCGAGGCACCAGCACGACATCGTGATCCGCCGGGGCCATGGTTTCATCCAGGCTCAGATCATCCGTGAACACCCGCTGGAGTCCGAAACAATCGGGCGGATCAAGGCGGTGATAATAGGTTTCTTCCAGATAGGTCAGATCGGGAAAGGTATCTTCATCATGCCGGTGCGGTGGGTAAGAGGACCAATGCCCCGCAGGCGTGAACACTTCCGTCACCAGCAGGCTATCGGCCACATCGCGCCCTTCCATTGCGATATTGTTGATGAATCGGGCATTCGTGCCTTGGCCGCGTTGCTCCAGCACAATCCCCTCTGGCCCAAGCACCTGCACAGGCCGCCCGCCGGGGCTGGGGGCCGTGCAGACCGCCAGCACGCAGGGGGTGCTGGCACGCGCCTGCCAGGCGGTGCCGGGCGGGATATAGACGCAATGGGGGGCTGTGCGCTCGAAAACAGTCATCCGCCCGCCCAGTTCGCCCAGGGAGCGCCCATCTGCAATGATCTCGGCGCGGCCCTCGACCAGCACAAGGATCGCCTCGCGCCCCTCCAGCCTGCCGCCGGCCAGATCTTCGGGCGCGAGCCGCCACAGATCGAAGCCGACATAGCCCCAGCCCGCAGCTTCCGGGGTAATGGCATGGACAAGCCCGCTCTGGCCGGTCGGTCTGCGCAGCAGCTTTCCCATCACACGGTCCCGCCCAGAGAACCTTCCAGCGCGACCAGTTCCTGCCCGCCTGCCATCAGGTCCTGCAATTCTTCGGGCGTGATCTGCCCGCGCTGGGCCGTGCCCAGGGTCTTGCCACGGTTCAGCACCGTAAACCGGTCTCCCACCGCCATCGCATGACGCACATTATGGGTGATGAAGACCACACCAATCCCGGCCTTGCGCACCTTGTCGATGGTCGCCAGTACATTCGCGGTCTGCCGCACCCCCAATGCCGAGGTCGGTTCGTCCAGAATCAGCACCTTGGCCCCGAAATAGACCGCCCGCGCAATCGCCACGGTCTGCCGCTCGCCGCCCGAAAGCGTGCCAACCGCCTGATCCGGTGATCGCAGATTGATCCCCATCTTGCGCATTTCTTCCATGGTCACGTCATTGGCCTTGGAAAAATCCATGAAGCTGAACGGCCCTACGCGCTTGATCGGCTCTCGCCCCATCCAGAAATTGCGGGTCACGCTCATCAGCGGGATCATCGCCAGATCCTGATAGACTGTCGCAATCCCCGCTTCCATCGCATCGCGGGGGCTGGCGAAATCCATGCGCTGGCCCTCGAAAAAGATATCGCCGCGAGTGGGCTTGTGCACGCCCGACATGGTCTTGATGAAAGTGGATTTCCCCGCGCCATTGTCACCCAGCAGACAGTGGCATTCCCCCGGACGGATGTCGAAACTGACCCCGTTCAGCGCGATGACCGGACCGAAATGCTTTTCGATATTGCGCATCTCGACAATCGGGTTGTGGTCGAAACTGCTCATCTCAGCGCTCCCCGGTGATGATGCGGCGGATATAGGTGTTCAGGATCACCGCAAAGAGCAGGATCACCCCCAGAAACACCCGGAACAGGCTCGATTCGACCCCGGCGAAGAACAGCCCCTGCTGCACCACCCCGAAGATCAGCGCCCCCAGCGCCGCCCCGATGACCGAGCCATAGCCCCCGGTCAGCAGCGCACCGCCGATCACCACGGCGATGATGGCTTCAAATTCTTTCAGCAAACCGCGATCCGCGCCCGCCGAGCCGAATTCCATCACCTGACAAGTGGCAAAGACCGTGGCGCAAAAGGCCGTGAACATGAACATCAGGATTTTCACCCGTGCGACGGGAACACCGACATAACGCGCGGCCTGTGCGTCGCCCCCTGCGGCAAAGACCCAGTTGCCGAAGCGCGTGCGCGTCAGCACGATATGCGCCACGATCATCAGCCCAAGCGCCCAGACAATCAGCATCGGAATGCCGTTCACAATCGGCTCACCCGCCCGCGTGCCGCGCTCAAAGACCGCGATCAGGCCCTGACTGGCCAGCCAGTCAAAGAAGAAGCCGCCGACCTTGCCGCCAAATACCGGTGCCAGCCAGTCGCCTGCGGCGCGTTCGGCAATGCCGCCGATGATCGTACGCCGCTCGATCAGTTGCGGGAAAAAGATGGTGAAGCCGCGCAGGATGAACAGAAAGGCCAGCGTCACGATGAAACTGGGCAGGCCTGTGCGCACCACGATCACCCCGTTCAGCGCGCCGATGGCGATGCAGATGGCGAATGTCAGCAGGATTGCAAACCAGACCGGCCAGCCCAGCGTGACCGAGAAGATCGCAATCGACATGCCCGCAAACCCGATCATCGAGCCGACCGAAAGATCAAACTCGCCTGCGATCATCAGCATGCAGGCTCCGACCGCGATGATCACGAACTGCGCCGAGACTGTAGACCAGTTCATTACGCCCTGGGCGTTGAACATACCACTGTCGCCAGCGAAGATGATAAAGAACAGGAAAACGGCGATGGTGCCTACAATCGCGCCCAATTCCGGGCGGATCAGCGCCTTGCGCAGTTTCGATGTTTCCTTGATGCGTTCGTCGACGGTCGCGCCCGTGCTGGACATCGCTGCTTCTCCTAACAATGTTCCGAAAAGAGATCGAGGCGGAACCGCAGGGCTCCGCCTCTGGAAATCAGGCGTCAGCGATATTCGCCCGCCAGTTCCGCCACCAGATCCAGCGCATCCGCTGTCACGAAGCCGGGGCCGGAATTGATGTTGTTGCCCGGCAGAACGCCGAAACGATGGTAGTTGGTCAGCACGATCACCGGCAGATAGGCTTGCAGGAAGGGCTGCTGGTCAATGCCCCACTGAATCACGCCGTCACGGATCGCCTGCACGATATCGCCGCCCAGATCGAAGGTGCCGAAATAGATATCCCCGGCCAGACCCATCTGCTGCAGCGCCAGAATCGTCGGATCAGCCGAAGTCGGCCCAAGCGTCAGCACCGCATCCGTGTCCGGGTTGGCATTCAGATAGGCCATGACCCGGTTCTGGATCTCGCTCGGGTCTTGCCCGCTGTCGATCATCTGATTGCCCAGATCAATCCCAAGCCCATCAGCGAAGCCCTGGCACCGCTCGGTCGAGGAGGGGGATGAAATGTAGTGGTTCACGCACAGGAAGCTGGTCACGCCATCGCCCGCCGCGCGCTGACCGGCAGCAAAGCCTGCATCATATTCCGGCTGGCCCACATACATCAGCGCACCCAGCGCGCGTGCCTGATCCGGCGTGCCGGAATTGATGATGATCACGTCGATGCCCGCATCTACCGCTGCGGAAATCGGGCCGGACAGCACATCCGGGTCGGCCAGTGTGGTGATGATTCCGTTCGGATTGCTGGCGGCGGCCTGCTCGATGATCCGCGCCATATCCGCCAGATCGCCGGTGGGCGGGTTGCGATATTCGACCGTCACATCCATCTGTTCGCCGGCCAGCGCAAGTCCATTCTTGATCGTGTTCCACCAGCTGTCACTGTCCGGTGCATGGCTGACCAGAATATAGCGCTCGCCCTCCGCCAGAGCGGCGGTGCCGCTCATCATCGCAGAGGCCGCGACGGCGCTGATTGCAAGCGTCTTCAAAGTTGCCTTCATGATGTCCTCCCAAACATGTTGCGGGCGAGTCCGGGGTGCTCCCAAAACGCCCTGACAAGACTGTAGCCCCGAATCAAAGTTTTTGCAACCGGTTGCAAATATCTTTCTCTCAGGGCACTATTTCTTTGATCAGGGCTTTGCGATAACACCGGCGCAAGCGGTTGGACGGAGTGTCATGGCGGTCACGCTCAAAGATGTGGCGGAACGTGCGGGCGTGTCGCGCTCTGCGGTCTCGCGCACCTTCACCGAAGGCGCATCTGTCTCAGCCAAGACCCGCGCCAAGGTCGAAGCGGCGGCGCAGGAACTTGGCTACAGCCCGAATGCCCTTGCCTCCTCGCTGACCACAGGGCGCACCAAGCTGATCGGGCTGGTGTCGAACAACTTCCACAACCCGCTGTTTCTGGAAGTGTTCGACCTGTTCACGCGCGGTCTGCAAGAGCGCGGCTTGCGCCCGCTTCTGGTCAATCTGAGCCATGAAACCGATCCCGCAAATTCGGTGCGCATGTTGCGGCAATATTCCGTCGATGGGGTGATCGTCGCCTCCTCGACCCTGCAGCCCAGCTTCGCCGAGGCGTTCCGCGATGCGGGCGTGCCGGTGGTCCATTCTTTCGGGCGCTACACGACCAGCCCGCATGTGCATGTCGTTGGGATCGACAATATCGCCTGCGGGCGTATGGCCGCGCAGGCGCTGATCGCGCGCGGCCACAGGCGCGTTGCCTTCATGGGCGGACCGGAAGGGGCGACCTCGACCCAGGACCGCGCGCGGGGCTTTCTGGACGCCTTGGCCACGCATCCGGAAATCGCGGTCAGCGTAAGCTATGCCAGCGCCTATTCTTTCGATGCAGGACGCGCAGAAATGGCGCGTTTGTTGCAGTCCGACCCGGCCGAGGCGTATTTCGGCGGCGACGATGTGCTTTCCATCGGCGCGCTTTCCGCGATTGCCGATAAAGGTTTGCAGGTACCACAGGATATCGGGATCATCGGCTTGAACGACATGGCCATGGCGCGCTGGGAAAACATCAACCTGACCACGATCCGCCAGCCGATCCCCGAGATTATCGCCGCCTCGATTGATCTGGTGGTCGCAACCATCGAACAGCCCGACCGCCACCCCGAAACCCGCCTCTTTCCGTGCCGCGTGATTGAACGCGGCACGTTGCGGCCCTTGCCGGATTAGGGCTTTATCGGAACATCGGCGGGCGCGCATCAACCCATGCGCCCTTGGCCCGCGCCGATTCCACTGCCGCATAAACCGCTGCCATCGACCGCAACCCGTCTTCGGCCAAGGGCAACCCGTCCCGCGCCTCTCCTGTGATCGCGGCAGCCAGATCGACATAGATATTCGCCACCGCCAGCGGAAAGCCTTCCGGGTGCGCAATCGCCACGCGACTCAGGCGCGCGGCCTCGCTGCTCAAGCCCGCCTCGCCCTTTTCCATGATCTGCGTGCGCCCGCCAACAGGGGTGTAATAGACCTGATTGGGCTGTTCCGAGGCCCAACGCAGCCCGCCGGTTTCGCCAAACACCTGAATATCGAACCCGTGCTGGCGACCAATCGCGACCGAACTGGTCCAAAGCCGCCCGACAGTGCCGCCCGACATGCGGAAATTCACCATCGCATCATCTTCCAGCACGCGCGGCGCAATAGTCGAGGCGAAATCCGCCGATAGCGTTGCGACCTGATCGCCAGTTATGAAACTCGCCATATGCAGCGCATGAATCCCGCAATCGGCGAATTGGCCCGAAACCCCGGCCATGGCCGGATCATAGCGCCAGCGCACGCGCGGATTATCCGCGTCAGCGGCATCGCCGTGATGGCCATGGCTGAAATTCGTGACCACCAGCCGGATCTTGCCCAACGCTCCGCTGCGCACCATTTCGCGCATCTCGCGCACCATCGGATAGGCGGAATAGCAGTAATTCACCGCGCAAATCCGACCAGAGGCGGCGGCGATCTTCACAATCTCCTCGCCTTCCTCGACGCTCATCGTCATGGGCTTCTCGCAGAGCACATGAAACCCGGCTTCAAGAAACGCCTTTGTAATCTCGAAATGCGTGGCGTTCGGCGTCGCCACAGTCACCAGATCCACCCGGTCCGCCCGCTCGCGCTCACCCTCCAGCATCTCGCGCCAGTCGCCATAGGCCCGGTCCGCCGCCACGCCCAGCCGTATGGCATAGGCGCGGCCCTTCTCGGCATCGGCATCCAGAGCGCCTGCGGCCAGCGTGAACAGCCCGTCCGCCTGCGCCCCCAGCCGGTGCGCAGGCCCGATCTGGCTGCCTTCGCCCCCGCCGATCATTCCCCAGTTCAGCTTCATGTCCCGCCCCCTCAGAACCCGATGCTTTGCAGATATTCACGATTGGCCCGCGCATCCGTTACCGGCGAGACATCCAGTGTCGGGTCGCAATCCTGCTCGACTGTGCACCAGCCCTCAAAGCCGTGATCGAGCAGCAACTGCCGGACAGCCGTGAAATCCACATCTCCCTTGCCCAGATTGCAGAAAATGCCCTGCCCGCAAGCGTCATAGAACCCGGTTCCCCTGGCGATCACATCGGCCTTCACCACCGGGTCGATATCCTTGAAATGCATATAGGAAATACGGCCCATATGGCGGCGCATGAAAGCCACCGGATCAAAGCCTGCATAGGAATGATGGCCCGTATCGAAGCAGATTTTCAATATCTCCTCCGGCACTTCATCCAACAACCGCTCCAGTTCCGGCTCGAAATCGATGAACCCCGCCGCATGGGCGTGAATACCAACCGTCAGCCCAAACTCCTCGGCCCCCATCCGCGCGACATGCGCGATCCGGTCGCGGAATGCCGACCATTCCTGCGCATCCATCTGTTCAGCCGCATCCGCCCGGCCAGCCGTCGGCGCGCGGCGGGGCGAGATCGAGTCGATCAGCACCAGATGCTGCGCCCCATGCGCGACCAGCGCCTTGCAGGTCCGCACGGCCCCATCCAGCACATTTTCCCACTGGTCCGGGTCATGAAAGGCGCGGAACACGACGCCTCCGATCAGTTCCAGCCCGGTCTCGGCCAGCGCATCGGCCAGAATGGCAGGGTCTTCGGGCATGAACCCGACAGGACCAAGTTCGATGCCGGTATAGCCTGCCTTGGCGCATTCACTCAGCACCTGACGCCAGGGCGGATTGCGCGGGTCATCCGGAAATTCGACACCCCAGCTACAGGGGGCATTGCCGATGCGAATCGTCATGCGATGTGCCTTTCAGAAAGAGGGAACAGAAAGCCAGCGGCCCTGAATGGCCGAGGCGAAAGCCGTGTCAATCACCTGCGCCACGGCCAGCCCGTCGCGGAACGTAGGCCGGACGGGCTGGCCGGTCTCGATGGCGCGCAGGAAATCGCGCGCCTCGATGATGATCTGATCCTGATAGCCGGTGCCATGCCCCGGCCCCTGACAGAAGGGCAGGTAATCGGGATGGGCGGGACCGGTCAGGATTTTCGTGAAGCCCCGCTGCGCCTCGGGGCCATCTGCGCGATACAACCAGACCGCATTCTGATCTTCTTGATCAAAGCGGATCGCGCCCTTCGTGCCATGAATCTCATAGGCATAGCCCATCTTGCGCCCGGTGGCGGTGCGGCTGAAATACAGATGCCCCATTACGCCTGACGCGAAGCGCAGCATCATCTGCCCATGGTCGTCATTGTCCACTGGGGCAGGGCCATCCGCGCCGGGCCGCGTGGCATGCACCGTCTCGATCCGCGCCGAAACCTCTGAAATCTCGCCCATCAGCGTCAGCGCGCAATTTATCATATGCGGCGAGAGATCCCCCATGCAACCATTGGCCCGGCCCTGACAGCGCCATGTCGCAGGCGCGTTCGGGTCGGCCAGAAAATCCTCGCTATGCTCACCGCGAAACCAGGTCACATCCCCGATCACGCCATCGGCAAGCATCTGGTGCACGAATTGCGTCGCGGGCGTGCGCACATAATTGAAGCCGATCATATTGACCACGCCCGCCGCCTCTGCCGCTGCCACCATGGCGCGCGCATCTTCCAGCGTGGCCCCAAGCGGTTTTTCGCAGAATACAGGTTTGCCAAGGCCAAAAGCCGCCTCGGCAATAGCGCGATGCGTCCCCTGCGGAGAGGCGATCACCACCGCCTCAACTGCCGGATCGGCGACCAGCGTCTGCCAGTCGGGCGCGGCGCGGGCGACACCATAGGCTGCGCGGTAGCGTTCGGATGATTCGGGGCGCGATCCGGCAATCATTTCCAGACGCGGGCGCAACGCCGTGTCAAAAACCGCGCCGACAGCGGCATAGGCCACGGCATGCGCCTTGCCCATATAGCCCCCGCCCACTAGGCCGATTCCGATCTGGCGCATGATTTCTTCCTCCCTGCCGGTCGAGATGGGTTGCAACCGGTTGCAAAATTGATATCCTCACACGGACGCAGACGCAACTGGCAATTCACCTATTGCCGGTGTCCGGCGAAACTGAGGGAGGGACAGATGACACAGACCGGCGGCACCATCCGGCTGACAGTGGCACAGGCGATCACGCGCTACCTGATGGGCCAGTTCATCGAGATTGACGGCACGGAAACCCGCATCTGTGGCGGCGGATTCGGCATTTTCGGTCATGGCAATGTCCCCTGTCTGGGCGAGGCGCTCTATCCCCACCATGCCGAGATGCCGCTCTATCGCGGCCAGAACGAACAGAGCATGGGCTTTGCGGCGGCGGCTTATGCGAAATATCATTTGCGGCGGCGCTTCATGTTCTGCACCGCCAGCGCCGGACCGGGCACGGCCAATCTGCTGACCGCAGCGGCGCTCGCCCATGCCAACCGCCTGCCGATGCTGATGCTGTGCGGCGATACGTTCCTGACACGCCTGCCCGATCCGGTGCTGCAACAGCTTGAACATTTCGGCAATCCGACCCTTGGCGTCAATGACGCCTTCAAACCCGTGAGTCGTTTCTGGGACCGCATCACCCATCCCGCGCAGGTCATCCAGTCGCTGCCCGCAGCGCTCGCCACGATGCTCGATCCTGCCGATTGCGGCCCGGCCTTTATCGGTCTGCCGCAGGATGTGCAGGGCTGGGTCTATGACTATCCCGAAGAGTTTTTCGCCCGCCGCGTCCACCGCATCCGCCGCCAGACGCCCGACAGTGCCGAAATCACCGATGCCGCCCGCGCGCTGGCACAGGCCAAGCGCCCGATGATCATTGCAGGCGGCGGCGTGCAGTATTCCGGCGCGGTTGCGGAACTGACCGCCTTTGCCGAAGCGCATGGCATTCCTGTTGTCGAAACCATCGCAGGCCGCGCCAACATGCTGGCCACCCACCCGCTGAACATTGGCCCGATTGGCGTGACCGGGTCCGACAGCGCCAATGCGATTGCGGAAGCCGCCGATGTAATCCTTGCTGTCGGCACGCGGCTGCAGGATTTCACCACCGGGTCATGGACGGCATTTGCCAAGGACGCGCGGCTGATCGGGCTGAATGTCGGGCGGCATGACGCGATGAAACATCTGTCTCTGCCAGTCGTGGGCGATGCGAAACTGGCCTTGCCACTGTTGGGCGCTGCCTTGGACGAATATCGCGCCCCCGCTGATTGGACCACCCGCGCGCAGGACGAGCGCCGCGCATGGGATAGCTATGTCGCGCAGAATGTGGCGCATGGCAACCGGCCCAACAGCTATGCGCAGGCCATCGGCGTGGTGAACGCGCTCTGCGATCCGCGCGACCGCGTGGTGACTGCCGCAGGCGGCTTGCCCGCCGAAGTGACCGCCAACTGGCGCACGCTGGATATCGGCACGGTCGATGTGGAATTCGGTTTCTCCTGCATGGGCTATGAAATCGCCGGTGGCTGGGGCGCGCGCATCGCACAGGCCGAGGTCGAGCCAGAGGCCGACACCATCGTTTTCGTGGGCGATGGCAGCTATCTGCTGATGAATTCGGACATCTATTCCAGCGTGCTGACGCAGAAGAAACTGATCATCCTCGTTCTCGACAATGGCGGCTTTGCGGTCATCAACAAATTGCAAAACAACACGGGCCAAGACAGTTTCAACAACCTGATCGCCGATTGCCCGACTGTGCCCGAGCCCTTCGCCGTCGATTTCGAAGCCCATGCCCGCGCGATGGGGGCCGATGCCGTCACTGTCGCGAACCCGGCGGAACTGGGCGAGGCGTTTACCCGCGCCAAGGCGTCTGACAAGACCACGGTTATCGTCATGCAGGTGGACCCTTACGAGGGCTGGACCACGCAAGGTCATGCCTGGTGGGAAGTCGGCACGCCCCAGACCTCTGACAATGCCAATGTCCGCGCAAAACACGCCGAGATCGAGGCCACCCGCGCCCGTCAGCGGCAGGGGGTGTAAGATGCGGCTCAACGGTAATCGCTTTGTCATCATCGGGCGCGCGGGCATGGATTTCTACCCCGACCCGCCCGGCACCAAGACCGAAGAAGCCACGCAATTCTTCGCCTGTCTGGGCGGGTCATCGGCCAATATCGGGGTTGCGATCTGCAAACTGGGCGGCAGCGCTGATCTGGTGACTTGCGTCTCGGATGATGCGATCGGGCGGTTTGCGCTCAATCAGCTGGACAAATACGGCATTGGCCGCGCCCATGTGCGTTCCGTGGGTGGCGAGGCGCGCAATTCTCTGGCCGTGGTCGAGTCCCGGATCGAGGATCACCAGTCGGTCATCTATCGCAACGGTGCGGCGGATTTCGAGATGACGGCGGCGGATGTCGAGGCCGTGGATTACGCCGCCTATGACGCGCTGATCACCACAGGCACGGTTTTTGCGGCAGAACCCTCGCGCACAGCCGCGTTTCGGGGGTTTGAACTGGCGAAAGCGGCGGGTCTGCCCCTGATCTTCGATATCGACTATCGCCCCTATAGCTGGCCCTCGCCCCAAGTCGCCGCCGAGGTCTATTCCCGCGCCGGCGCGCTCTGTGATGTGATCGTCGGCAATGATGTTGAATTCGGTTTCATGGCAGGCGATTACGCCAAGGGTCTCGACAAGGCCCGCGAACTGGTTGCCCAAGGCGCGAAACTGGCCGTCTACAAGATGGGCGAAAAAGGCGCGATCACGATCACGCCGGAAGGGGAGATCACGACGGGCATTTTCCCGACCAAAGCGCTCAAACCCACCGGCGCGGGCGACAGCTTCATGGGCGGGCTGGTCGCAGGGCTGGCCGATGGCCTGCCGGTGCGCGATGCCGTACTGCAAGGCTCTGCCAATGCCGCGATGGTGGTCGCGCGGGTCGGCTGCGCGCCCGCCATGCCCACGCGCGCGGAACTTGACGATTTCCTGCAACGCCACGCCGACCCCAGCGCCGCCTGAAAGGACCGCCCATGCATATTGCCCCGCATGACAACCAGAACCGGCCCATCGTGGACACCCATGATGCCCATGTGCCGCTGGTCTATTTCAACATCGTGAAGCTGAAAGCGGGCGCGCATTTCGATTACCGCGTGCCAGGCTATGAAACCTGTATCGTGCCCGCCACCGGGACAGTCACAGTTGAAACCGCTGGCGAAACCTACGCCGATATCGGCAATCGCGGCGCCGATGTCTGGGATGGAGAGCCAGAGGGCGTTTATATCCCCACTGATACCGGCGCGCGCATCACCGCCCAGACCGATACTGAATGTTTCATTGCAGGCGCACAGTTTGCCGAAACCCTCAAACCCTTCGCCGTGCGCGCGGGCGATCTGGATGTGGTGCAATATGGCAGCGACGACACCAAGACCCATCGCAAGATCAAGCATATCCTCGGGGCGGCACATCATGACCGCGTGGGGCGATTGCTGGTGTCGGAACTCTTCACCGTGGGGGCAGGGGGCTGGTCGGGCTTTCCCAGTCACAAGCATGACACCGACCGTCTGCCGGACGAAACCCGGCATGACGAATGCTACAATTTCCGCTTCAAGCCCGATTACGGGTCCGGCCTGCAAATGCTGCAACGGGTCGATAACGAACCGGGTGACGCCTATCACATCGTCAATGGCTCGACCGTGCTGATCGACAAGGGCTATCACCCCTGCTGCGTGCTGCCGGGATATGAGATGTATTATTTCACCATCCTTGGCGGGCAGTCACAGCGCAGCCTGAAACAGTATTTCCAGCCCACCCATGCAGCCCAACTGCACACGATCCCCGGAATCATGGATATGGTGGCGAAATTCAAATGACCCTCGCAACGCTCTCTGACGTTTTGCAACCTGCGCTCACAGGCGGCTATGCCGTCCCTGGCCTTGTCTGCCTTGGATGGGAGGACATGCGCGCCTATGCCTTGGCTGCACAGGCGGAACGCGCGCCGGTTATCCTGCAAGCTGGGCCAAGCTGCCGCGCGCATACGCCGCTTCCGGTGCTGGGCGCGATGATGCGTCATCTGGCGGCAGATGTGGATGTGCCGGTCGTGGTGCATCTGGATCACGGCTATACGCTCGATGAATGCCGAGAGGCGCGCGATGCGGGCTTCACCTCGCTGATGTATGACGGCTCACGCAAGCCGCTTGCGCAGAACATTGCAGAGACTGCGCAGGTTGCGGAACTGGCCCATGCAGCGGGCATTTCCTGCGAGGGTGAGATTGGGTTTGTCGGCTATTCCGGGGGCGAAAACTCTGCGGGCACGGACCCGGCAGAGGCCGACCGTTTCGCGCGCGAAACATCTGTGGATGCGATGGCCATTTCCGTCGGCAACGTGCATCTGCAAACCGATCACGAGGGCGGGCTGGACGAAGCCCGCATCCGTGCCATCGAAGCGCTGACCGAAGTGCCGCTGGTTATTCACGGCGGCTCTGGCGTGCCTTACGCGCAGCGCCTGGCACTTGCGACCGGCTCACGGATCGCAAAATTCAACATCGGCACCGAGTTGCGCATGGCCTTTGGCAAAGCGCTGCGCGATGCGGTCAATGCAGACCCCGCGCGGTTTGACCGCGTGTCGATACTGAAAGAAACACATGATCCGGTCTTCGATGCCGCCCGCGCGGTCATCCGGGGCCTTGGCGCATCGGGAAAGGCATAAGATGCTGAGAATCGGAATACTGGGCTGCGGGCGGATCGGTCAGGTCCATGCGCGCAGCATCAAGGCGCTGGACGGCGCAGAAGTGGTCGCCGTGGCCGACGCGATCCCGACCGCCGCACAGACGCTGGCCGCCACCACAGGCGCAGAAGTGCGCGATGTGGAAGCGATCCTCACGGCCAGTGATGTGGATGCCGTGATCATAGGCACACCCACCGATAGCCACTTCAGCCAGATCATGGGCGCCGCCAAGGCTGGCAAGGCGATTTTCTGCGAAAAGCCCGTCGATATGTCCGTCGAAAATATCCGCATCTGCATGGCCGCGGTTCAGGCGGCAGATGTGCCCTTCATGACCGGCTTCAACCGCCGGTTCGACCCCAATTTCGCGGCCCTGCGCGCACGGCTGCGAGCGGGCGATATCGGCGCGGTAGAGCTTGTCACCATCACCTCGCGCGACCCTTCCCCGCCGCCTGTGTCCTATATCGCGCGCTCGGGTGGGCTGTTTCGGGACATGATGATCCATGATTTCGACATGGCGCGGTTTCTGATGGGTGAAGAATTCATCCGCTTGCACGCTATGGGCAGCGCGCTTGTCGATCCCGAAATCGGCGCGGCGGGCGATGTGGACACCGCCGCCGTGATCCTGACCACCACCAGCGGGCGGATCTGCCAGATCTCGAATTCGCGCCGGGCAAGCTATGGCTATGACCAGCGGATCGAAGTGCATGGCCAGCGCGGCATGTTGCGCGCCGAGAACCAGCTGGAAAGCACAGTCGAGATTGCCACTGATGCAGGTTTCCGCCGCGATCCGGCACAGCATTTCTTCCTCGAACGCTATGAAGCCGCCTATCTGGCCGAAATGCGCGCCTTCGTGGCCGCCGTGACCGGGGATGCGCAGACCGGTCCGGGGATCGAGGACGGTTTGCGCGCGCAGATGCTGGCCGATGCGGCAACACTGTCGCGCGAGAGCGGCCAGCCGGTTGATCTGCCGCTCGATTAATCCGCAGGGTCGCGCCAGTTCAGCACCAGATGCCACGCCAGATAGCCGCCAATCGCGGCGGACAGAGAGCCCCAGATCGCATTGCCAAGGCTCCATTCCACGCCCGACCAGACAAATGGCGCCGCGACAAGAACATAGCGGCGCCATTTCGGACGATAGAACGGATGGTCGGGATCAATCAGGCGCATCTGGATACTCGTGTCGTCAAGGTCGCGCGCAGTCTAGGCTGATCACGCGCGGACCTGCAAGAGCGCGCGGCGTTCAGGGTCTCTGTCGCGCCGCCAGGGCCTCAAGAGCCGCGTCCAGATCCTGCGCGGACCAACCCTCCAGCACTGCCTCGCGCAGGATTGCCTTTTGCGTTTTCGGGGCCAGCCCATCCACCGGCGGGTCGCGGTCCAGATTGGTGGGGAAGGAATAGCCTTCGGCGGCGGCGCCCAGTATGGCTTCGCGTGCCAGCGCGCTCAGGCCGGAACTGGCCTTGCAGAGCTCGGGAAACAGCGCCTTGCAGATGGCCAGACGATCCACACTTTCCATCGCCCGCCCGAAAGCCGAGGAGATTTGCAGCAGATTGACCATACGGTGAATCCCGCTGCTGGTATTCTCGCCTGCGGCATGGAACAGGGCCGGGTTGAAGAAGATCGCATCACCTTTCTCCAGCGGAAGCTGCACGAAATGCGTCTCGAAATGTGCCCGGAAATCGGGCCGCCGCCAGGCGGCATAGCCGGGACGATAAAGCTGCGAGAAGGGCAGCAATTTCGTCGGCCCCGACTCGATGGGCATGTCACAATGCGCGATCCCCCCCTGCAGCGTCATCAGCGGCGACAGATCATGCACATGCGCAGGATAGGTGGCGCTGACACCGGCGCTTTGAAACCCCAGATGATAGTCGCGATGGGCCTGTTGCGCCTGCCCGCCCGGGTGAACAAGATTGATCTGCGCGGTCATCTGGTAATTCGGACCAAGCCAGGCCTCGCAGGCGGCATCTATCGCCGGGCTGGCGAAATAGCGCAGGAAAGTCGCCGGGGCTCTCAGCGCCAGTTTCTGCAGCGAATTCCAGATCCGGTCATTATGGCCTGCTGCAGCGAAATGGTCTGCCCCGCTGGCCCCCGCCGCGCGTTCCTCGGCGATGATCTGGTCATAGACCGCCGTTGCCTGATCGATCGCGCCCAGATCCGCACAGGCCTGTTTCAGCACGAACACACCCGCACCCTGCTGCAGGATGCGCGCCCATTCCGCCATCAGCGCGCGCCGCGTCGCAGGGACGGCAAGCTTTGGCGCGAGAAGGCCCATGTCATAAACGGGTATGTTGCGCGGCGCATCCGCAGCATGCGGGATCGTGGCGGGATCGACCGTCCGGGCGGTCAGGGCCGCGAATTCAGTCAGATCACAGTCGGCTTCCTCATAAAAACCGGTCAGCGGATGGGTCAGGTCCAGAGTCATTTCGCGCACCTTTGTTCAAGTTCTCTGATCCTGTTCTATCTCTGAAACCAGTTGCCACGCCGTCAAAAACACATCAGAAATCCATCAATGGCACATCGTTTCCCCATCAAGGAGATTGCGCGTCAGGCGGGTCTTGGAACCGCGACGGTTGACCGGGTGATCAACAATCGGCCCAATGTCAGCCCGCAGACACGCAAACGCGTCGAAATGGCCCTGCGCGAATTGACCGCGCAGGAAGCGCAGATGGCGGCCCGTGGCAGGCGGGTGTTTCTGGATATGCTCGTAGAAGCCCCCAAACGCTTCTCGCGGGAAATCCGGCAGGCCGCAGAAACCGCGCTGCGTTTCTTTCCCGACACCGCGATCCGCCTGCGCTTCCAGTTTCAGGAAATCATGAGTGAAGAGGAAACCCTCGCCGCTCTGGCGCGCATCGCGCGGCGCGGCAGTCAGGGGGTCTGTCTGAAACTGCGGGACACGCCCGCAATCCGTGCGATGGTCGCCAGACTGGCCGAAGCCGGGATCCCGGTCTTCACCTTGGTCACGGACCTGCCGGGCAGTCCGCGCAACGGCTATTTCGGTCTGGACAATGCTCAGGCCGGGCGGATCGCCGCCTATCTCATCGCCCAAAGCCTGCCTGACGGACCAGCCACTGTTCTGACCTCGCGCAGTCAGGACAGTTTCCGCGGCGAGACAGACCGGCTCACTGCCTTTCGCGACCTGCTGATCAGCCTGAAACCGGAGTGCCGGCTTCTGGATGTGGCAGGGGGCGCGGGCATGACCGCTGCAACGGCCCGGTCGCTCGACAATCTGCTGGCAGAAGAACGGCCCGTCACGGCGGTCTATTCAATGGGCGGCGGGAACGCGGCGATCCTGCGCAAACTGTCGGAATACCGCAAGTATCCTGTGGTCTATATCGCCCATGACCTTGATCGCGAAAACCGCCTCCTTCTGTCGAAAGGCGCGATCAGTTATGTGCTGCATCATGATCTGTCACAGGACATGCGCAAATTGTTCAGGATGGCACTCGACCCGCCGCACCGCCTGACACAGGACAGCGGCACGCGTTCAAGCGAAATCATGATCGTGACGCGCTACAACCTGCCGCCTCTGGCAGAGGCGTGAGTGGGGGCGCTACAGGACCGCAGCGGCGCGCGTGGCCTGATCATACACGCCCGACAGGTTGCGCAGCAAGGCGGCCAACCGGCTCAGGTCCGCAGGATCATGCCCCATCTGATGCGCCGCGCGCACCAGCAGGACGTCGCGAATCTCGCCGTAGCGGATGCAGAACTGTGCACCCTTCCCGGTGATTGCTACCGTCTTTTCCTTGCCCTTGCGACCAACCGTGACCAGTTTCTGCGCCGCGAGTTTCTTGATCGCGTAATTCGCCAGATGCGTGTCCTCGATATTCAGCACAAGGCAGATATCGGCCAGCGTTTTGGGGCGGTCGCGATGGTGCACCAGATGCACGATCAACACTTCAAGCGGGGACAGCCCCGGCATGCCCGCGGCCGTCATGCAGCGCATGATCCAGCGTTGAAAGGCATTATTTGCCATTGTCAGCGCAAATTCCATCTCTGACAGCGCCGGGCAAGAGGCCCCGGCCAGATGTGCAGAACTCACCACCGGGCCGATACCGGTCTGCGCGGGTGTCTCGGCGGCATCGTTTTTCGGCACCATATCGCCTTTCCCTGTGCATTGAACATGTCATCCCAAGTCAATTATTGAAACTTTGTTGATAAATTGTCAATAATATGTAAATGATGCAGGCAGGAAAGGGCGAGCGATGACAGAAACCTTGCAAGGCAATGCCGCGCCGGTTGACATGCCTGTGATCAATGCGCTGGGCGTTGATGGGGCATTGATCAGTTTCGGCACGGTTCTGACAGAAGCGGCCAATCGCGCGGCGCTGGCTTTCAGGGCGGCGATCTCGGCCACAGATATGCCGGGTCTCATCGAGGTTTCGACCTCGCTGACCTCGGTCTATTTGCGGCTGGATCTGACTATCTGTGATCTGGACAGCCTGCGTCCGGCCCTGACAGAGCTGCTGGACAGTCGCGACTGGTATGCCGCCGGTTTGCCCGAGGGCCGCAGGCTCTGGCGGGTTCCGGCAGTGTTCGGCACGGAACTGGCACCCCAACTGGAAGAAGCGGCGGCTCTGGCAGGTGTCTCGGCCCTCGATGCGGTTGCCATGCTCTGCGCGGCCCCGCTGCGCGTGCAGACAATCGGCTTCGCCCCCGGCCAGCCCTATCTGGGTGAGCTGCCAAAGGAGTGGAACATCCCCCGGCAGACCGATCTGACCCCGCGTGTGCCCGAGGGGGCGCTGGCTGTTGCCATCCGGCAGATGGTGCTTTTTTCGGTCAGCACACCGACAGGGTGGCGACATGTGGGCCAGACTGCCCTGCGCCTGTTCCAGCCGGACCGCACGGATCCCTTCCTGCTGCGCCCCGGTGATGAGGTGCTGTTCCAGCCCGTCTCGCGCGCGGAATTCGAGACGATCATCCGCCATGCGCCAGAGGGCGGTGCCGTCTCGGAAAGGGTGAACTGATGGCCGGGATCATGCTCCATCGCGCCGGGCCGGGCATCACGCTTCAGGATATGGGCCGCCCCGGCTATCTGGCGCAGGGACTTTCACGCGGCGGGGCGATGGACCGGCTGGCGCTGGTCGAAGGCGCGGCGCTCTTGGCGCAGGATGCCACGCTTGCCGGGATCGAGATTGCCGGAAGCTTTCTGACCCTCAGCGCGGATGCCCCTGTGCGGATCACGCTGACCGGTGCCCCGATGCGGGTGCTTTGCGACGGGGCAGCGCTTGCCTGGCAGGCCAGCCACCTGCTGCAAGCGGGCACGAGGCTTGAGCTTTCGGGCAGCCGGGGCGGGTACAGCTATATCAGCTTCGGCGGCGGGCTTGAGACGCCCGAACTGCTGGGCGCACGCTCGGCGCATCTGGCCGCAGGAATTGCCCGGATGCTCGAAAACGGGGATGAACTGCCCCTTGGCCCAGATGCCGGACACCGGACCGGGCTGGCCCTTGCTCCGCTTGCGCGGTTCGACGGCGGGGTGTTGCGGATCGTGGAAACCCCGCAGACGCGCCTCTTCCCGCAGGCCGAACGCGCGCGATTCGCTGAGACTGTCTTTCGCAAGGATGCGCGCGGCAACCGCATGGGCCAGCGGTTGGTGCCGCAAGGGCCAGGGTTTGGGCTGAAAACCGGGCTGACGCTCCTTTCGGAAGCCATAGCGCCGGGCGATATTCAGATTACGGGCGATGGCATGCCCTTCGTGCTTCTGGCCGAATGTCAGACCACCGGAGGCTACCCGCGCATCGCCACCGTGCTGCCTTCGGACCTGCCGCGACTGGTGCAGGCCCCGGCCGGGGCCGACCTGCACTTCCGCTTCGTCTCATTGGAAGAAGCCGTCGCTCTGGAACGCACCGAGGCCAAGCGCCGCGCAGGCCTGCACGCGGATCTGCGCCCCCTGATCCGCGACCCGCATGACATGGCCGATCTTCTGGCCTATCAACTCATCAGCGGCGTGACCCGCGGCGATGATCTGGAAAGGACCGAAGGATGATCACACAGATCGACCTGAATGCCGATATGGGCGAAAGCTTTGGCCCCTGGCCGATGGGCGCGGATGCGGATCTGTTGCAGGTCATCACCTCGGCCAACATCGCCTGCGGCTTTCATGCGGGCGACCCGGATGTGATGGTGCGCGCCATGGCGCAGGCCGTGGCGCAGGGGGTGGGAATCGGGGCGCATCCGGGCCTGCCCGATCTGCAGGGTTTCGGGCGGCGGCGGATGCAGATCTCTCCCGATGAAGCGCGCAATCTCGTGGCCTATCAACTGGGCGCGGCGCAGGCGATGGCAAGGCTCGCGGGCGGCAGGGTGCGGCATCTGAAACTGCATGGCGCGCTCGCCAATATGGCGGCAGAAGACGAGATACTGGCCCGCGCCTGCTATGAAGGGGCGCTTGCTGTCGATCCCGATATCATCCTGATGGTCATTTCCGGCACCGCACAGGCGCGCGCGGCAGCTGCGCTGAACGCCCGCATGGCGCAGGAAATCTTTGCCGACCGCGCCTATACCGAAGACGGGCTTTTGATGGACCGTCGCCTGCCCGGCGCGGTCATTCATGACGCGGAACAGGTCAGCGCACGCATTCTGGCCATGCTGCAGGCAGGCGCGATCATCACTGCGCAGGGCACGCATCTGCCCGCCCGGATCGACACGATCTGCCTGCATGGCGATACCAGCGGCGCTGTGTCGCTGGCCCATGCGCTCCGTGCAAGGCTGAGCGCCGAAGGCATCGCGCTGCGCCCCTTTGACGGCACACGCGCGACCTGACCCGCCCGCTCAGGCGTCGATTTCGACCCGTCCAAGCGGCTTCGAGCAACAGGCCAGAATATAACCCTGCTCGATATCCTCGTCGCTGATCCCGCCATTATGCACCATATGCACATCGCCTGCGATCTTGCGGGTCTTGCAGGTGCCACACAGGCCGAAATTGCAACCAGACGCGACCGGCAAACCCTGTGCCCGCGCGATCTGCATGATCGTGTCGCCCTCGGTGCAGGTGACGGAAACGCCCGAGCGCGCGAAAACAATCTCGGCCTGTGCCGTGTCATCGGGCACCGGATCGTCAAATTCCTTGATCTCGGCCACGGTTTCGGCAGGCGCGTGAAAGGATTCCTGATGATAGCGGCCCATGTCATAGCCAAGCGAGATCAGGATCTCACGCACCGATGTCATGAAGCTTTCAGGCCCGCAGCAATAGACATCGCGCTCCAGATAATCGCTGCACATCAGGCCCAGCATCAACTGGTTGAACTGACCCCTATAGCCGGTCCAGACCTCATAGGGTTCGGGCCGACTGACGACGAAATGCAGCGCCAGCCCGGACACGCGCGAGGCCATGTATTCCAGCCGCCGCCGGAAGATCAGGTCACTGGGTTTGCGGGCGCATTGGATGAAACAGATATCCGGGTCTTCGCCGCGCTCGAACAGCGTGGTCGCCATCGACATCATCGGGGTCACGCCCGATCCCGCCGAGATGAACAGATATTTCCCGTCAGGCTGCGGCGGCAGATGGAACAGTCCCGAAGGGCCATAGGCACGCAGACGCATGCCCACTTGCAGATGCTCATGCATCCAGGCCGTGCCGACCGACCCCGGTTGCACCTTGGCGGTGATGCTGACATAGGCCGAGGTCACGGGCGAAGAGGAAATCGTATAGGTCCGCTGCACATTGCCGCCGGGAACCGGCAGATCCAGCGTCAGAAACTGACCAGCCCGATAGACGAAGACCGCAGCCGAGGGCGGGCGAAAGACGAAGGTCTTGACCCCCGGCGCTTCGGGCAGGATCGCCACGCATTCCAGATCCTGATCATCGCGCCAGATCGGGCTGTCCTTGGTCGGCATCGGGATCATGGGGCGTTACTCCGCAGCAATCCGGCGCGGCCCCATCAGGGCCGTATGCAGCGTGCGGCAATACCAGTCCACGAACTGATTGACGCCGCCTTCCTGCACCTGACTGTAGGGGCCGGGCAAATAGCCGGGCGAATTGATCCCGCGCTGGTTTTCCTCGACGATGCGGCGGTCCTCGTCATTGGTGCTGATCCAGACTTCGGTCAGGCGCTTCAGATCATAATCGCGCCCTTCCTCGGCATCCTTGTGGACAAGCCATGTCGTCGTGACCTGCGTCTGCATCGGGCCGACCGGCAGCACGCGGAAGGTCAGCACCTGATCGGACAAGAAGTGGTTCCAGGTGTTGGGGTAGTGGAAGAACAGACACGAACCCGCATCATCAAACGGCACAGAGCCAATGCGTTTCGTGACCGCCGCCTTGCCGTCCAGCGTGTAGCTGACGGCCTTGCCCAGAAACGGAATCCGCACGAAGCGCCAGCGCTCGGAGGGGTCAATCACATATTTTGCGGGCAGTCCGGCAGCCTCGCACCGGTCCACATGTGCACGGCCCACATTGCTGGTGGTGCTGTCATCCGCGCCGACAAGGTTCGGATCATCCGGGAAGGTCACGCAGAGCGACGGGTGCGAGCCCGCGCAATGATAGCACTCGCGGTTGTTCTCCAGCACCAGTTTCCAGTTGGCCTGCTCGATGATGCTGGATTGATGCGCGACTTTCAGGTTGGCCAGATCATGCGGACCCATGTAGCGCGCGGCCTGTGCTTCCAGCGCGCTGGTATCGGGCGCGTCCTGACCCAGGCAGATGAACACCATGCCAGAGACTTCGCGGCAATGGACCAGCCCCAGACCGTGCTGGGACGGGTCGAAATCCGCGCCCATTTCCCGCGCCCAGAGAAGCTTACCGTCCAGATCATAGGTCCATTGGTGATAGGGGCAGACCAGTTTCGGCGACACACCCTTTTCCGCCGAACAAATCCGGCTGCCCCGGTGACGGCAGGAATTGTGAAACGCCCGGATCACGCGATCCGCCCCGCGCACGATGATCACCGACGCGGTGCCGATTTCCAGCGTGATATAGGCGCCGGGCTTCGGCAATTCCGCCGATGGGGCTGCGAAAATCCAGTCGCGCTGCCAGATTTCCCGCAGATCGGCCTGATAGATGTCCGGATCGGTGTAGAAGGGCTGCGGCAGCGAATGCCACGGTTTGCGCGACATGAGAAGATACAGAAGGTCAGAATTGCTGATCATCGGGTTGGCCTTCGTGACAAGGGATCAGGGTTTCCAGCAGGGATCCGGGTAGTGAGTGGCTGTCGTTTTCTTGACGGCAGAGAGCCGATGTAGCACGCACGGAAGCGGCGCAATATGTCCCACTCGCGCCATCCGGCCGTTTCGCGTTTGACCGCAACCGGCATGATCAGATGGTGCGCATCAACCGAAGCGCATCATAGATGGCCGCATGGGTGTTGCGGGCCGCCACGGCATCGCCGATGCGGAAAAGCTGGTAGCTGCCACCCGGATTAGCCCGCACAGTCTGCGGTCTGCCCGTTACCAGCGCCTTATACTCCACTTCGCCCAGATTCACTGATTCGGGGCGCAGGTCGAAATAGAGATCATCCAGCGGCCGCGTCCCGTGATTGACCACGACCTGATCCACCTCGCGTATCCGCGTCACCCCGCCATAATCGCTGCCAATCCGGGCAATCAGCCGGTTGCCTTCGCGCGTGACCGCATCCAGCTTCCATGTGACCGTGAATATCACATCCCGCTTCTGCAATTCCCGCATCGACGGCGTGAGCGACATCGCCATCACCTCGGGCGCGAAGCTGCGGTCGCGGGTCATGATCTCGACCTTTGCCCCCGTCGCCGCGATCTTCTCAGCCGCCTGTAGCGCCGGATAATCGCCCGCATCGTCATATATCAGGACATTCTCTCCGGGTTTCACATCGCCCGACAGAATATCCCAGCTCGACACCACCAGATCATTGCCCTGCTCCAGCACCGCGGTATGCGGCAGCCCCCCGGTCGCGATGATCACCACATCGGGATTGTCGGCCTGCACTGTCTCGACATCGGCAAAGGAATTGAATCGGAAACTGACGCCCAACCGTTCACATTCGGCAAACCGCCATTGAATGATCTGCATCATCTCCGCGCGGCGCGGCGTCTGCGCGGTCAGGCGGATTTGCCCGCCGGGATCATTCGCAGCCTCATGCACCACGACCTGATGCCCGCGCTCTGCGGCCACCCTCGCAGCTTCCAGCCCGGCAGGACCAGCACCCACGATCACCACGCGGCGGGGCGTTGCGGCCCGCGCAATCTCATGCGGCACCTCCAGCTCGCGCCCGGTCGAGGGGTTGTGCAGGCACAGCGCCATCCCGCCCTGATAAATCCGGTCCAGACAGTAATTCGCCCCCACACAGGGGCGGATGCGCTCTTCCTCGCCGCGCATGATCTTGGCCACGATATGCGGATCGGCCATATGCGCGCGGGTCATGCCCACCATATCCAGCTTGCCGCTGGCAATCGCATGACGCGCGGTCGCCACATCCTGAATCTTCGCCGCATGGAAGGTCGGGAAATCGGTGGCCGCGCGCACCTCGCCCGCGAAATCCAGATGCGGGGCCGAGGCCATGCCCTGCACCGGAATCACATCGGTCAGCGCCGCATCCGTGTCGATATGGCCGCGAATGACATTCAGGAAATCGACCATGCCGCTGTCTTTCAGACGGCGCGAAATCTCCAGCCCGTCCTCGCGGGTCAACCCGCCCGGCGTGGCCTCATCACCCGTATAGCGCACCCCCACGATGAAATCATCGCCGCAGCGCTTTCGGATGGCGCGCAGCACATCGAAGGTAAAGCGCAAACGGTTGTCCAGCGATCCGCCATAGGGACCATCCAGATCATTGGTCAGGGGCGACCAGAACTGGTCCATCAGATGCCCGTAGGCCTGCAATTCGATCCCGTCCAGCCCCGCCGCCTGCATCCGTTCCGCAGCAGAGGCGTAATCCTCGATGATGCGCGCAATATCCCAATCCTCGGCCTTTTTCGGAAACGCCCGATGGGACGGTTCCCGCTCGAAACCGGGCGAGACGACGGGCAACCAATCCGCCTTGTCCCAGCGCGTGCGGCGGCCCAGATGCGTGAGCTGGATCATCACCGCGCAGCCATGATCATGGCATTCATCGGTCAACTGGCGCATCCAGCCCACGACCTCATCTTTCCAGGCCAGAATATTGTTGAACACGGGCGGGCTGTCGCGCGCGACGCTCGCGGAACCCGCAGTCATGGTCAGCGCCACCCCGGCGCGCGCCCGTTCGACATGATAGGCGCGGTAGCGATCCTTCGGCATCCCGTCCTCGGGATAGGCGGGTTCGTGGCTGGTAATCATCAGCCGGTTTTTCAGCGTCAGATGCTTCAGACGATAGGGCTGGAGGAGAGGGTCGCTGGACATTGGGGACTCCTTGGCTTTGGCCAAGCGTTTGTGGAAATGTTCACTTATGTCAATAAAAAGATCATCACTGTATATTTTTCTTGTGCAGCGCGGCGCGCGACCTATGATGCCGCATATGCAGACAGCACCCGCCACACAGGATGACACCGAGAAAACGACAGGCTGGCGCGGGTCGCGCGAGCTTTGGCTGGATGCGGCCAGACGGGCCTTGCTGGACAACGGGCTGGAGGCTGTGAAAATCCAGCCCCTTGCAAGCCAACTGAACCTGTCGCGCACTAGTTTCTATTGGTTCTTCAAGGATAGGCAGGCGCTTCTGGATGCGCTTCTGGACGATTGGGAGGCGCGCAATACGGGGGCCTTCGTGCTGGCGCGTGACGCCTATGCCGAAACCATTGCCGAGGCGATATTGAACCTGATCGCCATATTCTATGATCCAGACTTGTTCGACCCGGAACTGGATTTCGCGGTGCGCGCCTGGGGGCAGGGGGCAGATGCGGTCAAGGCGCGCGTGACCGCCGCCGATGGCGCGCGGCTGGAAGCGATTCGCGCGATGTTCCTGCATTTCGGCTTTGAAAGCGACGATGCCGATGTCCGGGCGCGCACGGTCTATCTGACCCAGATCGGCTATATCTCGATGCAGGTGCGCGAAGATATGGCCACCCGCCTGTCGCGCGTGCCGGGCTATGTGAAAACCTTTACCGGCGTCGCACCCAGCCAAAGCGAAATCGCACGGTTTGAAGCGCGCCTGCGGCTGGCCTGAGCCGCACAGGGTTCGCCGCGTGTCGGATTTTCTGACGGCACACACCTTGTCAGCACGAAACGCTTGGACTAACTTCCGCCCCAGAACCGTTGGGGTGCCCTGTCTTGGGGCTGAGAGGCGAAAGCCAACCCATCGAACCTGATCCGGATCATACCGGCGTAGGGAACGGTGAATTTGTGCGCTTGTTGCGCGCTTTTCGTTCCCCTGCGTTGGTAGCTGCAACAAGGGGGCGAGAATGATCCCGATAGCATTGACCATCGCAGGCTCGGATTCGGGCGGCGGCGCGGGAATTCAGGCCGATCTCAAGACCTTTTCGGCGCTGGGCACTTATGGCGCGAGTGTCATTACCGCGCTGACCGCGCAGAACACCCGCGCTGTGACCATGGTGGAACCGGCAAGCCCCGCCATGATCGCCGCCCAGATCGCGGCGGTGTTCGGCGATCTGGAGGTGCGCGCGGTCAAGCTGGGCATGCTGGGCGGACCAGAGGCGATTGCCACTGTCGCGCAGGGTCTGGCCGGGCGCGCGGTGCCGGTCGTGCTGGACCCGGTGATGGTCGCGAAATCCGGCGACCGTTTGCTGCCGCAGGACGCGCTCGATGCGCTGCGTGGTCACTTGCTGCCCTTGGCCACGCTCCTGACCCCGAATCTGCCGGAAGCGGCGGACTTGCTGGGCAAGGACGTTGCCCGCGATGAGGACGCGATGATCCGCCAGGGACAGGCGCTGCGCGTGATGGGGGCGCAGGCGGTGCTGATGAAGGGCGGCCATGCGTCCGGCGCGGAATGCGTGGATCTGCTGATCACGGATTCGGGCGTGTTGCGCCTGACCGCGCCGCGTATCGACACGCGCAACACGCATGGCACCGGCTGCACCCTTTCCGCCGCCATCGCCGCCGGGCTGGCGCAGGGCAGGACGCTGGCAGAGGCCGTGACCCGCGCCCATGCCTATCTGCAAGGCGCGATCATGGCGGCGGACAGGCTGGCGGTCGGCTCGGGTCACGGTCCGGTGCATCATTTCCACAAGGTCTGGCGCAATGACTGATGTCACGGTCATCGGGGCCGGTGTGGCGGGGCTCTGCGCGGCCTATGCTGCCCGCAAAGCGGGGCTGTCCGTGCGCCTGATCGACCGCAACGGCACGCCGGGGCCACATGGCTGCTCATGGTGGGCCGGGGGCATGCTCGCGCCCTTCTGCGAGGGTGCCGTGGCCGAACCTGTCATCGTCGCCCACGGTCAGCACGCCGCCGCCTTCTGGGCCGAAGTGACCGAGGTGGTCCATTGCGGCTCACTCGTCATAGCCTTGCAGCGCGACCGGGGCGATCTGGACCAGTTCGCACGCCGCACCACCGGGCACCAACGCATCGACCACCTCGACACGCTGGAACCCGACCTCGCGCATCACAAGTCTGCACTGTATTTCAAGGACGAGGCCCATCTCGACCCTCGCCGCGCGCTGTCCGATCTGGTGGCCGCGCTTGCTGCCGCCGGGGTGCAGATCGAACAGGCAGAGGCAACACCCGACGACATCCAGGGCCCGGTGATCGACGCGCGCGGCATGGCCGCCGCCCTTCCCGGCCTGCGCGGCGTGCGCGGTGAAATGGTCGTTCTGCGCGCCCCCGAAATCCACCTCTCGCGCCCCGTGCGCCTGCTGCACCCGCGCCACCCGCTCTATATCGTGCCGCGCGCGGATGGCCTGTTCATGCTGGGCGCAACCCAAATCGAGAGCACCGCCCGCCGTGGCGTCACCGCCCGCGCCGTGCTGGAGCTTCTCAGCGCCGCCTACGCGCTCGACCCGCGCTTTGCCGAGGCCGAACTTCTGGAAACCGGTGCCGATCTGCGCCCGGCCCATGCCGACAACGTGCCGCGCGTCACGCTCAGCGGGCGGGTGCTGCATCTGAACGGGCTTTTCCGACACGGCTACCTGATGGCACCCGCGCTCGCCGCGCAGGCCATCACCTATCTGACCCAAGGAACCAAAGGGGATCTGATCCATGAGGATTGAGGTAAACGGCGACCCACAAGACATCACCGGCCCGACACTTGCCGATGCGCTCACAGAACTCGGCTGGGCGCAAGCCCGCGTCGCCACAGCGCTGAACGGCGATTTCGTCCCCAAATCCGCCCGCGCGCAGACCGAATTGAAACAGGGCGACCGGCTGGAAGTGCTGGCCCCCATGCAAGGGGGCTGAGCAGATGCGCGATTTCTACGGCACCGCCCTCGCCAACCCGCTGATGCTGGGCACAGCGCAATATCCGTCCCCCGCTGTCCTCGAAGCCGCCTTTCGCGCCTCGGGGGCCGCGGTGGCCACGGTCTCGCTCCGGCGCGAAGCGGGGCAGGGTCAAAGCTTCTGGCAGATCATCAAGGGCCTCGGCGTGCCCGTCCTGCCCAATACCGCCGGCTGCCATTCCGCCCGCGAAGCGATCACCACCGCACAAATGGCGCGCGAACTGTTTGAAACGAACTGGATCAAGCTCGAAGTCATCGGCCATGCCGACACGCTGCAACCAGACCCGTTTGGTCTGCTGCAGGCGACCGAGGCCCTCGCCGCCGACGGGTTCGAGGTCTTTCCCTACACCACCGAAGATCAGGTTCTGGCCGCGCGCCTGCTCGATGCGGGCGCAAAGGTGCTCATGCCCTGGGGCGCGCCTATCGGCTCGGGGCTGGGGCTGAACAACCGCTACGGGCTGCGCACCCTGCGCGCGGCCTTCCCCGATGTGCCCATGGTGATTGACGCGGGCCTTGGCCTGCCCAGTCACGCAGCGGATGCGCTGGAAATGGGGTTCGATGCGGTGCTTCTCAACACCGCCGTCGCTCAGGCGGGCGATCCGGTGGCGATGGCGCGCGCCTTTGCGCTGGCGGTGCAGGCCGGGGTCGTGGCGCGACGGGCCGATCCGATGGCCCCGCGCGACATGGCCAAACCCTCGACCCCTGTTCTTGGAAAGGCATGGCTATGACTCTGCCCCGCTTCTACCCGATCTTCGACTCGATCGACTGGCTGGAACGCGCCTTGCCCTTGGGCGTGAAGCTGGTGCAACTGCGGATCAAGGACCGCGACCCGGATGCGCTCCGCCTTGATATCCGCGTGGCTGTCGCGCTTGCGCGGCAACATGGGGCCGCGCTGGTGATCAATGACCATTGGCAAATCGCCATCGACGAAGGGGCCGACTGGCTGCATTTGGGGCAAGAGGATCTGGACGAGGCCGATCTGCCCGCCATCCGCAGCGCGGGGCTGAGGCTCGGCATCTCGACCCATGACCACGCGGAACTTGACCGTGCCTTGGCGCTCGCCCCCGATTACATCGCCTTGGGGCCGGTCTATCCGACCATCCTGAAGAAAATGAAATGGCACCAACAGGGGCTGGAGCGCGTCACGGAATGGAAAGGGCTGGTGGGCGACACCCCGCTTTGCGCCATTGGCGGCATGACGGTCGAACGCGCGCCGGGTGCGTTTGACGCAGGCGCGGATATTGTCTCTGCCGTCACCGACATCACCCTGAACCCCGATCCCGAAGCGCGGATGCGCGACTGGCTGCGGGTCTGCGCATGACCCGCTATGCCCGCCAGACCATCCTGCCGGAAATCGGCGCAGAAGGGCAGGCACGGCTTGCCCGCGCGCATGTGCTGGTCGTCGGGGCCGGGGGCTTGGGCGTGCCGGTGCTGCAATATCTGGCAGGCGCCGGGGTAGGGCAGATCACGCTGGTCGATGGCGATACGGTCGCCGCGCATAACCTGCACCGCCAGCCGCTTTACCGGATGGACCAGATCAGCCAGCCCAAAGCGCGCGCTGCCGCAAATGCGCTTGCAGCCCTGAACCCAGATGTCTGCGTGACACCCATCTGCGATATGCTCGACCCGGCCAACGCGCCCGCATTGATCGCCGCCGCCGATATCGCGCTCGATTGCGCCGATACGTTCGCGGCCAGCCTGACGCTCTCGGACCTGTGCCATGCGCAGGGCAAGCCGCTCATCACCGCCTCGGCACTGGCGCGGGCGGGCTATGTCGCGGGCTGCTGTGGCAGCGCCCCCAGTCTGCGCGCCATCTTCCCCGATCTGCCCGAACGCGGGGCCACCTGCGCCACCGCAGGCGTGATGGGGCCGGTGGTCGGTGCATTGGGGGCCTTGCAGGCACAAATGGCGCTCTCGGTCCTGCTGGATCTGATCCCGTCACCGCTTGGCCAGCTTGTCAGTCTGGATGCGGCCACATGGCGCATGTCGGGCTTTCGCTTCGACCGCGCCCCCGAACCGGACGCGCCCTTGCCCTTCATCGCGCGCAGCCAGATCCGTGCGCAGGACATGCTGATCGACCTGCGCGCAGAAGCGCCGCCCTTTTCCCCGCAAGCCCGCCATATCCCGCCCGACCGCATGGACAGCCTGACCCCGCCTGACGGGGCCCGTGTGGTGCTCGCCTGTGCCACCGGTCTGCGCGCGCATAACGCAGGCCAGAAACTCCAACGCCGCTGGCAGGGCGACATTGCCCTGCTCGCATTGACCGACTGAAAGGAACGCTCATGAAACATCTTGTCACCGTCCTTGCCTTCAGCGCGATGGCTGTGCCCGCGCAGGCGCAGGACCGGCTCAGCCTGATGCTCGACTGGTTCGTGAATCCCAACCATGCGCCGATCATTCTGGCACAGGAACTCGGCTATTTCTCTGACGCAGGGCTGGAGATCGAGATCATCACCCCCTCGGACCCCAATGCGCCGCCCCGCATGGCGGCGGCAGGCCGGGTGGATCTGGCGATAAGCTACCAGCCGCAACTGCATCTCAGTCGCCATGATGACCTGCCCCTGCGCCGCGTTGGCACGCTGATTTCCACGCCGCTGACCTGTCTGGCCGTGCTGGCCGATGGTCCCGCTCAGGATTTCGCTGATCTGCGCGGCGGCAAGGTCGGTTTCGCAGTCTCGGGCGTGCAGGAGGTGATGCTGGAAGCGATGCTCGCCCATCACGACATGACGCCAGAGGATATCGAGATCATCAATATCGGCTGGTCGATCTCGCCCGCGCTGATGTCGGCGCAGGTGGACGGGGTGATCGGGGCCTTTCGCAATTTCGAGTTGAACCAGCTTCAGCTTGAAGGCACCGAAGGGCGCTGTTTCTACCCCGAAGCCGAAGGCGTGCCCGCTTATGATGAGTTGATCTATGTGGCGAACCCCGACACGATGGACGCAGACGCCATCGCCCGGTTTCTGGAAGCGACCGCTCAGGCCACGAATTTCATCCTGAACCAGCCTGACCGCGCATGGGAGGTGTTTTCCGGAACTGCCTCGGAATTGCAGACCGAGTTGAATGTCATGGCATGGGCCGACACCTGGCCGCGCTTTGCCACCCGCCCGGCGGCACTGGATGCCGGGCGCTATGCCCGGTTTGAGAGCTTTCTGGCAGATCGTGGCGCAACACCGGGCGGGTTGCCGGTGGATGCGCTTGCCCTCGACATAAGCGCCGGCACCCCATGATCGCACCTGATTACGGCCATGCCTTCACCCGCTGGCGCGACCACGCGCCAGCATGGCCCGCCTATACCCAACACGCTTTCGTTGAAGGGCTGCGCACCGGAACCCTGCCGCGCGAGAATTTCCTGCACTATCTGCGGCAGGACTACATCTTCCTGATCCATTTCGCCCGCGCCTGGGCGCTGGCGGCTGCCAAGGGCGCGACCCTGACAGAGATTCAGGCGGCCTCGGGGATCGTGCAGGCGCTGGCGAATGTCGAAATGCCGCTCCATGTGCAGATCTGCGCAGGCGAAGGCATCGACGCGGCCACATTGGAAGCGACCGAAGAAGCCCCCGCAAACCTCGCCTATACCCGCTATGTGCTCGAAGCGGGCTATTCCGGCGATTTCCTCGACCTGATGGCCGCCCTCGCGCCCTGCGTGCTGGGTTACGGTGAAATCGGCGCGCGGTTGCAGGACAGCGGTGGCCCCTATGCCGACTGGATCAACACCTATGCGGGCGAGGACTACCAGTCCCTCTGCCGCGATGTCGGCGCGCTGATCGACAACGCACTTCTCCACCGCCTCGGCCCCGATTGGACCAGACTGCCGCGTGCGCAGTCCCTGACCGACCACTTCGCCACCGCCACCCGGCTGGAGGTCGGCTTCTGGCAGATGGGGCTGGACGGGCCATGACAGCGCTCAGCCTGCAGGGCGATTTGTGGATGGGTGAGCAACCCCTGATCCGCAACTTGTTGCTGGATATGCCCACCGGGCAATGTTCCTGCCTGCTGGGCGCTTCGGGCATTGGCAAATCCACCATCGCGCGGCTGGTCGCGGGCCTCGACGGGTCGCACCACCTCGACGGCACACTCCGCGCAAGTGACAACCTGCCCTTGGCCGGTCGCGTGGCCCTGATGGCGCAGGGGGGCCAGCTTCTGCCCTGGGCCGATCTGGTGCAGAATGTCACCATCGGCGCAAAACTGCGCGGCGAACGCCCCGACACCGCCCGCGCCCGCGCCCTTCTGGCGCAGGTCGGGCTTGAGGGATTGGAACACCGCCGCCCCGCGCAACTCTCGGGCGGCCAATGCCAGCGCGTCGCCCTTGCGCGCGTGCTGATCGAAGATCGCCCCATCGTCGTGCTTGATGAACCCTTCTCGGCGCTCGACACGCTGACCCGTCTGGCCATGCAGGATCTGGCAGCGCAACTGCTCATGGGGCGCACGGTCATCCTGATCACCCATGACCCGCTCGAAGCCATCCGCCTGTCAGACCGCGCGTGGCGGCTTTCGCCAGATGGGGCAGAGCCGATAGTCCTGCCGGGCAGCCCCACGCCTCGCGACTACCGCGCCCCGCAGGTTCTGGGCGCACAGGCCGCCCTTTTGGCGCGGCTGCAACAGGACATGACATGAGCGCGCTGAATTTTGGCATAGTCCGCGCCCTGCTGGCCGGGGTCGTGGCAATTACGCTCTGGCAGGTGCTGGTCTGGGCTACGGATATTCCGCATTTCATCCTGCCCGGTCCGGCGCGGGTGGCGCTGTCCTTGTGGACCAATGCGCCCCTTCTGTGGGAACATGCGCAATTCACGCTCTTCAATCTGCTGACCGGCATGGCCGCAGGGATCTCGCTGGGCATCGTCACGGCGCTGAACCTTGCGCTGTCACCCGGCGCGCGCCTCTTGCTGCGCCCGATGCTGGTATTCGCACAAGCCGTGCCGGTCTTTGCGCTGGCCCCGATCCTGACCCTGTGGCTGGGCTATGGGGCGGCGTCAAAAACCGTGATCGTCATGCTGGTGATCTATTTCCCCATCACCTCAAGCTATTTCGACGGGCTGATGCGCCTGCCCGCGCCGCTGACGGATCTGGCCCAGCAGATGCAGGCATCCCCGATCCGCCGCCTGTATCTGCTGCAAATCCCGCATGCGCGGCCCGCGCTCTTTTCCGGCCTGCGACTGGCTGTGGTCTATGCGCCCTTCGCGGTCATCATTGGCGAATGGGTCGGATCGTCGCGCGGTTTGGGGTATCTGATGCTGATGGCCAACGGGCGCGGGCAGACCGATCTGATGTTTGCAGCCCTGATGGTGCTTGCGGCCATGAGCCTGATCCTGTTCGGGCTTGTAGAGAGGTTGGCGAAAGAACGTGGTCCCGTGTGATCTGTCACCGTGGGAATGTCGGGTTTGCCGAATGAAGGAGATGTCGTGCGCTTGCTGCCAGTGCTTTTCATGGCTAGGCTCAGAATGGTTACGGCGCGCAATGATCTTCGGAATGAAGTCATCTGGGGATTGTCGCCGCGTTCGTGACGCGTTTGGTCACCTGATGAGCTTCGCGCGCGCATGCATAAATTTGTCACCGCTCTATTCCCCAAGCCAGTGCTTCCAGCGGTGCCGATTGCAGCACTGTTCTTCATTGTCTCACTGACTCCGAGCCTGGTCCCGCGCGATACGCTGGTACAAGCGCTGCTCAGTGGGGTTGCGCTTTCGGCGGGTTACGCTGTGGGGGTTGCCATCTCTTTTCTTTGGCACAGGCTTGAAATGCCGGTTGCGCGCCCGGCTCTGCTGATGGGTCTGCGGCTTCTGACCGGTCTGCTATGTCTGCTGGCTGCGGCTGTTGCCGTGTGGCTTGCGTCTGACTGGCAGAACGGTTTGCGCGCGCTTCTGGCCATGCCGCCGGTCGAGACAGCGCGCCCCTTCTCCATCGCTGCTGGCGCAGTTGGTGTTTTTCTTGGCGTGCTGTGGCTCGTTCGTCTGGCGGGATTGTTCATCGAGACGCTTGCGACACGGATTGCGCGGGTGTTGCCAGGTCCGCAGGCCGCTCTGATCTCGATTCTGCTTACGGCGGTTCTGTTCTGGAATATCGGCAATGGCGTGATTATCCGCAATGCGCTGAGCGCCGCCGACCGTATCTATGCGGGGCTGGATGACCGGTTCGATGAGGCCAGCCCACAGCCGCAAGACCCTCTGAAGACCGGGGCCGAGGGATCACTGATCGAATGGGAAAGTCTTGGTCGCATGGGGCGCGCGATGATTTCCGAAGGACCGGATCAGACCCGGATTGCCGCGCTGACCGGAGCCGAGGCCATGGAGCCTTTGCGCGTATATGTCGGCCTCAATTCCGCCCCCGACCCGGCTGCGCGTGCTCAACTGGCACTTGCCGAACTGCTGCGGATCGACGCGTTCTCGCGCAGCACGCTTGTCATTGCGACACCTACAGGAACGGGTTGGGTTGATCCGCCTGGTCAGCAGGCGCTGGAATATCTGCTTGGTGGTGATGTTGCGACTGTCTCGGTGCAGTATTCCTATCTTGCCAGCTGGATCGCGCTGCTGACCGACCCCGAATATGGCACAGAGACGGCACGGGCGGTCTTTTCGGTTGTCTACGACCATTGGCGCAGCCTGCCAGCAGATGCGCGTCCGGCCCTGTATCTCAACGGATTGAGCCTTGGCTCACTGAATTCCGACCTGAGCCATGACCTGCATCAGGTGGTCGGCGATCCGTTCAACGGTGCCTTGTGGGTAGGACCGCCCTTCGGCAGTCCCACCTGGCAGGAAGTGACGCGCAATCGCAACCCAGGCAGCCCTGCCTGGTTGCCGGATTATCGCGATGGCAGTGCGGTACGCTTCATGAATCAGACTGGTCTGACATCGGATATCTCGGCCCCATGGGGAGGGTTTCGCATCCTCTACCTTCAACATGCGAGTGATGCAGTGGTATTCTTCGATCCGCGCGCGACCTGGCGTCGTCCGCCCTGGATGTCCCCGCCGCGTGGCCCTGATGTCTCGCCGGGGTTTCACTGGTTGCCGGTCGTGACGGTCCTGCAACTGGCGGTCGATATCATGACAGCGGTCAAACCGCCTGCGGGATTTGGGCATACCTATGATTTTGACAGCTATGTGCGTGCATGGGCAATGCTGCTGGACCTGCCGGACTGGACAGAGGCTCGGATCAACGCGCTGATCGCGGCGCAGGACGGGTAGCGAGGCTGGGTGTTGGCGCTGGTGGCGGGACGTGCGCAATCTGACGAATCATGAAATCGTTTTTCGCCTGTCGAAAAAAAGCCCGGCCCGATTTCTCGGTGCCGGGCTACATTAAAAACAGGCCCCAACTCGAACCGGGGCCTGCATGCACTTCCGGCATGTCGCTTGTTGGGGGGGTAGAGCATTTTTCCGAATGTGGTAGCCAGACCTTTGTTTGGGTGAGTGTAGACATGTGAAACCAGCGGTCCGAGCGGCTTGTGCGCGCCGCGTGACGGGCTGCTTCTGTCGCCGGGGGTTTTTCCTCGAAGCGTTCGGCTTGGGCCTACTCTTTTTCCATGCACAGATGATACAAGTCATCGTCGACAGAAAAAGGGGCAGCGCAAAGGCTGCCCAAGTCAGGTTTCATAAAGATTCCCGCAACAGAACCGCTGACGCCTAGCCCTGCTGCGCCCAGTCTTCGCTTTGTCAGATCAGCGACTGCGCCAGTGGGCGCAGACATGCTCAACCCGGCCAAAGCGAACGCGCTCGTATGCATTCACAAAGACACCCTTCGGCATGTCCCTTCTCCTTCTGAGAGGGTTTCCCTTGAAATGGGGCGCGACAAGTGTCAGATTGCAGGTGTCAACGCTGGTTCTCTGACAGGGCCGCGCCCCGATGAAGCCACCACGAAAGCCGGTCCGTTTGGGCCGGTTTTCTTGTTTCTCCCCTGTCGGTCAGGTCAATGCCTGGGTGGTCTCCCGCAGGGGCTGATCCGGTCTCTTCATCGATGCCTCACTACATGTTGGGCGTTTTCGCCGTGCCCCCACTGTAGGGGGATTCCCCCTCCGGTCAAGACAAAAACAACTCTCAGGAGCGTTATTTATCATTTAACTTGCCGAACGGCGTTGTTTGGCGTAGAAGGTGGTCAAAGGAGAGCAGCATGGCACGAGTACGAAGCCCCAACTATCCGCAGATTGAACTTCAGGACGCCGTTGGCCTGGTCCGCAAGATCTTCGACAATGAAGGCCAGAACTTTGCCCCACGTGAGGTAGTGGCCGAACTTCTCGGCTATACGTCTGTGAACGGAGCCTCAGAAAAGAAGGTAAGCGCTATAACAGCTTACGGCCTATTGGAACGAAATAGTCACCGGGAGTTGCGGGTAAGCGACCTTGCCATGAGGGTCCTGCATCCGGAGAACGATCAAGAAGAAGCGGAAGCGCTTTCTGAGGCGGCCCATACGCCAAATCTCTTTCAGGAGATCAACGAGAAGTGGCCCGATAAGCCGCCGAGCGATGCCAATCTTCGTTCGTATCTTATACGTCGCGGCTTCAATCAAAACTCTGTTGACCAAGTCATCAAGGTGTATCGGAGTGCAATGTCACTTGCCTCCGTTGAAGTGGAGGGGCATGATTCGCTGGACGACGCAGGCGATGGACCGGTCAAACAAGCCGATCCCGCCCAGATCAGCGGAGGTAAAGCCATGCAGCCACAGCATACCCATACACCGAGCAAGCCGATAGTGTTCGATATGGAGACAATTTCAGGCCAATACAGCTTCGACAACGCCGACGACCTTGCGAACTTCATCGAGAAGTTGGAAAGGATCAAGCCGTTGCTGCCCGCCAAGAAGGTGGACGACGACGACTTAAACTGACGTGCGCGCCAGTCTCACTTTGGGCGAGAGTCTATCGGCTCTCGCCCTTTTTGTTATTGGATGTAAGGTCTTGCGTAGGTCAACCGCTTGCCGGTCGCAGCTCGCAGGGCAATCTGACCACGCTCCGCATCATCAACACCGTTTGCAATGCGATTGTTGTAACGGAAGTCGAACTCTGCTTCATAGCGGTGCAGAAGCTTCTTGGCGCAGTGCTGATAGACGCCTTTCATGCCGCGCTTGAAGATGCTGTAGAAGCACTCAACGGTGTTCGTGTGACCCTCGGGAAAGCCGGGGCGCAATTACTCATCGCGGCTGTGGTTCACCCAGTCATGGCCGCCGAAATCGGACTGGTGGCAAGGCTCTGATACTGGCGGACTTCGTGGTGCATCCAGATGGCGGAAAGATCAGACTTGGCGGATTCCTCTGTCTCTATAACTCTGTTATAGGCACTCGTCTTGGGTTTGTTCAGCATACAATCGCCCTTGTTTGGGGGATGGTGCTGGTGCTGACGGGCTGGAGCGGGACGCGGATCGCTGCGCGGAATCGGTAGCGCAGGTGCTTTGCCAGTCGGCTCGCAAACTGCGGTATTTTGAAATCGTTTTTCGTTTGACGAAAAAAGCCCGGCGCGATTTCTCAGCGCCGGACTACATTAAAAACAGGCCCCAACTCAAACCGGGGCCTGCATTTTCTCAGCGCGACGCGTGTCGCCGTGCGGGTTCATCGAACTCTGAAGCAGATGAGAGACGAAACGCCCCCCCCTCAGCACGCTCCAACCGTCCTTCGCGTAGCAAAGTGCCAAATCCGCGCAGCATGTCGTCGCGCGACACTGTCCTTCCGTCATTGAAGGCGACAACATAGGCCATCAATTCAATGCGCGAGAAGGTCAGCTGCCCCTTGATGTGCGTGGCGAATGCAGCGGCGGCTTCGATTTGCTCGTCAAGCAGCCAGGCGTCAACCGCCTTTGCGAAGTCCCGAAATGCCTGATGGTCATCAGATTCCATCTTTGCATCGGTATTCATATTTGTAACGTCGATAGCGGTGGCTGCCGCCGATTGAACACGGCGCGGCCGCACTGGTCCGCTGCGATCCAGCGCGTCGATACGCTGTTCCGATACCAGCACCAGCGGTGCACGGATTGCTTCGGGACGGGCTGAACGATCCTTGTTGATCGGGGCGGGACGGCGCGGCAATGGTTTGGTCGCCGCTGAAGCTTGGTTTGGTGCAGGGTTTGCCGCGACTGGTTTTGTTGTACCTGACCCGGTTTCAGCCAATGTGTTTTTCGGCTCTTCCGTCTCCGGCGCGATGGAACCCTGATCGGCCTCTGCAATGTCAGCACTTTCGGCTTGTTTCGTGTCCGCACGAAGCGCGGAATCCCTGACCCGCGCAACAGCGGGTTCCAGAAGCTCTGGCGCATCCATATCGCCCTTATAGCGTTCGACCTCACGCTCATGAACCAGGTCGCGCCGGCGCGGGCCGCTTGCTTCTTCCTCCGCGCGGGCGGCATCGACGGCAACGCGCATATGTTCGAACGTATCGCGGCGGCGCAGCGCATCGTGCTGACCAAGCTCTGTGCGAGCGGTTTCCATCAGCCGGTTGGCCGTGTCATCCGTGTCGTTGGCTAGCGCACCGAAGACCATCTTTGCTTTCGAATTGCGCTTGCTGAGTGCAGTTTTCTCGATTTCTGCCAACTCGCCGATCAGATCCGCTTCGTCATCTGCGCGCAGACCCGTATCTCCAAGGATTCCGCGGATTTGCGACCGAAGATCGGTGATGTCGTCAGCGCCAGGGGTTTCATCGCCCGCAGCGTCTTGAGCACTTGATGCGTCAAGTTCTGACAATGCCTCAGCATCAAAAGCCTCGTCTCCATCAAGGCCCAGCTCTTCTTCTGCTTCATGCGACGGGGATTCGTCGAGGAACTTCACGTCATCCGATGCTGTGATCGCTGTTTCGTCTGTCAGATAATCGTCTTCGTCGTCGTCATCTGCTTCGACCTTGGCGAAATGCGCGGCAAGACTCGAGTCGTCACTCTCTTCGTCATAGAGTTCCATCTCGTCGGGAGCATTGTATTCGGCAGTTCTTTCATCGAGCTCTGTGGCAGGCTGCGCAGGCTCAAGCTCCGCCGAGACGAGTTCGGGTTCTTCATCGGCAAATGTATCGGAAATGGCTTCCGCAACGTCAGAAGAGACGTCCTGATGGGCGTCAGCTTCGATGAAGGCTTCGTCTGTGACATCGTTAGAGGCAATCGGGTCCATCTCGAACGCTTCGGCATCGAGAGCGAATTCAGCGGTTTCCATCCCAGCCTGATCCGAGACATCAGCCTGCGTTGCGAATTCCATTTCTTCTGTGGTCTCGGCAATGGTTTCTGCCGTTTCAGGCTCTGCATTTGCGGGTGCGCCGACTGTTGCAGCCGCTACCGGAGCGATTGCCGATCTGGCAACCGCTTCACGAATACGCGCAAGTTTGTCGCCGAGTTCGTTGGCAGCTGGTGCTGAAGGCACCGCGGCGCTCATCTGTGCGGGCACGTCATGAGCATCTTCGGCAGTCCGCTCCATTCCAGAGCGATCGTCAGCTGGAGGCTCAGCCTGCTTCGTTTCAAGCTCAAGCGGAGCCATCCCGATCTCTGCCGCAGTGTCGTTCTCGATTGCGGGTTCCGGTGTGACAGGCGTTTGCGCCACTGGCTCTTCTGGTGTGTCCGCTTTGGCCGCAGGTTCCGCAGTCTCTACAGGATCCGAGGTGATCTCTGTAGGCAACGCACTGGAAATCGCGGCGGGAGCGGTGATCTCTGTGGGGGTCGCTGCGGTCGCGGGCGTTGACTCGACTGCCTGGCGCAGAAGGATGCCATTCTCCTGAACACGCGCTTCGACCCGGCGCTGAATCTCGCGCTCCGCGATTCGGTGCAGCATTTCCGCGTCTGGTGTAGGGGGTTCTGCGCCGAAATAGCGATCCTCGGAGGCGAGATCGCGGAAATACTCGGCGATGGCTTTCATCGTGCCGAAAGGCTCATCAAACCCTTCCAGCGTGCACGAAAACGTGCCGTAGGATACTGTCAGTATCTTATTGGGACCAACCATAGTGTGCTCGCTTTCCTAACCTATACCCGTCAACAATCTCAGAGCAGATGAGCGATTACATGTTCAGACTTGGGTTTTTTGATGATCTGAATGTGGCCAAAACTATGGCGATTCGCCTGAATCAAGAGTTTATACGATGAAATCCACTGTCGACACTCTTAATGGCGTGACCCTTGTCGGCGGAGGGCGCCTCTCTAAGCCGGATCTCGATCAGGCGCTTTCGCTGGCACCTGTTCTCGTGGCCGCTGATGGTGGAGCCAACGGGCTATGTGCGTTTGGCAGAGAGCCGGAGCATGTGATCGGGGATCTGGATTCGCTTAATCCCGAACTGCGTGTTCGACTGGGAACTCGCGTTGTGCATGTTCCCGATCAGGACAGCACGGATTTCGACAAATGCCTGAGCCGGATTTCCGCGCCGTTTATCATCGGGCTTGGTTTTGATGGGGCGCGGTTGGATCATACTCTGGCGGCGATGACTTCGCTTGTCTGGCATGGGCGCGCGCGGGTGGTGCTGCTCTGCGCCGAGGATATCTGTTTCTTAGCCCCGCCCCGCATTCGCCTTGAACTGGAGTCTGGTGCCCGCGTGTCGCTCTTTCCCATGACGGAAGTTACAGGGCGCTCTGTCGGGTTGCACTGGCCGATAGAGGGATTGGTTTTTTCGCCAGCCGCGACGATTGGCACGTCAAACCGTGCAGATCAGGCGCTTGTGGAACTGGAGTTCGACAACCCCGGCATGCTGGTGCTGCTGGAGCGCACCCATCTTGAACAGGTCGTGATGTGCCTTCGTGAAGGGCCGGATTGGCAATGAGGCCTGCTAGAGCAGTGCGCCGAGCACGACACCAAGAGCGACAAGCCCTGCACCCAGCAGCGCACCGGTGACAGGGCCGATCTGGCGCTGAGGCGGTGCGGACTGACCGCCCTGCGCCTGCGCGATCAGTGCGTTTTCGGCAAGGCGGGGCAGGTGTGGGCCAAATCGGGTCAGGATGCGCAGGGTCTGCGCCAGATCGCGCGCAAGCGCTTTCGGACCGATGCTGTCGCGGATGTAGTTCTCGACCACCGGTCTGGCGGTCTGCCACATGTTGATTTCCGGGTTGAGTGAGCGCGCTACGCCTTCGACGACGACCATGGTGCGTTGCAGCAGGATCAGCTCTGTGCGTGTTTCCATGCCAAAGCGTTCAGTGACTTCGAACAGATATGCCAGCAGGCGGGCCATCGAGATATGGCGTGCATCCATGCCGAAGATCGGCTCTCCGACAGCACTGAGTGCACGAGCGAATTCGTCTATATCGCGGTCAGCGGGGACATAGCCCATCTCGAAATGCACTTCCGCGACCCTGCGGTAATCCTTCTGGATAAACCCATAAAGGATCTCTGCATAGGCACGCCGGGTCAGCACATCGATGCGCCCCATGATCCCGAAATCGAAGGCGATGATCTCGCCGCTTGGCGTGACCTTCATGTTGCCCTGGTGCATGTCGCCATGAAAAAGGCCATCGCGCAGGGCATGGCTCAGGAAAAGGGTCAGGACGCGGGTACCAAGCTCTGCGCGGTCCACCCCCATCCGGTCAAGCGCAGCATTGTCGCCCATCGACACACCTTCGGCCCAGTCCAGCGTCATGACCCGACGCGAGGACAGGTTCCAGTTCGGACGCGGCACACTGAAACCAGTATCATTTGCGGTGTTTTTGGCAAATTCGGCGGCCGAGGCGGCCTCGAGGCGCAGGTCCAGTTCGGCTTCGACCACGGATTCGAAATGTGCGATCACATCAAGGGGGCGCAGGCGGCGGGTTTTGGGCAGCAGAACCGAGATCACGCGCGCAGCGAAATAGAAGGCGGAAATATCTGTGCGAAAGGCGCGTTCCACGCCTGGACGCAAAACCTTGATCGCCACACGCGCGCCCGTGTCACGCAGATAAGCGGAATGAACCTGCGCAATCGAGGCAGCCGCGACGGGTTCTGAGATGTCGCGAAACAGCGCTTCTGCCGGGTGTTCAAGCTCCTCGGCGATCACGTCGAGCGCAATTGCGCGGGGGAAGGGCGGCAACTGGTCCTGAAGGTAGCGCAACTGATCAGCCAGTTCCTGCCCCACCACATCGGGGCGCGTCGCAAGCGTCTGGCCGAATTTGATATAGGCCGGGCCAAGGGCAGTCAGCGCACGGGTCAAAGGCGGCAGCATCGGGTCGCCCCGCAAACCCAGCCATTTGAACGGCCAGCCCAGAATGCGCGCTACAAACCGCAGGCGTGGCGGGACGTTCATTTTCTCCAGCACTACGCTCATTGCCCCGGTGCGTTCGAATGTGGCACCAGTGCGGATCAGCCGCCAGAGATTGAAGACACTGGAGAACATCTCAGATCTTCCACCCCGAATGAAGCGCTGCAATGCCCAGCGAGAGGTTGCGGTACTTCACCAGGCTGAAACCCGCTGAGCGGATCATGTCGGCGAAACGGTCCTGATCCGGGAAGCGGCGGATCGATTCGACCAGATACTGATAGCTGTCGCGGTCGCCGGTCACCACCTTGCCCATCATGGGGATCACGTTGAAGGAATAGAGATCATAGGCCTTTTGCAGCAGATCATTCGGGATCTGGCTGAATTCCAGCACCATCAACCGCCCACCGGGGCGCAGCACGCGAAACGCTTCTGACAGGGCATCCTCGATCCGGGTCACGTTACGGATACCGAAGCTGATTGTATAGACATCGAAGGTGTTGGCCTCGAACGGCAGTGCCATCGCATCGCCCACGATCCAATCCAGCTGATGCGCCATATTCGCGGCCTCGGCACGTTTCTGTCCCTCGATCAGCATCGGCTCGGTCAGGTCCAGCACAGTCGCATGCGCGGCTTCACCCGCGCGACCCAGAAAGCGGAAGGATACATCGCCCGTTCCGCCTGCGACGTCGAGCAGTTTCTGGCCTGGACGGGGCGCAAGCCAATCCATCATCGCATCTTTCCAGATCCGATGGATGCCTACGGACATCAGGTCATTCATGACATCGTATTTCGACGCCACAGAGGAAAACACCCCCTGCACCAGACCGGCTTTCTGGCCCTCGTCCACCGTCTGAAAGCCGAAATGTGTGGTCTTCTCTGTCCCGGTCATTTGCGCCGCACTCCACCGTCTGCCCCTTGCCGGGGCGGTTTGCACATCCTTATAGGGTGTTCGGGGGGTGATACAATGCGACCCCGTGACAGTCAGGACCGCAACCATGCCCGAACTGCCCGAAGTTGAAACTGTGCGCCGTGGCCTTGTGGCCGCAATGGAAGGGCAGGTGATCGCGCGGGCCGAGCTGCGTCGGGGCGATCTGCGATGGCCCTTCCCGCCGGATATGGCGGCGCGATTGACCGCTGCGCGCGTGACGCAGTTGCGGCGGAGGTCGAAATATCTGCTTGTCGATCTGGACCGGGGTGAAAGCCTGATCATTCATCTGGGTATGTCGGGCCGGATGGTGATTTCGGGGCTGGATGCGCCGCATGTGCCGGGGCAGTTTCATCACGATCATCCGGCGATCGAGAAGCATGACCATGTGATCTTCCATATGGAGCAGGGCGCGCGCGTGACATTCAATGATCCGCGCCGCTTCGGGGCGATGGATTTGTGTGCGACGGACCAGTTGGACAGGCATCCGCTGCTGGCCAGCATTGGGCCGGAGCCGCTGGGCAACGGATTTCATGCCGATTATCTGGCCACTCGACTGGCGGGCAGGAAAACCCCGATCAAGGCGGCTTTGCTGGACCAGCGAATCGTCGCGGGTCTGGGCAATATCTATGTCTGCGAAGCACTGTTCCGGGCGGGAATTCATCCTGAGCGCCTTGCAGGGCAGATCAACGGCGTGCAAATCGCGGCCCTGACCGATGAAATTCGTGCCACGCTTCTTGAGGCCATCGAGGCAGGCGGTTCTTCGCTGCGTGATTACCGTCAAGCCAATGGCGAGCTTGGATATTTCCAGCATGCGTTTCGGGTTTACGGACGGGAAGGCGCACCCTGCGTCACCCCGGACTGCCCGGAAACTGTGCGCCGCATTGTGCAATCCGGGCGCTCGACCTTCTACTGCCCGTCTTGCCAGAGATGACTTGAACCCGTGGACCAAGCTGTTATGCCAAGGGGCCTGACAGCCACAACCAAGGTGCCGCCACATGGCCTATGAAACGCTGATCGTCGATATCGAGAATCATGTCGCACTGATCCGCCTGAACCGCCCCGAAGCCCTCAATGCTCTCAACAGCACCCTTCTGGGCGAGTTGGTCGAGGCGCTGGGCGCTGCCGACAAGAACGACAAGGTGCGCTGCATCGTCATTACCGGCTCTGATAAAGCTTTTGCAGCAGGGGCCGATATCAAGGAAATGTCCGAGAAGGGCTTTGTCGATATGTTCGAGCAGGACATGTTCGGCCCTGAAACCGAAGCCTTCCTGCGCATCCGAAAGCCGATCATCGCAGCAGTCGCGGGCTACGCGTTGGGTGGCGGATGCGAGTTGGCCATGATGTGTGACTTCATCATCGCCGCGGATACCGCCAAGTTTGGTCAGCCCGAGATAAATCTGGGCGTTGTTGCAGGCATCGGCGGTACACAGCGCTTGACGCGCTTCGTGGGCAAATCTAAGGCGATGGATATGCACCTTACAGGCCGCTTCATGGATGCAGAGGAAGCCGAGCGCTCAGGCCTGGTCAGCCGTGTTGTGCCTGCCAAGAAATTGCTGGATGAGGCAATGGCCGCTGCCGCCAAGATTGCCGAGAAATCGCAGGTTACGGTCAAGGTGGTGAAAGAAGCCGTAAATCGCAGCTACGAGACGACCCTTCGCGAAGGTCTGCTTTTCGAACGCCGCGTGTTTCATAGTCTCTTCGGCACGGAAGACCAGAAAGAAGGCATGTCGGCCTTCCTTGAAAAGCGCCAGCCGCAATTCCGCGACAGTTAAGGCGCGATTCGCGCTTTTCTTTCATGCGCATCTGGCGTATGTGCTGCGCCACATGCGCGTGGGCCCGCTAAAGGCATGAGTCGGAACTGGTCGAACAGACCAGTCGCGGGGACGTTGCGCGATAGCATAGAAACGAAACCGAAAGACGAAAACCCATGGCAAATACGCCCCAGTCCAAGAAACGCGCCCGTCAGATCGAGCGCCGCACCGAAGTCAACAAGGCACGCCGCTCGCGCATTCGCACCTTCCTGCGCAAGGTCGAGGAAGCTATCGCTTCAGGCAATGCAGATGATGCCAAGGAAGCTCTGCGGCAGGCGCAGCCTGAGCTTGCGCGCGGCGCCACCAAGGGTGTGCTGCACAAGAACACTGTGGCGCGCAAGATGTCACGCCTGTCTTCGCGTATCAAGGCATTGAGCGCGCAGTAAACTTCTGCACATCAAGCGGAAACGGGGTGCCTTCGGGCACCTTTTTTCATGCCTGATCAAGATGCAGAATTATCGCATTGATACGATTCTTTGCCCTCGGAGTCTCAGTCAAGTCAGTTGTTCAGTTGCGGACTTTCTGCGTCGGTTGGTAATGTCAGCCAGCGACTCGGAAAGACCTTGGGGGGCTGAACAGTGGCTGTCTGGTCAAGCGACCGGATATGATCGTCTGCGATACGACAATTTGAGTATTGGGTGCTGGGTGCGGTGTGGAACGTCGGGGCGTGACATTTTTGTAAGAACAGTCTGATCCCAGTTCCGGGATATCAGTCATGTCTTGGACAAGTATGTCTGCAAGCGCCGTGTGCGATTCGGCGCTACCAAAAAGCGTTTCGCTGCGCAGTGCGTGGAACGGAAAAACAGGCTGGGGTGCGAAGTGACAGAGAGCTGGGCAGGGATATCGAATGAGTTGCGGCGGGAAGTTGGCGAGAGCAATCACAAAAGCTGGATAGAACCCCTGGAATGCCTCGCAATCGAGGAAGGAGTCGCGCGTTTCCGCGCGCCGTCGCGTTTCGTAGGTGATTGGGTAAAGCGCAATTACCACGACCAGATCCTGACGATGATCCGAAATTCCGGCAGTGATGTCACGCGGCTTGATTTTGTTGTCAGCGGCGCAGTTGCAGCGCGACCTAAATCCGACACAGCGCGCGCGCCTGTTTCCGGTGATGAGGTGCTGCAAGGGACCGTCTTGGACCCCAAGCTGAATTTCGACAATTTCGTTGTCGGAAAGCCCAATGAACTCGCCCATGCTGCCGCGCGACGCGTCGCCGAAGGTGGGCCGGTGACATTCAATCCGCTGTTTCTCTATGGGGGTGTCGGTCTGGGCAAGACCCATTTGATGCAGGCGATTGCCTGGGAGTTGACCGAGAAGCGCCCTGACCTGCAGGTGCTGTATCTGTCTGCCGAGAAATTCATGTATCGCTTCGTGCAGGCGCTGCGGGACCGCGAGATCATGGATTTCAAGAATATCTTCCGTTCGGTGGATGTTCTGATGGTTGATGATGTGCAGTTCATCGCGGGCAAGGACAGCACACAGGAAGAGTTCTTCCACACGTTCAACGCACTAGTGGATCAGAACAAGCAGATCGTCATTTCTGCTGATCGCGCTCCCGGTGAGATCAAGGATCTGGAAGCGCGGATTTCGTCGCGGATGCAATGCGGGCTGGTCGTTGATCTGCACCCGACGAATTACGAATTGCGTCTTGGTATCCTGCAGCGCAAGGCGGCGCATTTTGCCCAATCCTATGGCAGCGTGACCATAAGCGATGGTATCTTCGAGTTTCTGGCGCATCGCATCAGCAACAACGTGCGCGTGCTGGAAGGTGCACTTCAGCGGCTTTTCGCGTTTTCCAGCCTGATCGGGCAGGAAATCACGATGGATATGGTGCAGGATTGCCTGTCCGATATTCTGCGCACGTCTGAGCGACGGGTGACTGTCGAGGAAATCCAGCGCAAGGTGGCAGAGCATTTCAACATTCGCCTGTCCGACATGCTGGGGCCGAAGCGTACCCGGACCATTGCGCGCCCGCGTCAGATCGCGATGTATCTGTCCAAGGAGCTGACCTCGCGGTCGCTGCCGGAGATCGGGCGTCGCTTCGGGGGGCGCGACCATACCACGATCCTGCATGGTGTGCGCAAGGTCGAGGAGATGCGGGTAACAGACAGCCAGTTGAACGAAGATATCGAACTGCTGCGCAGACTACTGGAAAACTGATCCTGCACGCGACAATGTGAGATTCCCTCTTGTCGCCGGTGCAAAATTGACTAGGCTCACGCTCCCCGATGGGGCCGCTGCGGCTTGTCAGACAATAGGACCAAAGGCATGAAGATCAGTATTGAACGGGCTGCATTGCTCAAGGCCGTGTCGCAGGCTCAATCTGTTGTCGAGCGCCGCAACACGATTCCGATCCTGGCGAATGTGCTGATCGAGGCGGATGAGGGCAGCGTGCGATTGCGCGCGACGGATCTCGACATTGAGGTGGTCGATCGCGCGCCTGCGATGGTGGAAAGCGCGGGCGCGACGACTGTCTCGGCGGTGCTGTTGCATGAGATCGTGCGCAAGCTGCCGGATGGCGCGCTGGTCGAGCTTGTCAATGACCCGCGCACCGTGCGTTTGCAGGTCTCTGCGGGGCGCTCGGTGTTTTCGCTCGCGACCTTGCCGAAAGAAGATTTCCCGGTCATGGCGTCGAGCGAGTACAGCGCCAATTTCTCGGCACCAGCGAAAACGCTGCGCCGTCTGTTCGACAAGGCGAAATTCGCGATCTCGACCGAAGAGACACGCTATTATCTGAATGGCGTCTACATGCATGTGGCCGAAGGCGAGGGCGGCAGGGTTCTGCGCTGCGTCGCGACCGACGGGCACCGGCTGGCGCGGATTGACGCGTCTTTGCCCGCAGGCGCCGAGAACATGGCGGGTGTGATCGTCCCGCGCAAGACGGTAGGCGAGCTGCGCAAGCTGCTGGAAGAGGATGACATGGAAATCGCGGTTTCCGTGTCGGAAACCAAGGTGCGGTTCGCAACCCCGGATATCACCCTGACCTCGAAAGTGATAGACGGAACGTTCCCTGATTACACACGCGTCATTCCCACGCAGAATGTCAAACGGCTGGAAGTGGATGCGGCCGAGTTCGCCAAGGCTGTGGACCGTGTTGCCACGGTTTCCTCGGAGCGTTCGCGCGCGGTGAAACTCGCGCTGGAAGATGACAAACTGGTGCTGTCGGTCAATGCGCCTGATTCCGGTGCCGCCGAGGAAGAACTGATCGTCGCTTACGGCGATGAGCGGCTGGAGATCGGGTTCAATGCGAAATACCTGCTGGAGATCGCCAGCCAGGTGGATCGCGAGAACGCCGTATTCCTGTTCAACTCTTCCGGCGATCCGACCCTGATGCGCGAAGGCAATGATACCAGCGCAGTTTATGTCGTAATGCCGATGCGGGTCTGAGACAGGTCATCGCGCAACTTCCCAAGCCCCGCCCGAGCGCGGGGCTTTTTGTTGCTGGAAGTTTGGTGCGAAACTTTCTACCGCTTGTCCATGTCGGTTCATGTCGCCTCAATCCTGCTTTCGCATTTCCGCTCGCATCTGCGTTCGCGGGTGCAATTCGACGGGCGGCCGGTTGCACTGTCGGGGCGCAATGGTGCGGGCAAGACCAATGTGCTTGAGGCAATATCGCTGCTTTCGCCGGGTCGCGGTTTACGACGTGCGGCGCAGGATGAGATCGCGCGCCGACCGCAAGCGCTGGGTTGGAAAATCCGCGCAGAGATTGTCGCGTCGGATGGGCAGCGCCTGATCGAAACATGGGCCGAGCCCGGACAAGGCCGCTCGGTGCGGATTGACGAAAAACTAGCGCCACAAACAGCATTGGGGGAGCTTTCCGCGATGTTGTGGCTGACGCCCGCGATGGACCGGCTCTGGTTAGAGGCACCAGAGGGGCGCAGACGGTTTCTGGACCGCATCGTTCTGAGTTTCCGCCCCGACCATGCGACACGCGCGCTTGCCTATGAAAAAGCCATGCGTGAACGCAACCGGCTGTTGCGCGAGGGTGTGACGGATTCCGGCTGGTATGCGGCCCTTGAAGCGCAGATGGCGCAGGCCGGGGCGCAACTGACCGCGAACCGCAGTCATGCGCTGTCCGCGCTGGCCGAGCATGGCGACCCGAACGGCCCTTTTCCCGAAGCCGCATTGACGCTGGACTGTGATGCGCCTGCCGATCCTGATGATCTGGCGACGGCACTGGCCGAAGGGCGACGGCGCGACATGGCCGCCGGACGCAGCCTGACTGGTCCGCACCGGGCCGATCTGGGGGCGATATGGGTGGCCAAGGGGATGCAGGCCGCGCAATGCTCGACTGGCGAGCAGAAGGCGATGCTGATTTCCATTCTGCTGGCCAATGCCCGCGCCTTGACCCGCATGATAGGTGCGCCGCCGATATTGCTGCTTGATGAAGTGGCGGCGCATCTTGACGCCGTGCGGCGCGCGGCGCTTTATGACGCGATCTGCGGCCTTGGCGCGCAGGCTTTTTTGACGGGAACGGGGGCTGAATTGTTTTCCGAACTGGGGGCCCGTGCGCAGCATTTCGACGTGACCGAGGTCGAGGGCCTCTCGCAACTGGAGGAGACGACTTCATGAGCTTGCCCAAACAGCGCATCACATTGATCACACTGGGCGTTGCTGACCTTGACCGGTCGCGGGCTTTTTATGATTCCCTCGGTTGGTCCCCGGCTGAGGCGGTCGAAGGCATGGTCTGCTACCAGATGCATGGCCAGGCGCTAATGCTCTTCGGGCGCGCCGCCTTGGCAGAGGATCAGGCGCGCGCAGGGACAGAGCTTGGCACCGGGGCCGTGACTCTGTGTCAGAATTTTCAGGATCGCAATGGTGTGGACGCGGCTTTTGCCGAAGCCCTGGCCGCAGGGGCCACGGCCCTGAAATCGCCCGAGGCGGTGTTCTGGGGCGGCTATTCCGGCTATTACGCCGATCCTGATGGCCATGTCTGGGAACTGGCTCATAATCCGTTCTGGCCGCTATCCGAAGATGGCAGCCTGACTTTGCCAGAGGCAACATGACAATCACATTTCTTGAACTGGCCTTCTATGCCGGGGCTATCCTGATCCTGTTTCTAACCCCCGGTCCGGTCTGGGTCGCGCTGACCGCGCGGGCCATGTCGGGCGGGTTTGCGTCGGCCGCGCCGCTGGCAGTTGGCGTGGCGCTGGGCGATATGTTCTGGCCTTTGGCGGCGATATTCGGGCTGACATGGATCCTGTCGATTTATGGCGATCTGCTGGAGGCGATGAAATGGATCGCCGTCGCCATGTTCGTGATCATGGGGGTGCAGTTGATCCGCCATGCCGCGCGGGACTTGTCCGCCGACAGTCGCCTGACCCGCCCCGGTGCGGCTGCGGGTTTTGCTGCAGGCGTGACGGTCATTCTGGCCAATCCCAAGGCCATCCTGTTCTACATGGGTGTCTTGCCGGGCTTTTTCGATCTGACGCGGCTGACATGGGCCGATATCATGGCCATCCTGCTGGTGTCTGCCTCGATCCCGATGCTGGGCAATCTGGGGCTGGCGTTGCTGATCGACAGGGCGCGCGCGCTGCTGAAATCGGGGCGTGCGATTGCGCGCACCAACCGTATTGCGGGCGGTTTGCTGATCGCTGTCGGCGCCGTGATTGCCGTGACGTGATCACCGCCCGCGCAAAAGTGCTTCCATGCCGATGGATTGTGGGTCGCCTGCCAGGCGTGACCGATAGACCACCAATGATTCCGCCACCCGCATGATGTAATTGCGCGTCTCGGCGAAAGGCACGCTTTCAACCCAGTTGATGAAATCCACGGATGGGTCGCGCGGGTCGCCCAGCCGAGGAATCCACTGGCGTGGACGCCCCGGCCCTGCATTGTAGCCTGCCGCCACAAGCGCGAGCGATGGGCCAAACTCCTGACGCAACTCTGCCAGATAGGCCGCGCCGAGCCGTGCATTCAGCGTGGGATTGCGTGTCAGATCTGATGGCTGAAACGGCACGCCAAGTCTTTGGGCCATCATCTGCCCTGTTCCCGGCAATACCTGCATCAGCCCGCGCGCATCAGCAGGGCTGACCACCACCGGGTCGAATTCGCTTTCACGCCGCGCGATGGCCTTGACCAGATCCATCGGCGCAGGCAGGTCGGCCTGTGTCAAGTCTGTGAGCGGGAAATAGGCACGTGGCAGCACGATTTCGGATTGAACAGCGATCTTCGCTACGTTCAGCGCGAAATTCGGCTCATTCAGAGCCAGCATCAGGTCTGACAATGCACCCAACTCGGCCTCGGTTTCCAGTTGTCGGGCCAGAAAGATCACGAAGCGGCGTGCTTCGTGCCATTGTCCAGCCTCGCGCAGCAACAAGGCTGCCTGCAACAGATCGGAGTTTGCCAGCGAAGTTTCGCGCCAGTCCGGATAGCTAGGCCCTTCTATCAGAGACGGATCGAGCGACTGGCCCAATCGGTCTGCCGCGAGCTGCCCATAAAAGCTGCTCTGATGCTCGGCGCCGAATTCATAGGCGGCCAGAGCGGAAATCGTATCGCCCAGCCGTTCATGTGCGCGCCCCTCCCAGAACCCGGCGCGACCCAGACTGATCGGGCTGGAACTGCGCACGCGCAACGCCCGGAAATGATTGAGCGCCTTCTCCGGCTGGTTCAGAAACTCCAGAGCGATGAAACCTGCCAGAAATTCCAAGTCGACGAAGAACAACCCGTCTTCCAGCCCGTTGGGGGTGGCCAGATCATAGGCGCGCTGAAATTCGCCTTCGGACAAGGCAGAGCGCACCAGAAAGACACGTCTGCGGCCCCAGGCTTCGGGATCGCCCAGACCCTCTGCATGGCGCGATTGGGAAAGGATCAGCTCGGCCGCGCCTTCGGTATTGCCCGCGCGCATGCGAAACTCGAAACGGTCATGCATCAGACCGGGATGGTTTTGCAGACCAGCGGGTACGGCGTCGATCAGGGCATTCACGCCATTGGCGCGTTCCTGCAGGGCAATGCGCGCGCGTGCGACGCGGCGCTGGCCCTCATTGATCCGGTCAAGGTGCCGCAATGCTGCGTTGCGCTCTCCACGCCACAAGAGCATGTCAACGCGCGTGGCATGATGCGGGGCAAGTGCTGTCTCAAACGCGCGCAACAGGCGCAATTCGGTTTCGCCTGTCAGCACTTCCTCTCGCCATAGACGCTCTGCGGCGGCTGCGGCCTCGGTTGACTGTCCAGTGTCACGCAGCGCAAAAACCTGCGCAAGTTGCCCGTCTTCCGAAAGTGCTGCGCGGTTGGCGAAGAAACGAAGGATCGCCTCGGGCGACTGGTTGGTGATCAGGCGTTCTGCGTGACGCTGCACTGTGTTGATCAGCGGCCAATGCGCGTTGTTTTCCAGGAAATCGAGAAACTCCTCCAGAGTGCCATGGCCGGACCGCAAATACTGCCAGCGCACAAGGTCTGCTGCAACAGGGTCAATCGGCGCGATCTGTTCCATGGCCTCAGTCAATCGCCCTGCCTGTGCGGCATCGATGGCGGCGCTCAGCAGACCCGCGGCGCGGGGTGGCGGCGCGGTGTCCTGTGCCACGGCAGGCAGGCCAAGCAGCCAGACCAGCCCCAGAATGGCAGCGCCCATGCGCATCGCCGCGTTAGGTTTGTGGCGCATGACGTGTATTCTTTTCACCTTGAAAATCATCTGCGATAGTTCTAACCGCCACGGTCAGGGCAGCAAGACACAATTGCGAAAGCAGCTCACGTCCAATGCTTAGCGAAGTCAGGAGGCGCAGATGACGTTCAAAGGATCCCTTCCGGCAATGGTCACGCCCCTGAAGGATGGTGCATTGGATCTTGACGCGCTGCATGAACTGGTCGATTGGCAAATCACCGAAGGATCGCATGGTCTGGTCCCGGTGGGCACTACTGGCGAAAGCCCGACTTTGAGCCATGCCGAACATGAGCGTGTCATCGAAGAGGTGGTCAAGGCCGCTGCAGGTCGTGTGCCGGTCATCGCGGGTGCCGGGTCAAACAATACGCTAGAGGCGATTGGCTTCATGCGCCATGCAGAGCGCGTCGGCGCGGATGCGGCGCTGGTTGTGACGCCCTATTACAACAAGCCCACGCAGGCCGGACTGATCGCGCATTTCACGGCTCTGCATGATTGCTGCGAATTGCCGATCATCATTTACAACATCCCCGGCCGCTCGGTCGTGGACATGACACCCGAAACGATGGGTCAGCTGGCTGAGTTGCCGCGCATCATTGGTGTGAAGGATGCCACGGGCAAGCTGGAGCGCGTCAGTCTGCAGCGCATGACATGCGGTCCGGACTTCATCCAGCTTTCGGGCGAAGACGCCACAGCACCGGGCTTCAATGCGCAGGGCGGGATGGGCTGCATCTCGGTCACGGCAAATGTCGCGCCGCGTCTTTGTGCCGAGTTTCAGGAAGCAAGCCTTGCCGGAGATGCGAAGCGCGCGCTGGAGATTCATGACAAGCTGATGCCGCTGCATGTTGCGATTTTCGCCGAACCGGGGCTGGTAGGGGCGAAATACGGCCTCTCTCGGCTGGGCAAGTGCTGTGAAGAGGTGCGTTTGCCCCTGTTGGGTCTGACCGAGGGTGCCAAGGCGCAGATGGACGCGGCCATGCGCCATGCCGGGCTGATCAATTAAGCCCAGTCAGGTCGAGATCCACCCAGACCATGCGATGCCGTGTCGGGGGCGCATCCGGATTGCCCATCAGCCAGGCGTCCGGATCCTCGGGCGTCGGCCAGAACACCCCTGATGCGTGCAGACGAAGCCTTGCATCCGGTAGGATATAGCTGACCCGCAAGTTTCCCGGCCCGTTATCTTGCGGCCAATGCACTGTGTCCAGCTTCGGTGGTCCGCGATGCGATAGGTCTTTTCCTGTTTCTGCCGCGCGCACCGCGCCCATGCTGGCGGGTTCCGGGTCTTGCAGACGCGGGTGATCCAGCAGGGCGCGCATCGCTGCGTGCAGGCCGTCGCCATCATAGGGATCAAGATTGCTGCCCCCAAGCAGGATGACAGGTGCATCAGGCGGTGGCAGGGGCAGGCGATGATCCAAGTACGCCAGCCAGAACGCGGTTTCGTCGTGGTTGCGGGTGCGATTGAACAGGGCATCTGGGCCGAATACCGGCGGACTGGCCTGATAGATCAAAAGATGCAGGCGCTGATCCGGGCCCGAGAGGAGCGGAACATCCCAATGCCCGGTGCTGGACAGGCGCTGGATGGCAAGGCGTTCGGGGGGCATTTCCGGCACCATTGCGTCCGGCAGATCGCGCCACAGCAAGGTCGAGAAATCGCGCACGGCGTCAGTTTCGATCGGCAGGCGCGACAGCAGCGCGAGGGCGCGTGCACCGCGATATGGCCCATAGCCCTGCGCATCATCGGCGCTGCCAGTGTGATTTGCCCAGACGGGCCGATCCGTGAGATGCAGCCCGGCATTCGAGGGCAGGGCATGACTATATGGAAAATCGTGCCCCTGCGCGGCGATCAGGTTTCTGAATGCTCCGAGCGTTGCCAGTCCGTGATCGTAGTCAATTCCCGACAGCACCAGCACATCTGGTGCGACATGCGCGATCACCTGAGCCTTGAGCAGCGCGACAGAGCTTGGCGCGGTTATGTCCTGCAAGGCATGCCCAGGTCCGCGACCAGTCAGCTCGACCCGCCAGAACGCCAGTCGCAGAGGGGGCATGTCCTGGGCGCTACCGGTCCCTGCAAGGATGGAGGTCAGGATCAGGAATAGGCAGACCGCACCGGCAAGGGCAGTGCATCCTCGGCCTCTGCGATGCGCCGCCGTTGTGCCCGCACCAGTTGCGCGATCCGATGCATGGCAACGCCGCGCATGATCAGATTGACGGGAATATAGGCCCAGAGCGAGATCCCCCAAACAAGCGCCAAGGGCGTCTGCAAGGTCATCGGCTGAACCAGCAGCGTCGAAATATGCAGCAGCACCGGCAGCGAGAATGGCAGAATGATTCCTAACAAGATGTTAACCTGGGCGTCGCGTTCGAGGCGCTGCACCACATCGACCCCTTTGGTCGGGTCGAAATTGGGTAGATTGACCCAGACATTGAAGGCCACTTCATTGCGCGGCCAATAGCCCAGCAGCATCGACCCCAGAACGAAGATCGTGCCGAAGAGCGACAGAATATAGGCCAACCCGGCTGCTGCGGTCACATTGGCGATATGCGCGTCCGGCAGTCCCTGCGGCAGCGAGAAGACCAGCAACCGGACAGGGCTGAACGGGAAATCCAGAACATTTCCAAGGGCGAAGGCGGAGGTCGTCACGAAGCTTGTGGTTAGCGGGTCCAGAAGAAGGTCGCGCTGCAACAGGGTCAAGGCCAGCACCACGGTAGCGAGAATGACGAAGCGCCAACGGTTATAGGGCCGTGCATCGCGAAACTCGACCAACCCCGGATAGGAGGCCGAGTACTCCGTGATGATCACGACCGAGGCCATCAATGCCAGCAAGGTGATTCCCTGCGCCACATCTTGCGAGATTCCGGGCAAAAGCAAGGCGGGGAAAAGCACCAGAAGCGCAATGCAGATGCCGCGCAATAGGCATTGTGCCACATGTGACATTGAGAAACCGTTGCCTCGCCTTTGCGCTGTTCTTCCGGACCAGGCCGGCCGCGCTATTCTTGTGTCACGCTGCCATCCCGGCAGCGCTTGCCTCATTCTTGACACAATGTTGCCCATTTCTTGCCACCCTCGCAATAGTCGAGGACAGGATCAGGCAGTGGTGAGGCGATTTCGAGAAGAAACTGTCGCGACTTTGCATCAAATTGATGGAAAAAATGCGGCATTCCACAGGGAATGCCGCAACGGGTGCTTCAAATAAAGGCTCAGACCCAGGGGCGCGCCTGCGACGCGGTCGCCTCAAAAGCATCAATTGAAGATACTTTTTCTAGCGTCAGGCCGATATCATCAAGGCCATTGAGCAGGCAGTGCTTCTTGAACGGGTCGATCTGGAAGGGAAATTCCTGTCCGTCGGCGCTGGTCACGATCTGTGATTCGAGATCGATCGCGATGCGAGCATTCTCGCCCTTGCGCGCATCATCCATCAGGATATCGACCTGTTCCTGCGGCAAAACGATGGGCAACATACCGTTCTTGAAGCAGTTGTTGTAGAAGATATCGGCGAAACTGGTTGAAATGATCGCGCGGATTCCGAAATCAGCGAGCGCCCAGGGCGCGTGCTCGCGCGATGAACCACAGCCAAAATTGTCGCCTGCAATCAGGATCTGTGCCTGGCGATAAGCGGGCTGATTGAGCACAAAATCCGAGATTTCATTGCCATTGTCGTCATAGCGCATCTCGTCGAACAGGTTCTTCCCGAGACCAGAGCGCTGGATCGTCTTGAGGAACTGTTTCGGTATGATCATGTCGGTGTCGATATTCACAAGCGGCATGGGCGCTGCGACACCGGAAAGCGTGGTAAACTTGTCCATAGGTTTCTCCTGCCCGAGAGCGGGGGGGGGGGGGGGGGGGGGGGGGG
>JAFIEM010000049.1 GCA_020832555.1 Natronohydrobacter sp. | reverse complement strand
ACGAAGAGCGCATCACGCGCCGTGACCTGAACGCCCTGACCGACCGCGAACTGGCGGATATCGGCCTGAACCGCGGCGATATTGATCGCGTGGCAAAGGGCCTGAAATGACAGATTGGCGGCGCGCGCTCTCGGGCGTCGCTCCAATGTCTTTCTGACAATCAGGGCAATTCGCACATCGTCTTCCGCCATCCAGCAGGATGATGGCCAACGACCAGATATGTCGAGAAAGCAGCAAAAGCCGCCCGGACGGGGCGGCTTTTTCGTATCCGGAAGGCGCAGGCAGATCAGCTGTCCGGCGCGGGCTCTGCGCTTTCAGGTATTGTTCCGGACTGGTCGGCCTGCATCGGGTGCGATGCGGCCAGATCGGTACGCCGCGGCAGCAAAGGCCGCAGAAGGGCTGCGATTTCCGCTGAAACCGGGTCCACGCCCAAGGCCCTGACTGCGAGCGACCCGGTAGATTCGTTCTGGATCATGGGTGCCACCATCTGCGCATAGTCGCGCGGTCCGTGCACGGCCAGCACAAAGCTCTTGAGCAAGACCATGAACACCGCCACAGCGACCATACTGCCCAGCAACGACAGCACCACACTCAGCTTGCGCTTGCGGCGTGCCTTGCGCAGTTTCGGATCACTGGCGATATGTCTGCGCAGGACTTTGGTCCGGCGTTTATGGAAATCTTCTTTTTGCTCTAGCGACATGGCGGCCTCGAATTGACGGGCATCTGCACAGGAGAACCCCATGCAGACTTCACTCTCGTCCTTCGGGATAACCTGAAATTCCGGCAAAATTTTGGCACCGGGCGGACCAGGCGCTAGACGATCAGGGTGCCATGCCGCATGGGAGCCATGCCCTCAGCGCTGCAGGGTCAGGGTCGACCATTCGCCAATGTCTTCGCGGTGATGCAGGCGGAAGCCTTCGGCCTCATAGGCGGCCAGAACCTGCGGCGCCTGTTCCACCAGCAAACCCGAGAGGATCACATAGCCACCCGAACGAGAAAGGCGCGCCATATCCGGGGCAAGCGCGATCAGCGGCCCCATCAGGATATTCGCAAAGATCAGATCATAGGGTGCGGCGGCCTGCAAGTCAGGATGATCAAAACCTGTCGCTTCCAGACAGCGCACCCGGCCCTGCAGGTCATTGGCGGAGATATTCGCTTCGGCAACTTCAACGGCCACGGCGTCGATATCGCTGGCCAGAACCGGATCGGGCCAGATCCGGGCGGCCCCCATCGCAAGAACGGCGGTGCCGCAGCCGATATCGACCACGCGGCTGCCACGAAAGCCTTCGCGGTCCAGACGGTCCAGTGCTTTCAGACAGCCCAGCGTGGTGCCGTGATGACCCGTGCCAAAGGCCATTGAGGCTTCGATCAGCAGGCCAACGCGCCCCTCGGGCAGTTTGTCGGCATCATGGCTGCCATAGACGAAGAAGCGCCCCGCCTCGACCGGCGAAAGGTCGCGGCGGACCTTGGCCACCCAGTCGATCTCAGGCAGTTCCGACACGATGAAGGGCTGTGCACCAAAGGCCTGCGCCATCAGCATCAGTTCGATCTCGTCGGGTTCCTCGACGAAATAGCCGCCAACTTCCCACAGGTTCGAGCCGTCTTCCATCTCGAACACGCCCACACCGGTCGGTTCGGGGTCCATGTTCTCCATAGCCTCGGACAGGGCATAGGCGGCCTCGGAAGAGGTCAGCTTGGTGATGGCAGTATAGGTGGGCATGGGCGCACACTCTCATGGTCAGGAACACGCGCCGCGATACTGGTCTGCTTGGCGGGGGTCAAGGAAAACAAATGCACCCTTCCGCGGCTCGCGAGAGGGCGCGCGGGTGGGTGGGGCGTGCCCTCTCGCGAGGCGCGGAAAGGCTCAGGCCCCTACACCAATCGGACAGGTCACGCCGGTCCCGCCAATCCCGCAATAGCCTTGCGGGTTCTTGTGCAGATATTGCTGATGATAGTCTTCGGCAAAATAGAACTCTGGCGCAGGCAGTATCTCGGTCGTGATCGCGCCATAGCCTGCCGCCCGCAAACGCTCGGCATAAGCATCGCGACTGGCCTCGGCGGCAGCTTTCTGGTCGTCGGAAACAAAATAAACCCCCGAACGATATTGCGTGCCGCGGTCATTGCCCTGCTGCATGCCCTGCGTCGGGTCGTGATTCTCCCAGAACATCTGCAACAGCGCATCATAGCTGATCTGGGCGGGATCAAAGATCACGCGCACCACTTCATTATGACCGGTCTTGCCGGTGCAAACCTCTTGATAGGTCGGGTTCGGGGTGAAGCCGCCCGCATAGCCCACCATGGTCAGCCAGACGCCCGGAAGCTGCCAGAACTTGCGCTCGACGCCCCAGAAACAGCCCATGCCGAACACGGCTTCCTCCATGCCTTCGGGGATACCGGATTTCAGAGGGCGGCCTGAAATCGCGTGGCTGTCGGCGGTGGGGATTGGTTCTGCGCGCCCCGGCAAGGCCTCGGCGGCGGTGATCATGCGGGTCTTGTCTGCTCCAAATCCGAACATTGCGACTCTCCTTTTCGCTTGCCCTCAAAATAGGCGCGATATGGCGCAATGCAACGGCTCAGAAGAAGCTTTGCGGGTCGATATCAACGCTCAGTCGCAGATCCCCTTTCAGTTTGTGCGGCTTGAGCCATGCGGTTATCGCGGCTTGCAGGGGCGCGGTTTTCGGGGCCTTGACCAGCAGGCGCACCCTGTGCCGCCCCCGGATGCGTGCAATCGGCGCAGGCGCTGGCCCGAAAACCTGCGCGCCCACTGCGCGCAGGGGTTGATCGGCGCGCGCCAGATCATTGCCCAGCGCGAAAGCAGGCTCCAGCGCCGGGGCGGAAATCACGATGCCCGCCAGCCGACCATAGGGCGGCATGCCCAGCGCCTGACGCTGCGCGGCTTCGGATCGCCAGAAGGCTTCCTCATCGCCCGACAGGATCGCGCGGATGACCGGGTGTTCGGGCTGGCTGGTCTGGACCAGCGCGCGCCCCGGTTTTTCCGCGCGCCCTGCCCGGCCCGAGACCTGCCGCACCAGTTGGAACACCCGTTCCGCCGCGCGCAGATCCGAGCCGGACAGGCCCAGATCCGCATCAATCACTCCCACCAATGTCAAGTCGGGGAAATTATGCCCCTTGGCCACGATCTGCGTGCCGATGATGATATCGGCCTCTCCCCCGGCAATCGCGGCGATCTGCTCTTTCAGCGCGCGCGCCGAGCCGAACAGGTCCGAGGACAGCACCGCGACCCGCGCATCGGGCCAGAGCGCGCGGGCTTCTTCTTCCAGCCGCTCGACACCGGGACCGACCGGAGCCAGACGATCCTCTGCCGCGCAACTGGGGCAGGTGGTCGGCATGGGTTTCGAGGCCCCGCATTGATGGCAGACCAGACGCTTGAGGAAACGGTGCTCGACCATGCGCGCGTCACAATCGTCGCACCCGATCTGATGGCCGCAGGCACGGCAGACCGTCAGCGGCGCATAACCGCGCCGGTTCAGGAACAGAAGCGCCTGTTCGCCCGCAGCGATCCGGGCCGTCACCGCGCCTTGCAGGCTGGGTGAGATCCAGCGGTTCGAGGGGATTTCTTCTGCGCGCAGATCAATCGCGCGCATCTCTGGCAATGTGTTCATGCCAAAGCGCGCAGGCAGATCAAGGCGCGTGTATTTGCCCGATTCGGCATTGGCCCATGTTTCCAGCGAGGGCGTGGCCGACGCGAGCACCACCCGGCAGCCATTCATCGCCGCGCGCAGAACCGCCATGTCGCGGGCATTGTACAGCACGCCCTCTTCCTGCTTGTAGGAACTGTCATGTTCCTCATCGACCACAATCAGCCCCAGATCGCGAAATGGGAGGAACAGTGCCGAGCGTGCGCCGACGACCAATTGCGCCTCGCCCAGCGCCAGCATATGCCAGCAGCGGCGGCGTTCGCTGAGCGTGACACCGGAATGCCATTCGGCGGGGCGGGCACCGAAACGCGCTTCCACCCGGTCCAGAAATTCCGAGGACAGCGCGATTTCGGGCAGAAGCACCAGCGCCTGCCGTCCCTGCGCCAGACAGGTGGCGACGGCTTCCAGATAGACCTCGGTTTTGCCCGAGCCGGTAACACCGCGGAGCAGCGTCGTGCCATAGCCGCCATCGCGCAGCCCGGCACAGAGCGCATCCGATGCCTGCCGCTGATCGCTGGTCAGATCAGGCCCGGCCCGATCGGGGTCGAGCCGTGGATAGGGTTGGTCGCGCGGGGCCTGCCGTTCGACCAGCGCGCCGGACTGGACCAGACCACGCACCACGCCTGCACTCACTCCAGCCGCCTGCGCCACTTCGCCCGGTGTCAGTCCGGCCCCGCCAAATTCCGCAAATACCGCCAGAACCTTTTCGCGGGCCTCGGTCATGCGGGGCGGCAGCGAGTCGCCAAGATAGAGCAGCTTGCGCAAGGCGAGCCCCTGCCCCAGATCCGGCACGCGGGTTGCCAGCCGCAACATGGCGGGCAGCGGCGTCAGCGTGTATTCCGCCACGCGCGTCAGGAAGTCGCGCAATTCCGTACGCATGGGCGCTGCATCCAGCACGCGGATCACCGGGCGCAACCTCTCGCGCGGGAAGTTTCCATCAGCCGCGCCCCAGACCACGCCGGTCACGCGGCGCGGGCCAAGCGGCACTTCCACTAAGGCACCGAGCCATGCTCCGCCCTCGGGGGCCAGATAGTCCAGCGGTCGGCCCAATGGCTCTGCGGTCAACACGCCGCAGGGGGTGCCTTCATCAAAAAACTCCGGGATGTCGGGATCGGACATGGCAAAGGGGGGTTCCGGCTGGGTGCGGCTTGAGGTATGACGCGCGCATCACCTGTCTGCAACCCAGAGGAAACGCACGATGAAGTTCTTTGTAGATTCTGCCGATGTTAGCGCAATCAGGGAGCTGAATGAGCTTGGTATGGTGGACGGGGTTACGACCAACCCCTCGATCATCCTGAAATCCGGTCGCGACATTCTGGAAGTGACAAAAGAGATTTGCGACATCGTCGAGGGTCCGGTTTCTGCCGAAGTCGTGGCGCTGGAAGCGGATGCCATGATCGCCGAAGGCCGCAAACTGGCAGAGATTGCCCCCAATATCACAGTCAAGCTGCCCCTGACATGGGATGGTCTGAAAGCCTGCAAGGTGCTGACCGGCGAAGGCAAGATGGTCAATGTGACCCTGTGTTTCTCGGCAAACCAGGCGCTTCTGGCGGCCAAGGCCGGTGCGACCTTCATCTCGCCTTTCCTGGGCCGTCTGGATGATATCGCTCTGGATGGCGTGGAACTGATCGCCGACATCCGCACGATCTATGACAATTACGGGTTCGAGACGCAGATTCTTGCGGCCTCGATCCGCTCGGTGAACCATGTTCTGGACGTGGCGCGCATCGGCGCGGATGTGATGACGGCCCCGCCGGAAGTGATCCGGAAACTGGCCAGCCATCCGCTGACCGATGCCGGACTGGCACAATTCATGAAGGATTGGGAAAAAACAGGTCAAAAAATCCTGTAACCTTTGCTATAGTCCGGTCAACAAAAAACAACCCGAGCAGAAACGGACAGGCTGACACATGACAGGAATCGCACTCCGGCCCGAAATGGCCGAGGAATTTCGGGCACGCATCATCGCGGATCCCGCGCTGGTACTAGATGACAAGGACGTGATGCGCACGCTGGTTGCGGCCAGCGAGCGCGGCATGGGCGACAATATCATCGACCTGCGTGGGCTCGCGATGGAGCGGCTGGAAACGCGGCTTGACCGGCTGGAAGAAACGCATCGCGCCGTCATCGCCGCCGCCTATGAGAACCTGTCCGGCACGAACCAGATTCACCGCGCCATTCTGCGGATGCTCGACCCCGAGCTGTTTGAGGATTTCCTGCGCAATCTGGGCCATGATGTCGCGCAGATCCTGAATGTGGATGCGATCAAGCTGGTGCTCGAAAGTCCCGATGCCGGGCCCGATCCGGCGCTGGAGCGGATTTCGGATGTGCTCTGTGTGGTCAAGCCGGGCTTTATCGAGACCTATATGAGTTCCGAACGCGGCCCGACAACCCGACAGGTTGTGCTGCGTCAGGCGATCCCGCAAACGGATGTGCTGTACGGGATGAAGACGCCCGATCTGCGCTCGGAAGCTTGCATGCGGCTGGATCTGGGCAAGCACCGGATGGGCGGGCTTCTGGTCATGGGATCCGACAATCCGCATATGTTCAAACCCGGTCAGGGCACGGATCTGCTGTCCTTCTTCGCGGGTATTTTCGAAAGGTCCATGCGTCGCTGGCTGGCATGACGCGCGCCCTGCCGAGCGCGCAGATGCGCGATGCGCTGTCCCGTTGGCTGGAGGGGCTGCGCGCGCTGGACGGCGCGTCAGAGCATACGGTCGCGGCCTATGCGCATGACGTAGGACAGTTTCTGGGCTTTCTGGGAGGGCATCTGGGTGGCGCGGCGGGCCTGCGTCAGCTTGCCGATCTGACCCAATCGGATATGCGCGCCTGGATGGCGGCAGAGCGGGCGGGCGGCCTCGGCAGCCGGTCACTGGCGCGCAAACTCTCTTCTGTGAAAAGCTTCGCGCGTTGGATGGCCGAGCGCGAGGACCTCGATATTTCCGCTATTCTTGCTGCGCGTGCGCCGAAATACAGTCGCAACCTGCCCCGCCCCCTGAGTGAAGAGGCCGCGCGCGAGGTCATCGCGCTGGCCCCGCTGCAAACCCGCTCGGACTGGACAGGTGCACGTGACGCGGCTGTGATCACATTGCTTTATGGCTGCGGGCTGCGGATCTCCGAGGCTCTGGGGCTGACCGGGCGCGATTTGCCGCTGCGCGAGATGCTGCGCATTCACGGCAAGGGCGGGCGCGAACGTCTTGTGCCGATTTTACCGGCGGCGCGTCTGGCGGTTGACGCCTATCTTCGGGTTTGCCCATATGACATGGTGCCTGATGTGCCGATTTTTCGCGGCATGCGCGGGGGCCCTCTGTCGCGGCGCCAAATCGCAAAAGTGATGGAGATGACGCGCCTGCAACTTGGCCTGCCAGCGACCGCGACCCCGCATGCACTGCGCCATTCCTTCGCGACTCACCTGCTGTCAGCGGGGGGCGATCTGAGGGCGATACAGGAGCTTCTGGGACATGCTTCTTTGCAATCAACGCAGGTATATACAGCCGTGGATACTGGGCGATTGATGGAGATTTACGCACAGGCCCATCCGCGCGCCCTCACCCAAGGGCAATGATTGCATGACCCGTTGCATTCTGACAGAGAAGAGAACGGTCGAGCAGAAGGATAACATTGCGTGAGCGCAAGCTGGAAAGCCTATCTGGTACATCTGTTCACGGCGACAGGCGCCGTGTTTGCAATGCTGGCACTACTGGAAGCGGTCAAGGGCGATTGGGCCATGATGTTCCTGTGGCTGGTGGTGGCCTTTATTGTCGATGGAATCGACGGCCCGCTTGCGCGCCGCTACCACGTCAAGGAACATGCGAAAACCATCGACGGTGTTCTGCTCGACCTGATCATCGACTATCTGACCTATGTCTTCATCCCGGCTTTCGCGCTGTTTCAGTCCGGTCTGTTGCCCGGCTGGACCGGCTGGATCGCGATTATCGTGATCACCTTCACATCGGTTCTCTATTTCGCCGATACGCGGATGAAAACCTCAGACAATTCCTTTCAGGGGTTTCCGGCCTGCTGGAATATGGCCGCCGTGGTGATTTTCGCCACGCGGCCTGATTTCTGGATCATCCTTGCCATCGTCGCATTTCTCGCGATCGCCATGTTCACGCCACTGAAGTTCATCCATCCGGTACGCACCGAACGGTGGCGCCGGCTGTCTCTGCCAGTGGCGTTTGTCTGGACCGCGCTGGCCGGTTGGGCTGCCTGGACCAATTTCGAGCAGCCGCAGCTTGTCACGCTGGGTCTGATTGCAACCAGTCTCTATCTCGCGGGTGTCGGCATTGCACAGCAACTCTGGCCGCAGCCCACCAAGCGTACAAGTCGCTGAGGGCTTTCGCACTTGCGTCATGGGCGAAGCCCGCCTTATGGTCAGCCGCAGACAAGCAGGAGCGCAAAACATATGCAGATCAAGACTGTCGGAGTGGTGGGTGCGGGCCAGATGGGATCTGGCATTGCGCATGTCTTTGCGCTGGCAGGCTTTGACGTGCTGCTCAATGACATCTCGGAAGATGCGCTGGCCAAAGCCATCGCCCTGATCGACCGGAACATCGAGCGTCAGGTCACGCGCGGCAAGGTCAGCGCAGAGGACAAGAACAGCGCGCTTTCGCGGATACGCACAACGACGAAACTCGCGGAACTTGGCCCGACCGACCTGATCATCGAGGCCGCGACCGAGCGCGAGACCGTCAAGCAGGCGATATTCGAGGATCTGCTGCCGCATATCCAGCCACATACGATCCTGACCTCGAACACCTCCTCCATCTCGATCACACGGCTGGCCTCGCGCACCGACCGGCCCGAGAAATTCATGGGGTTTCATTTCATGAACCCGGTGCCGGTGATGCAGCTTGTAGAACTGATCCGCGGCATCGCCACGGATGAACCCACCTACAAGACGCTTCTGGGCGTAGTCGAGAAACTTGGCAAGACAGCGGCCAGCGCCGAGGATTTTCCGGCCTTCATCGTCAACCGCATCCTGATGCCGATGATCAATGAGGCGGTCTATACACTCTATGAAGGTGTGGGTTCGGTCAAATCCATCGACGAATCGCTGAAACTCGGGGCCAATCACCCAATGGGGCCGCTGGAGCTTGCAGATTTCATCGGGCTGGACACCTGCCTTGCGATCATGAATGTCCTGCATGACGGGTTGGCCGACACCAAATACCGCCCTTGCCCGCTCTTGACGAAATATGTCGAGGCCGGCTGGCTGGGACGCAAGACCAGTCGCGGTTTCTACGATTATCGCGGCGAGGTGCCCGTGCCCACGCGCTGAACCCAGCCCTTTCCGTGTGTTTCATCTTGCCACAAATACTCAAACCGGCAGCGCGGGTTTGAAAAGCGGGCTGACGGAATGCACTACCGCGCATCCGTGACCTCGCGCCTCTTGACCTGCCCGCCCGGAACATGAGTAAAGCAGGTCATGGCCCGCGCATCTTCGAAAAAACCATCCCCTGCGAAAGAGAAGCGCAAGCCGCATCTCTTTGCGCGCTTTGCTGCCGGTCTGGACTGGATCTGGCGCAAGAGCCTGCGCATTCTGGCGCTGGTGTTCTTGCTGGCCGTCGCATGGGTCGGGGTCTATCGCTTTGTCCCGCCCCTCGGTGGCATCTACATGCTGCAGGAATATCGCCGCATTGGCGAAATCCAGCGCGAATGGGTGCCGATGGAGCGTATTGCCCCGGTCATGGCCCGCTCGGTCATCGCCGCCGAGGACGCGAATTTTTGCCTGCATTGGGGCTTTGACATGGCCGAGATCCGACGGGTGATTGAACAGGGCAGCAATCGCGGGGCTTCAACACTCACGCAACAGACTGCGAAGAATGTCTTTTTGTGGCACGGGCGGAATTTTATCCGCAAGGGTCTGGAATCGGGTTTCACGCTTCTGATCGAAGCGCTCTGGCCCAAGCGACGCACGCTTGAAGTCTATCTGAACATCGCCGAGTTCGACGAGGGCGTGTTCGGTGTCGAGGCCGCCGCTCGGCATTACTTCCGAACCTCTGCAGCGGAACTGACACCAGTGCAGGCCGCGCGTCTGGCCGCAGTCCTGCCCGCGCCCAAAAGCCGCAATGCGGCCAATCCGACCCAGTTCATCCGCAATCGGGCATCCTCGATCATGGACGGGGCCGCGACAATCGCGCGCGATGGACGCGCCGATTGCATCGGCGGTTGAACTTTCCGGTCGGGCTTGGCAAGAGGAAGCAGTCCCAAAGGAAAGCTCAACTCGTCTCATGGCCCGTCTGTATCACGTTCCGCTCTCGCCTTTCTGCCGCAAGGTGCGCCTCACACTTGCGGAAAAGCGGATCGAAGCGGAACTGGTCGAGGAACGCTACTGGGAACCCAGTCAGGATTTCATGCGCCGCAATCCGGCGGGTAAAGTGCCTGTGCTGCGCCATGAGGGCCGCATCCTGACGGAAAGTCAGGCCATCTGCGAATATCTGGACGAAACAGTCCCGCAGCCCCCGTTGATCCCGCATGGCCCCGAGGCGCGCTATGAGATGCGCAGGCTGTGCACATGGTTCGATGACAAGTTCCATGTCGAGGTGACGACCAACCTGCTCTATGAGCGGGTAAACAAGAAGATGATGGGGCGCGGCTACCCCGATTCCGCGCGCATCAAGATGGGCTCGGCGCGGATCAAGTTTCATCTGGATTACATGGACTGGCTGCTGGGGCAACGCCGCTGGCTGGCTGGTAACGAGATGACGCTCGCGGATTTCACGGCTGCGGCGCATCTGTCCTGCCTTGACTACATCAATGATGTGGACTGGTCGCGCTCCAATCTGGTTCATGAATGGTATGCCAAGATCAAGTCGCGCCCGGCCTTCCGCACATTGCTGGCCGATACATTGCCGGGCATGCCGCCCCCTGCTCATTACGCGGATCTGGATTTCTGATGCGCCCTGCCCCATCTGCAGGTCATGTCCGCTGATCTGAAATCCGCGCTGGCGGCAGAAGCGCGCGCGCTGGGCTTTGACGCCTGCGCGATCACGCGCCCCGATGCGATCCCCGACGCCCCGGAACGCTTGGCGACCTTCGTGGCAGAGGGACGGCACGGGCAGATGGGCTGGATGGCAGAGCGGATGGCATGGCGGGGCGATCCGCAAGCGCTGTGGCCAGAGGCGCGCAGCATCATTATGCTGGCCGAAAGCTATACGCCCGAACACAATCCGCTGGACCTGCTGTCGCTGCGCGACCGTGGTGTGATTTCGGCCTATGCGCTGGGGCGCGATTATCACGATGTGGTCAAGAAACGGCTGAAAGCGCTGGGGCGCTGGCTGATCGGGCAGGCGGGGGGCGAGATCAAGGTCTTTGTCGATACAGCGCCAGTGATGGAGAAACCGCTGGCGGCGGCGGCAGGGCTGGGCTGGCAGGGCAAACATACCAATCTTCTGTCGCGGGACCTGGGCAACTGGTTTTTCCTTGGGGCGATTTTCACCACGCTGGAGTTGCCCCTCGATGCGCCCGCGCGAGAAAACTGCGGATCATGCCGCGCCTGTCTGGATATTTGCCCGACAGAGGCGTTCCCGGCCCCGTTCCAACTGGATGCGCGGCGCTGCATATCCTATCTGACCATAGAGCATCATGGCCCCGTGCCGCTGGAGTTGCGCGGCAGAATGGGGAACCGGATTTATGGCTGCGATGATTGTCTGGCCGTCTGTCCGTGGAACAAATTCGCCTCTGCCGCGCGCGAGGTCAAATACGCGGCGCGTGACGGGATGGTGGCACCCGACCTCGAGGAACTTGCGCTGCTTGACGATGCAGGATTCCGCGCGCGGTTTTCCGGCTCGCCGATCAAGCGGATCGGCCGTAACCGCTTTGTGCGCAATGTGCTTTACGCGATTGGCAATTCCGGGCAGCCGCATCTGTCCGCAGTGGCACAGCGCTTGACGGATGACCCCGATCCGGTCGTGGCAGAGGCCGCAATCTGGGCGGTTGCGCGGCTGTCCGATTACGCGTGAAAGCGTCAGACGCCCACTTCCGGCCCCGGACACAAGAGCGGGCGCGTTGAGCGCTGCACCTCATAGAGTTCCGTCCCGTTGCCGTCACCGACAAATCGGGCGCTGAGACCGGTCTCGCCACGCCAGAAGACCCAACAATGCTCGACATTCGGCGCATCGTCATAGATGAAACAGATCTGTTCATCGCGGTCAAACCAGCGACCTTCGCGGCATTCCTCGTCCATGAAGGCCCATGTCGTGCGCCGACCGGGGCGAAATTCCTCAATCCCGTAAGCCCTGCCCTCGAAGCCGAATGTCAGGGTGCGTCCGGTGACATAGGCTTCGAACTCGCTCGCGCTCATTGGGGTCTGCGCGCTGATCTGAGTAGCGAGAGACACAAGGGCGATGGTGGTCAGAAAACTGCGGAACGGTGTCATTCATTCTCTCCATGGGCGCGCTGCAACACACGCGCGGCGCGCTTGTCCATCATGCGAAACCAGAGCGCGGGCACAAGGGCGATGACGCCCATGGCCGGTAAACTATACGGCAGAACCGGCATGTCGGGGTTCAGCCGCAGCGCCGGATAGACGCGGCCCGGATTGGCATGGTGATCGGAATGGCGGGTGACATTCACGGTCATGAGCGAGGTGAACCAATGCGGACTGTTCCAGCTGTGATGCGGTCCTTGCGGTTCATATCGTCCATCAGGCATCAGCCGCCGTTCAAGCCCGTAATGTTGCAGGTAATCGACCATCGCATGCTGAAACTGGGCATAGAGCGCAAAGCCCAAAAGCGCCGCCACTCCAGCGGGACCGAAAGCGATTGCACTGAGTGCGACAAAGCCCAACGCCCCGCCGATATAGCTGACATAAGGGGTCATCCGCCCTGAATGCTGCGCACGCGCCTTTTCGATCCGGTAGCCTTGCAGGAAGTTCTGCGCCATGCTGCGCGGCAGGTAGCGGTAGAAACTCATGCCTTTGGGCGGGAAATTGGGATCTTTCGGCGTGGCCACATGGGCATGATGCAGCAGGCGGTGAGAGGTGGTCACATGGCCATAGAGCATCGAGATGAACACCCATTTACCAAGGTTGAACAGCCTCCGGTTGCTGCGATGGATCAACTCATGCGCATTGGCGATGCTGACCTGCCCGAAATAGAGACCAAAGCCGATAAACGCCGCGATCCGCTCTTCGAGGCCCAACCCTGTCGCGCCGGCCACCGCCGCGACACCCAGCCCCATCAGCCAGAAATGCGCAAGCGCAATGCCTGTCGAGAGCGCATTGGCGGCCTGTTCGGTCTTGTCCGGGTCAGCGGCGGTGGTGGGCCGCGCGACCAGTTCATCCGCCGTAAAGGCGAAAACCGAAACATAGATCAGCGCCACCCAAACCCAAACGCCGCCGAGAAATGCGCCCATCGTCAGGAACGCAACAGGCACCACGGCAGCAAGGACAAAGGGCAAGAGCGGCATGGCACCTCGGAACATCAGTCTGCGCAACATATATCACGCAAAATGAGGCGCGACAGTCGCACAAATTGACGCGCGCGGGGCGCTTTCCAAAGCGCCACACATGAGATAGCTCTGGACCCACAGCGCAAGAAGGGACCGGCAATGTCGTTTTTCAAGAAACTGAAAGAGCGCATGTTCCGCTCGTCCTCGAAACTGGACGAAGGGCTGGAGGCGCTGGTCGATGAGGGCGCGGACGAAGATCACGCGCCAGCGCCTTCGCGCTCCGAGATGCCAGCGCCTGAATCGCGCCCGCACCCCCCGGAACCTGCCTCACCTGCAAAACCGGGGATTCTGGGGCGCATGTTGGGACGCGACGAGGCCCCGCGCCGTGCGCTTGATGACGAGATGCTGGAGAGCCTGGAGGAGTTGCTGATTCAGGCCGATATGGGTGTGGAAACCGCGATGCGCGTCAGTGCCAATCTGGCCGAGGGGCGGTTCGGGCGGAAATTGTCCGTGCGCGAGATAAAACAGGCACTCGCTGACGAGATCGCCCGCATCATGGAACCGGTCGCCAGGCCATTGCCGATCTACCCCGCGCGCCCGCAGGTCGTGCTGGTGGTAGGCGTGAATGGCGCGGGCAAGACCACGACCATCGGCAAACTGGCCAGCCAGTTCCGCGCGGCAGGCAAATCAGTGATGATCGCGGCAGGCGACACGTTCCGCGCCGCAGCGGTCGAGCAGTTGCAGGTCTGGGGGCAACGCGCGGGCGTGCCGGTCATGACCGCGCCCGAAGGGTCGGATCCGGCCTCGCTCGCCTATGATGCGCTGGCACGAGCCAAGGCAGAAGGAGTCGATCTGCTGATGATCGACACAGCCGGGCGCTTGCAGAACCGCGCCGATCTGATGGAGGAGTTGGCCAAGATCGTGCGCGTGCTGCGCAAGCTGGACCCGGAGGCACCGCATAACACGCTTCTGGTGCTGGATGCGACCACCGGTCAGAACGCGCTCAGTCAGGTCGAGATTTTCCGCAAGATCGCCGATGTGTCGGGGCTGGTGATGACCAAACTCGACGGGACTGCACGCGGCGGTGTTCTGGTGGCGCTGGCGGATCGGTTCGGCCTGCCGATCCATGCCATCGGTGTGGGCGAACAGATCGACGATCTGCAGGCTTTCGATCCCGAGGAATTTGCTGCGGCGCTTGTCGGGATCGACGATCAGGCGTGACCGGTCACGCCGGACAGGTGGCGCGGATCAACGCCAATGTTTTTCAGCACGGACAGCCATTTCGCCTCCGCTTCCAGCCGGAACAGCAGACGGGGCGACGCCTCGGCGATCAACCAGCCACCCGCCTGAATCTCGCTCTCCAATTGCCCCGGCCCCCAGCCCGCATAGCCCAGCGCAATCAGCACCTCTGCGGGCCCCTGCCCACGCGCCAGCGCAGACAGGATTTCAACCGAGGTGCTGAGTGATACACTGTCAAGCACTTGCAGGCTCCCCTCGGCGCTGAAGAAATCCGGCGAATGCAGGACGAACCCGCGTGAGGTTTCTACGGGACCGCCGAAATGTATGGGCACCGTCTCGACAGGGTTTCCCAGACCAGCACCGCCCTGTGCAACCGGCAGGTCCAGATTGTCGAGCAGACTCTTGAGCGTCAAATCCGGCAAAGGCTTGTTGACGATAAGTCCCATAGCCCCTTCCTTGGAATGAGAGCATAACAGAACCACCGAATGCGCAAAGCGCGGATCGGGCATCGTCGGCATCGCAACGAGAAGTTTTCCGGTCAGATGGTCCATCAGCGTCCAGCCTTTGCGCAGGTCAACACCATGCCCGGCCTGTCTGGTCTTGCCAAGGGGTTCCATGTGCTGAAGATGACGGGCAAGTGTCACAGGATGGACAGGTCGCGGCCTTGTGACTTTCCAATCGAGCGCTCGCACGGAATGTAGGGATCATGACACTCGTTCGACTCGCAGTTTTCCTTGGTGTTCTGCTGGCCCCGCTTCCCGCGCTGAGCCAGTCGCCGCGTGTTGCGGATATCGTCGCCGCTCAAATGCGCCCCGGTTGGAAAGCCGATAGCGGTGCGCATATCGCCGCGCTGCACATGCGACTTTCGCCGGACTGGATGACCTATTGGCGTCACCCCGGCGAGAGCGGGCTGGTGCCAAGGCTTGACTGGTCGGCCTCTCGCAACGTGGAAAGCGCACGGATCCTGTGGCCGGAACCACGGCTGTATATCAAGGCAGGTTTTGCCAGTATCGGATATTCGGGGGATGTGGTCCTGCCAATCGAGATTACCCCGTCCCGGTCCGGGGAACCCGTTCACCTTGATGCGACCTTCAGTTTCGGCGTGTGCAATGACATCTGTATTCCGGTGGACCTGTCGCTCCAGCTTGATCTGAATGGCGCTGGCGGACATGACAGTGTTATCGCCACGGCCCTGAACAGACGTCCGGGCACGGCACGCGCGGCGGGGTTGCGATCCGTTGATTGCTCGATAACACCTGAGAAGAAGGGCATGCGCCTGACCGCCAGTCTGAGTATGCCACCCTCAGGCACACGCGAGTTTCTTCTGGTCGAGCTTCCCGGCCATTCAACCCGTGTTCTGCCAAGCGCGCGGACAGGGGACATTCTGACTGGACATGGCCTGATCCGGGCGGATGGGGCAACGGCGATAGATCGGTCCAATGTACGCCTGAGCATCATCAGCGACCGCGGGACGTTCCAGCATCAGGGCTGCGCAATCTCTGACTGAGCGTTCCGACGGGTAGCCAGCCAGAAACCGACCGCGCCCAGAACCCAGGCCAGCAACAGCCCGACTGCGGCACCGCCGATGAACAGCCCGAACGCCGCACGCATGGGTGCGTCACGCAACTCGGCCAAAGGCGCAAGAAGCGAAGGCAAAGAGCCGCCAAGCGCCACAGCACCCATGGTCGCCGCGAACCAGAGAGCAAGCCCCAGCGCCGCCAGGATCGGCACTGCAAGCACACCCCGCGCTGGTTGGCGGAGCGCGCGGCGCAGCGAGGTCATCTGGCGGTGCATGTCATGGCCGATGGCCAGCACCGCCGGAACCAGCAGCAGCACGATGACCATGCCAAAGCCCAGACCATAGACCAGCGTGATGACAGTTGGCTTCAGGAACTCGGCCTGCGTAGAGCCTTCGAAAAGCAGCGGGGCCAATCCCAGAACGGTGGTCAATGTGGTCAGAAGGACCGGGCGCAACCGGTCGCAAGCCGCATCGATGATCGACGGGATCAGGCCACGGTCGCGGGCATATTGGTCAACGGTTGTGACCAGCACGATGGAATCATTGATGATGATCCCGGCCATGCCGATCATGCCGACAATCGAGAACATCGACATCGCCATGCCCCAGCTCATATGGCCGTAGATCACGCCGATCAGTCCGAAGGGGATAACCGCCATCACCACGAGCGGTCTGAGCCAGCTTGAAAACACCCAGGCGAGGGTGAGATAGATCAGGATCAGACACAGCCCGATCCCGATGGCGGCATCAGACATGAATTCGCGTTCCTGCTCGGCCTGCCCGGACAGTCGGGTGGTAATGCCGAAATTTGTTTCCAGATCGGGCAGGATGCGTTCGGACAGAAGGCGGGTAATCTCGCGCGCCTGCGCCGGGTCATCCTCGGACACCTCGCCCGTGACCGTCACCACGCGCGTCCCGTTCTCGCGTCGGATGGTCGAAAACCCCTGTCGTTCACTGACCGAGACCACATCGCCCAAAGGCACATAACTGCCCGATCCGGTGCGCATCATCATGCTGTCGAGGAAATCTGCCGCGCGCTCTGACGCGGGCACTTCCACCCGGATACGCCCGGTGCGCAATCCGTCAGGGAAGGTCGCCGCCTCAATCCCTGAAAGCCGGTTGCGCAGGTCGCGCGACAGGGTTTCGACCGTGAAGCCCAGCGCCTGCCCTTGCGGGGTCAGTTGCAGGAGCAATTCCTGCTTGTCATAGGGCAGGTTGTCTTCCAGCCCGGTGATTTCAGGGAAGGGCACAAGGGCGGCGCGCAGGGCTTCTGACGCAGCTTTCAGGGTCTCGGCATCACCGCCCGTCAGATCGACCGAGAGCGAGTCGCCACCCGGCCCCTGCCCCCAGGAGCGGAAGCTGAATTCTTCAAGCCGTGGATGCGGCTGCACCTCGTCCTGCAGGGCAGAGGCGAAGGCAAAAGAGGACAGAGTACGGGAATCAGCATCCACAAGATCGATCGAGATGGACCCAAGCAGATCACCGTTCTTGTTTTCCGCCGATGCAAGCGCGCGTCCCGAATGCCCCCCGAGTTCCGTCATGGCAAAAAGCACCGGGTTGGTCCCGCTTTCTGCTTCGATCCGCGCGCCCAGAGCTTCGGTCGCGCGGTGCAATTCGCGCAGCATGGCCACTGTGTCGTCGCGGGTGGCGCCATCCGTCATCACGATATTGCCCGTGATCGAGCCTTGTTCGGGCGAATTGAAAAACCGGAACGGCAGATCGCCGCGCAATATGGTCGCGGCCTGAACGGTCAACAGGGCAATCAGCCCGGCCAGCACCGGGTAGCGCGCGGCGACGACAAAGACCATGAGTGGGCGGAACAGATATTCGCGCACCCACCGGAACCCCCGGTTCACCTGACGCGAGGGCCAGTCATACCAGCGTTCCTTCATACCGCTGGCGATGGCGTGATACATGTGATTGGGCAGGATCAGGAAGCATTCGACCAGAGATGCGACCAGAACCGCAATGACGGTCAGCGGAATATCTGCGATCAGCGTGCCGAACCGACCACCGATCAGGATCAGCGCGCCGAATGCGATTATGGTGGTGATGGTCGCGGCAAAAACCGGCTGTGCCATGCGGGTCGCGGCGTTCTCGGCAGCCTCTGGCGGGGATTCGCCCAGTTCGCGCGCGCGGTAATCGGCGTGTTCGCCGACCACGATGGCGTCATCCACGACAATGCCCAGCGTGATGATCAGCGCAAAAAGCGAGATCATGTTGAAGCTCAACCCCATCAGATACATCACGGCAATCGCCGTCAGCATGGCGGCAGGTATCCCGGCCGCCACCCAAAAGGCCGTCCGGGCATTAAGGAAGAAGAACAGAAGCACCACGACCAGCCCCAGCCCCATCAGACCGTTCTTGACCAGGATCGCGATGCGCCCCGAGATGAACTCGGCCCGCGTCGAAACCAGTTCGATCCGGGTGCCTTCGGGCAGGGTCAGGTTCATGGTATCGGCCAGTTCCTGCACCCGCGCCTGAATCGCAATGGCATCTCCACGCTCGGAGCGGTCCACGCGCAGGGTGATGGCGGGATTGTCGCCCACCCAGAAGGCACGGTCGCGGTCGATCCCGCCTTCGCTGACATGTGCGACATCGCCGACACGCAGAACCGATCCATCCGCGCGCGTGCGCAGCGCTATCCCCGCCACATCTTCGGCGCTGCGTCGTTCGGTGCCTGTGCGCACCCGAGAAAGGCCCGACGACACCTCGCCAGACGGATCGGTGCTGACGGTCACGCGGATCGCCTGCGCAATATCCGCCATGCTCAGATCATGTTCGATCAGGTTCCGGGTCGGCACTTCGACCACAACTTCGGCACTGGCCACGCCCCGGATCGTGGTGCGGGTGATACCTGCGCTATAGAGCCGTGCCGCAAATTCATCGGCGAAACGCGCCAGTTGCTCGACGGCAACCGGACCGGTCACGACCACATTCGTCACCCGGTCGCCCCAGTTCGAGCGCCGCACCACCGGGTCATCCGCATCGTCGGGCAGGTTGCTGACACTGGCGATCAGATCCTGTACGTCATTTGTCGCGCGCGCCATGTCCCAGCCGGTTTCGAACTCCAGCGAGACACTCGCGCGCCCCTCGCGCGACTGGGCTGTGACCTTTGTCACGCCCTCGACGGCCTGAAGCGCGGGCCCGACGATCTGGACGATGCCCCGGTCCACATCCTCGGCCCCGGCCCCCGACCAGCGGATATCGACCGTGATATTGTCGACCACCACATCGGGAAAGAACTGCGCGCGCATCTGGGGAATGGCAGCCAGCCCCGCGACAAGCATCACGACAAGCAGCAGATTGGCCGCTGTCTTGTGTCGGGTGAAATACCGAAACAGGCCCATCGCCTGCACTGAAAGGCGTTTTCGGGCGGTGTCGATCGGGTCCATGCCTCAGCCTCCGCCCATCGGAGACCTGCCACCATTCTCCAGCCGCTCGATTGTCGCGGCGGGTACCGCAGTTTCGGAGAGTTGCGCGAGCATCCTTGCGCGGATCTCGGCGGGCATGCGTGTGTTGCCTTCTACCTGCGCGATCAGACGCGCGCGGCGTTCCGGGTCGAGTTGCACCATGTCGGGATTTTCAGTGAGGATTTCGCCGGTGGAAGTCTCGCGCTGCGGGCGCACCAGAATCCCCGCGCCCAGCGATGGACCAATCTCGCGCACGATCTCGCGGCCATCAAGCGCGGTGGCCTCGACGATCACGCTATCCCCCTGCCTGCGCAGGACTGTGACCGGAAGTGCCTCCAGCCGGTTTTCGGCATTGATTGCAAGCACCGTGCCTGCCGGTGTGACTGCCATAGAGGGCAGAAGTGCTACATCGCTGAGGGCCGGTTCCTGAAGACGCACAGTCACGAAATCACCGGGTCGGAAGCCGCGCGGGACAATCAGATCGACAAACAGGCGCCGACCGCTCTGGCCTTGCTCGACCGTGGCGGAGGCTCGGACAAGACGGCCGGGTGAAACGATTTCGAACCCGGCTACCTCCAGTGCGATCTCGGCTTCGGTATGGCGCAGAGCGCCGCCCTCATCAAGCAGGCGCAGGTATTGAGCCGTCGAGACCCGAACCGAGACTTCCAACGCATCCGGGTCGATGATGCGGCCCAGTTCTTCATTGGTGTTGACCAGACGCCCTTCACTGATCGAGACATCTGCCAAAGTGCCGGAAAAGCTGGCATAGACACGGGTATCGGCCAGCCTGCGCTCTGCCTCGGCCAGCGAGATTTCCTGACGCTCAAGCGCGGTCAGCGCCTGATCGCGCCGTGCCTCGGCCTGTGCTTCCGCCTGCCTGCGTCCGACCAGTGCCTGACGGGATGAGGCGGCGGCGAGTTCAGCTTCTTCCAATGCGGCTTCGGTCGCAACCCCGCGCGTGGCCAGATCCTGCCTGCGCTCCAGCGCGCGCACGCGCAGGTCAAGCTGGTCCTGCGCGGCGGCGACATCTTCGGCTGCAAGGGTCAGGGCACGGTTGGCATCGCGCAATTCCGCTTCCGCCCGCGCCAGATCCGAGCGCGCAAGCGCAAGCGCTGATTCCGCATCGGCCGGGTCAATCCGGAACAGGAACTGGCCTTCCTCAACCTGCGCACCATCCTCAAAACCGGGGGCAACCTCCAGCACGCGCCCGCCGACAGGGGCGCGCAATTCCAGCGACCGGCGAGTCCGCACTTCGCCAAAGGCGGCAAGGACTGGCGTCACATCACCCGCTGTCACGGTCAGCGCCCGAACGGTGAAAACACGTTCACGCCCGGCCTGCGGCCTGTTGGCGGGAGCTTCGGCGCGGGACTGGATCGCACCCACAAGCGTATAGCCCGCATAGCCAAGTGCGGCGACGGACATCGCCACGAGAAACAGCGCGATCAGGCTGCGGGTCAGAAAACGCATGGCTACTCCGGCTCAGGACAATGACGCGCAAAAGGAATTACGCCGCATCTGCGGCTTCGGTTCAATCATCTCTAACGCAGGAGCGCGTTACTTCCGTCGCAAATGCTCGTCCAGACGCGGAAAAATCTCGACAAAGTTGCAGGGCCGGTGGCGGAAATCGAATTGAAGCGCCAATATCTCATCCCACGCATCCTTGCAGGCGCCGGGAGATCCGGGCAGGGCGAAAAGATAGGTCCCCTGCGCCACACCGGCGCAAGCGCGTGACTGGATGGCCGAGGTGCCGATCTTCTGCATCGAGACAATGGTGAACACTGTCCCGAAGGCTTCGATTTCCTTCTCATAGACGTCGCGATGCGCCTCGACCGTTACATCGCGCCCGGTCAGACCGGTCCCGCCTGTGGTCAGGATCGCGTCAATGCCGGGATCGGCGCACCATGCCCGCAGCTGCGCCGCGATATGGTCGCGTTCATCGCGCACGATGTCGCGGGCGGCAAGGATATGCCCAGCGCCTTCGATCCGGCCCGCAAGCGTGTCGCCGGATTTGTCATTGTCAGCCTCGCGCGTGTCGGAAACGGTCAGCACGGCGAAGCGCACCGGCATGAAGGGTTTGGTGTCGTCGATGCGGCTCATGGATTGGTCCTTAGTCTTGCCTGCAAGTTCAGCAGATCTGCCCAGGCCTCGCGCTTGGCAACCAGGTTGCGCAGCAGATAGGCTGGATGCAGCATCGGAAGTGCGGGTCGGCCTGCCACCTCGCGCCATTGGCCACGGATTTTGGTTATCCCATCACTTGTGCCAAGCAAGGTCGCGGCAGAGATGCGCCCCATCAGCACCAGAATATCGGGTGCGGCAAGTTCGATATGACGCAACACGAAGGGGCGCATCATCGCGCGCTCCTCAAGGCTGGGGTCGCGGTTTTGCGGTGGTCGCCAGGGCAGGATATTGGTGATGTAAAGCGCTCGCGCCATGTCGGGATGATCGCGCGCCATGCCGATGGCCTTGAACATGCGGTCCAGAAGCTGCCCTGCCTCGCCCACGAAGGGCCTGCCGCGCAAATCTTCTTCGCGACCCGGGGCCTCTCCTACGATCATCACGCGCGCGCCCGCGCGTCCGTCCGAGAAAACCAGATTGCGCGCCCCGAGTTTCAATTCGCAATGGGGATAGCTGCTCAGGGCTGCCGCAAGGGCGTCAAGATCATGTGCGGCAGCGGCCAGGGATTCGGCCTCTGCTACCGGGTCCGCCGCGATTGCAGGGGCAGCAGTCTTGGCGGCGACCTTGGCCAAGATTTTCGGTGCGGGTGCGGGATCGAGTGCATAGCGGTCGATCGGGGCGTCACAGATCGCTTCATCCACGCCCATTTCGACCTGCCATTCAAGGCAGGCGCGCGCTATCTCAAACTCTGACTGCCACCCGGACTGAAGGTTCATGCGCGCAAGGTAATCTGCCGCCCGGTCAGGGTAAAGCGGCCTTGTCGTCGCAAGGCGCGGTTTCTATAACAGCGCAGGACGCGCATCGCGGGGGACGCATGGCTTTTTCACAGACTCACCTTCTGGGCATCGAACCTCTGCACCCGTCCGAGATCACCACGATCCTTGATCTGGCCGAGGATTATGTCGCGCTGAACCGTTCCGCCGAAAAACATGCGCGCGCGTTGGAAGGCATGACGCAGATCAACATGTTCTTCGAGAATTCGACCCGCACGCAGGCCAGTTTCGAACTGGCAGGCAAGCGGCTTGGCGCAGATGTGATGAATATGTCCATGGCGCAGTCGAGTGTGAAGAAGGGCGAGACGCTGATTGACACGGCACTGACGCTGAACGCCATGCACCCGGATTTGCTGGTCGTGCGGCATGGTAGTTCGGGAGCGGTCAACCTGCTGGCCGAGAAGGTGAATTGCGCGGTTCTGAATGCAGGCGACGGCAAGCATGAGCATCCGACTCAGGCGCTGTTGGATGCGCTGACCATCCGGCGCAAGAAAGGGCGGCTGCACCGTCTGTCCATCGCGATTTGCGGGGATATTGCACATAGTCGCGTCGCACGCTCGAATCTGATCCTGCTGGGCAAGATGGAAAACCGCGTGCGGCTGGTGGGGCCGCCCACGCTGATGCCAAAGGGGGTCGAGGAATTCGGTGTCGAGGTTTTTGACGACATGCGCGCGGGGCTTGAGGGCGCGGATGTCGTGATGATGCTGCGCTTGCAGCGTGAACGGATGGATGGCGGGTTCGTGCCGTCAGAGCGCGAGTATTTCCACCGCTACGGGCTGGATGTCGAGAAGCTGGCCTATGCCAAGGAAGATGCCATCGTCATGCATCCGGGGCCGATGAACCGGGGCGTCGAGATTGACGGGGCGATTGCCGATGACATCAACCGCTCGGTGATTCAGGAACAGGTCGAGATGGGCGTGGCCGTGCGTATGGCCTGCATGGACCTGCTGGCACGCAATCTGCGTGCAAGGCGCGAGCGCGAACGTTTGCGGGAGGCGGCACATGGCTGAGGAAATCCGCAAGTCCCGGCTGGATGAGACAGTTTTCACCGCCGAGTCCGGCGAGAAGAAGCTGCGCGAGATCCGCGCCGACAAGGGCGTTTTCTGGCGGGATCACGGGGTGATGGCGCTGTTGGGGATGGTCGGGGCCGGGCTGGTGCTGATGGTGGTCGGCTCGGAGCATGTCGCCATCGGGTCGCTGGGCGCAGTGCTTGCGCTTGGAGTGCGCGGGGCGTGGCTTTATTCCGAACAGATGCGGCATCATTGGGTGCTGAGCAATATGCGCCTTGTCGGGCCGGGCGGGCGCGAAACGTATCTTCTGGAACTGGAAACTGTGCGAAGGCTGTTTGGGGATATTCAGATCATCACGAAATCAGGTGACAAGCACCTGATCAAGCATGTCGCCAATGCAGAGACCGTGGTGGCCGAGATCCTTGCCGCGCGCGACAAACGCGCCAAGCGCAAGGGGGCCTGATGCCCGCCCTGCCCGCTTATGTCACTTTGCAACCCGGAGAGGGGCTGCGCGCGATCATAGCGCAGGATCGGCAAGTGCAGCTTCTGACCGATGGCATTCTGACATCTGTGGGATTGATGCTGGCGATGATGCTGAAGACGGCATTGGATGGCGGGCTTCAGCGCGAGTTGTCCGGGCTGGGCTCGGGCATGCTGACAACGTTTGTCTTTCTGGCCGGGCCTTTGGTGATCCAGCGTATTTTTGGCGCGCGGCCTGCTTATGCCCTGACGACCCATCGTCTGATCCTTGCCGAAGATGATGTGATCGAACTGCGTCAGATCCGCCGCATCCGCGTCTGGCTGACCAGTGTTTCGCTGCAGACCGAGACGCGCCGGGTCTCATTGCAGCATCTGCCCAATGCGCCCGCAGTCGCCCGACTGATCCGCGACACTCTGACCCGCTGAGGATGTGCCCATGACGCTCTGGTTTCACAATGCCCGCTTGATTGATCCCGAAGCCGGGACCGAGCGCATGGGCAGCCTGACGGTCGAGGACGGGCAGATCACAGCGATTGACGGCCCTTGCCCTGATGGTGCGCAGATCATTGACTGCACGGGCAAATGCCTTGCGCCCGGCATTGTCGACATGGGTGTGCAGGTGGGCGAGCCGGGTGCGCAGCATCGCGAATCGCTGCGGAGCGCCGGGCAGGCCGCCGCTCGCGGGGGCGTCACCACGATCATCCTGCGCCCGGATACGGACCCAGCCATCGATACACCAGAGGTGCTGGAATATGTCTCGCGCCGTGCAGGATCGCGCACACCGGTCAATATCCGTTGCATGGCGGCACTTACGCGCGGGCGCGAAGGTCGCGAAATGGCGGAAATCGGCTTTTTGCTAGATGCCGGGGCTGTCGCATTTACCG
>JAFIEM010000204.1 GCA_020832555.1 Natronohydrobacter sp. | reverse complement strand
TGGCGTGCAGTGGCTCTTTATTCGCACAAGAGCCACCATCAGCATAAGACAAGCAGTTCTCTTGCTGCCCGTCGGCCTCACCGCCCCGACCGCTTCTCTCTCACAACCATCCTGACCACCTGCGCGCGTGCTGTCGCAGCAGCACTTGCCACAGCGGGGGCCTGCACGCCCCGCGCCTGATCGCCTCACCCTTCGCTGTCACATTTTGAGACCGGCAACCACAGCTATCCCTTCAAGGCCAGTTCAGAAACAGCAAAAAACAAACGGAAGGAAACACCAGAATTGAAGCCGTCGCGACGCGCAGAACCCACCAACCGGATGGGCCAGATTATAGTAACAATGCCGGATCAGTTCTCAGTCATAATGAAAATAATGGCTCAACAACATGGTCAATCTCGCCAACCACGGCCAGCGACATCGAAGGGGCCTTCCGATCTCTTCGTCAAAGGCAGAGGGCCGCCTGGGCGACATTATTAGCGCTAGCATGGGAGTGCGACGCCGTATGAGATAGTCGCCCAAGGGAGCCCAGCGCGTGGCTGGTGCCTGCGCCGCCGTTCTCGACGGTCGACCCGGCAGCGCTACCAAAGAACAGCAGCATAGCCCCGAAGCTTTGCCCACTCCCAAACCGAAAGCGGCTGCTTCACAGTGCTGTCCGTCCCAAAGCAGAACACTTTCAAAGGCCCGCTTTGGGTGTGGTTCTTTGCGCCTGCAAGGCGGCCCAAGGATGCGTTACAGGCAAGCCTCAAACAGCGCGCGGGTATTGGCGCGTGTCATCTCGACCGGATTGCCTCCACAAGAGGGATCAAGCAGGGCCATGTCGGTCAATTCGTCCAACCTTGTTGCCTCGACCCCCATTGCTGTCAGATTGGCGGGGATCGACAGTTCTGTGCGCAACTCCATAACCCGCGCCGCAAAGCCGTCAAACCCGCCCACAATACCCAGATAGGCTGCGGCGCGCTCAATCCGATCCTCGATCGCGGGGCGGTTAAAATCCAGCACCATTGGCATGACCACGGCATTGGTGGTGCCGTGATGGGTGTTATAGACCGCGCCCACCGGGTGGCTGAGGCTGTGAATTGCCCCCAGCCCTTTCTGAAAAGCCACAGCCCCCATCGCCGCTGCGGACATCATATGCGCGCGCGCCTCCAGATCATCCGGTGTGGCATAGGCGCGGGGCAGGTTTTCCAGCACCAGCCGCATCCCTTCCAGCGCGATCCCTTGGCTCATCGGGTGATAATGCGGGCTGCAATAGGCTTCCAGACAATGAGCGAGCGCGTCCATACCCGTGCCTGCGGTGATGAAGGCGGGCATGCCCACAGTCAGCGCCGGGTCGCAGATCGTGACGGCAGGCATCAGCTTGGGGTGGAAGATAATCTTCTTGCGATGCGTGGCGCTGTCCGTCAGAACACCCGCGCGCCCGACCTCTGAGCCAGTGCCAGCTGTGGTCGGCACGGCAATGATCGGCGCGATGGTGTCGGGTTTGGCGCTGGTCCACCAATCGCCGATATCTTCCAGCTCCCAAACACCCACCGGCTGATCGACCATCAGCGCGATCATCTTGCCCAGATCCAGTGCCGAGCCACCGCCAAATGCCACGACGCCATCATGCGCGCCTGCGCGGTAAACTTTCAGACCGGCATCCATATTGGTCTCAGTCGGGTTCGGGTCCACCTCGCTGAACATCGCGCGGCCCAGACCGGCGGCGTCGAGGATGTCGAGTGCCTGCGCAGTGATCGGCAGCGCGGCGAGTGCGCGGTCCGTGACCAGCAGCGGCTTCGTGATCCCTACCGCCTTGCACTCCGCGGCGAGTTCGGAAATCCGCCCGATGCCGAATCTGATCGTGGTCGGATAGCTCCAGTTTGCAGTTGGTCCCATGACTTACGCCTTTTTCAGATGGTAGGATTTGACGCGCGTCAGCGCATGATAGCCCAGATGCGACAGCGCCGTGCCGCGCCCGGTATCCTTGCAGCCCGTCCAGCACAGCGCAGGGTCCAGATAATCGCAGCGGTTCATCAACACAGTGCCGGTTTGCAATTGCGCACCGATCACGCGCGCGGCCCCGCTGTCGCGCGTCCAGATCGAGGCCGTCAGCCCATAGTCGCAATCATTCATCAGGCGGATCGCTTCGGCATCATCCTTGACAGGCATGATGCCCACCACCGGCCCAAAGCTTTCCTCGCGCATCACCCGCATGTCATGGGTGACATCAACCAGAATCTGTGGTGCCAGATAGGCCCCGCCATCATCGACAGGAAATGCCGCCGGATCAATCAGCGCACGGGCGCCTTGCGCCACAGCCCCGTCAATCTGGTCGCGCACGATGGCGGCAAAACGGGCATGGGCCATTGGCCCCATGGTCGTGTCAGGGTCCAGCGGATTGCCAAGGCGCTGACCCATCACCCAGTCGACGGCCTTGGCAACAAAGCCATCGTAGAGGCTCTCATGCACATAGATGCGCTCAATCCCGCAACAGCACTGGCCGGAATTGAACATCGCGCCATCCATCAGCCCATCGACAGCGGCATCCAGATCCGCATCAGCGCGCACATAGCCCGGATCCTTCCCCCCTAGTTCCAACCCGGTGCCAGTGAAGGTGCCCGCTGCGGCACGTTCAATCGCGCGCCCCCCGCCAACCGAGCCAGTGAAATTGACGAAATCAAAGGCGCGTGCGCTGATCAGGGCTTCCGTCGTCGCGTGATCCAGCACCACGTTCTGAAACACATCCTCGGGCACCCCGGCCTTGTGAAACGCCTCGGCCAGCCGCTCGCCCGCCAGCAAGGTCTGGCTGGCATGTTTCAGCACCACAGCATTGCCCGCAATCAGCGCAGGCACAACCGTGTTCACCGCCGTCAGAAACGGGTAGTTCCACGGCGCAATCACGAACACCACGCCCTGCGCCTCGCGCGCCAGCACACGCGAGAATGCCGCGCTCTCCTCGATCACCTCATCGGCCAGCGCTTCGGGCGCGATCTTCGCCATATAGGCCGCGCGCTCGCGCACGCCGCCGAATTCACCGCCATAACGCACCGGGCGGCCCATCTGCCAGGCCAGTTCCGGCACGATCTGCGGCGCCATCGCTTCCAGCGCCTCAATCCCCGCCATCACAGTCGCGATGCGCTTCTCCAGTGGCAGGGCAGACCAGGCGCCCTGCGCGGCACGCGCGCGCGCCACAGCGTCCCTGGCGGCCTGCTCGGGCAGCGCGTCCCGCTGGACATAGACAGACCCGTCTATGGGCGAGA
>JAFIEM010000048.1 GCA_020832555.1 Natronohydrobacter sp. | reverse complement strand
GCACCTGATAGGGAATGAACGCACCCAGCAGAAGGATGCCGAAGAAGATTTCCGATCCCTTGAACCTCCAGCAGGCGAGAACATAACCCGTCAAGGCCGCAACCGAGACAGAGAGGATCAGCGACGGGATCAGGATCCGCACCGAGTTCCAGAAACCGCGGCTCAGACCATCGCAATTGATGCCTGTGCAGGCTTCCGACCAGGCCTTGACCCAGGGTTGGAATGTGATTTCCACGGGCGGTGAAAAGACATTGCCGACGCGGATTTCCGCCATGTCTTTCAGCGAAGTCACAAGCATCACGTATAGCGGCAGCAGGTAGTAGATGCTGAAGATGATCAGCGTGCCATAGAGCATGATATTGCGCGGCGCGAAGGGGTTTTTCGGCTTCGCCCCGCGCGGGGTCACAGCGTTTGCGGTTTTGGTGGCCGTGGTGATTTCGGTGGCACTCATTGGCGCTTCTCCCGGAACTGCATATAGGCCCAAGGGATCAGGATGATCGCGACCGTGACCAGCATCATGGTCGAGGCCGCAAAGCCCTGCCCCAGATTCTGGCGCGTGAAGAGCGTGTCATAAACGTATTTCGCAGGGACTTCGGACGCTATGCCGGGTCCGCCAGATGTCATGGCCACGACCAGATCATAAAGCTTCACGATCCCGCTTGTGACCAGCACGAGCGCTGTCACGAAAACCGGCTTCATCATAGGAATGATCACGATGACATAGGTCTTCCAGACCGGGATACCGTCGACGCGGGTGGCTTTCCAGATATCCTCATCTATACCTCGAAGCCCGGCCAGCATGATGACCATGATCAGACCCGTCCCCTGCCACAGCCCGGCGATCAGCAGACCAATGATGACCAGATCAGGGTTATAGAGCGGATCAAAATTGAAGCCTGAAAAGCCAAGCCCGCGCACAATGGACTGGATGCCGAATTCCGGGTTCAGAATCCATTGCCAGACCAGACCTGTCACGATGAAGGACAGTGCGAATGGGTAAAGAAAGATCGTGCGGAAAGTATCTTCGTAGCGGATCTTGCGATCCAGAAGCGCCGCCAGCAGAAAACCCAGACACATTGTCAGGACCAGCGACACGATCCCGTAAACCGCCAGGTTTTCGATCGAGACGAGCCAACGCCGAGTATTCCAGAGCCGTTCATACTGGTCAAACCCAACCCAGCGCAGTCGTGGCAACAGGCGCGAGTCGGTGAAGGAATGAACAATCGTCCAGATCGTCCCGCCGACAAAGACACCAAGACCCACAAGAACCATGGGGATTGCGGCAAGTTTGGACGAGAAGTTTCTGAACATTCGGATGGGCGGGCGTGCACGAGCACCGCCGCTTCTGGCGCGGGACATCAGGGCCTCCGGTCTGTCTGGGAATGTGGCCCGTCGCTTGAGCGAAGGGCCACGGCGTTACGGATCAGTCCGCGCTGGCGATGATCTCGGCATAGAGGCGCTGTGCCTCTTCTGCCGAGAAGTTCGGATCATTCCAGAACTCGACCATCAGATCATCGATTTGGCCCCCTGTGTCGGGCGAGAATGTCTGATTCAGATCTGGCAGAATTGCACCGGTTGCGAGTATCTCGAGACCTTTCTGCATACATTCATTGGCTGCAGTGAGATCAATGTCACCACGCACCGGCAGCGAGCCTTTCTTCAGGTTGAAGGCCACCTGCGCCTCCTGCGAGATCATCAGTGATGCAAGTTCAAGCTGCGCGGCCTCGACCTCGGGGTTGTTGACCTTGGGGAAATAGAAGGCATCGCCCCCTGTCGAGATGATTTCATTCACGCCCAGCCCCGGCAGACAGGAATAATCCTCGCCCGCGACAAGCCCGGCCACCTGAAACTCACCTTGTGCCCAGTCACCCATGATCTGCCCGCCGGCCTGACCAGTGATGACCAGATTGGTGGCCTGATTCCAGTCCTGCACGTTGGACCGCGCAGCAAAGCTGCGTGCTTGGGCAGCGGCCTCGAATACGCGCGCATACTCCGGCCCGGCCGCGACTTCGGCATTATGGTCGATATGCACGGCTTCCCACGCTTCACGACCAGCCAGTGCGATGGACATCACGCCGAAAGCGCCAGTGGACTGCCAGGGCTGCCCGCCCATGGCCAGCGGGATTTTCCCGGCCTCTTCCAGCGCGGGTGCCGCGGCCACGAATTCATCCCAGTTGGTAGGGACCGGGACGCCTGCATCCTCATAGGCCTTGTGGCTGAGCCACAGCCACTGCCACGAATGGATATTGATCGGCACGCAATAGATGCGGCCATCCAGCGTACAACTGTCCAGAAGGGAAGTCGGGTTGACGAAATCGCGCCAACCCTCAGCCTCGGCCAGATCGGTCAGATCCAGCATCAGACCAGCTTCAACCAGTTCTTCGGCCTGACGCCCGTGGTTGAACTGCGTGGCCCCCATCGGGTCGCCCCCGGTGATCCGACCAATCATGATGGGCCGCGCTGTTCCACCGGACCCAGCAATAGCACCGTCAACCCAGGTATGCTCGGTATTTTCATTGAACAGACGTGCAAATTCGGCGACAGCGGCAGCTTCGCCACCAGATGTCCACCAATGCGTCACTTCAAGATCGACAGCGAATGCAGCGGATCCAACAGAAATCAGGCTGGTGCTGGCCAGCAATGCGAGGGTCTTTTTCATGCGTTCCTCCCTGAACGGCGAAAGTGTCGTACGCTTCGGTGCAACGGCAATCCTGAAACTCCCTTGCCAACACCGTGTAATCGATTACATTTCCATCTGGCAGCTTATCTCGTTTCTGTCGAATCGTGATGTAATCGATTACAAGAGCTTCACCTAGCTGCGACAACCTGTCAAGAAGTTTGTCGTATAGACACACAAGGCCAGATGCCCCGATGCAGAAGCTCCAACCAAAGATCAAGGATGTCGCGCATGTTGCTGGGGTGTCGACAGCGACGGTCAGCCGCGCCCTCACCCAACCAGAACGCTTGTCCGAGTCGACGCGTGAAAAGGTTTTTGATGCCATCCGCGCTACCGGCTATCGGGTCAACAAAGCCGCTCGCAACCTGCGCACCCGCCGCGCCGGGGCGGTTCTCGTGCTGGTACCAAATCTCGGAAACCCATTCTTTTCCACGATCCTCTCCAGCATCAACGAGGTATTGGCCGCGAATGGCTATTCCGTGCTCGTTTTCGACAGCCAACAGCCCAGTGCACCCGGTCAGGTCGTTTCGGACTATTTGCTCAATGGTAGTGTGGACGGATTGATCACCCTTGACGGCAACATCTCCATCGCTTTGGGCGAGACCCTGAAAAATGCCCAAATGCTCGGAAATGTTGTGTTCTGCTGTGAATGGTCCGATTCATTACCCCTGCCCTCGATCCGCAGCGACAATGCGCTGGGCGCGCGGCTCGCGGTCGATCACCTGTTCGCGCTGGGTCATCGCAGGATCGCCCATGTCACCGGCCCGGAAGACAATATCCTCGCGCAAGTACGCAGATCTGCGTTTGAAATCCGCTGCGCCGAGCTTGGCCTGATCATCGCCCCCGAATGGATTATTCCCGGCGATTTCTCGCTGACGTCGGGGGCACGTGCTGCAGAACAGCTGGTTGCGATGCCGGAGCGACCTACAGCTGTGTTCTGCGCTTCTGATGAGATCGCACTCAGCCTGATATCGCGCTGCAAGCAGAATGGGCTAAGTATCCCACAGGACTTGTCCGTGGTAGGGTTTGACGATCTGGAAATCGCGGGATTCGTGCAGCCTTCGCTGACGACAATCCGGCAGGACCGCACGGGTCTTGGTCGTCTTGCGGCAGAAGAATTGATCACGCGCCTGAATTCGGCTCAATCCAAAGAAACATCCAGAATTATCCTCGCGCCCGTCGAGTTGATCAAACGCGATACGACTGCGACTGCAAGCAAAGAGCAGGCCCGGAACATCTTGGCTTGATTATTCGGACTTATTTTTTCAGGTAAAATCCGGCTACTCAGCCAATCGCAAGATCAGGCGGTTTTTCCGCGCGCATCGCACAGCGCCGAAAACGGGCCCAAATCCTGAATGCGGCGAATGGTGCATTCCTTCTCCACCGTTCAGATTTCGCGCAACTCGCTGACGAAATCATACCGGTCTCCACGATAGGCTGAACGTGTCAATTCGACCATCGTGCCGTCACCCAAGTAGCCGCGTCGTTCGATCCGCAGCACAGCAGCACCGGTAGGAACGCCCAGATGATGAGCCTCATCCTCCGTCGCAAGTGAGGCCGTCACGCGCTGAAGCCCTGTCACGGGCTTCGCGCCGGTCAGTGTCAGCGCGGCATAGAGGGAAGTCTCAACGCTGTTGTGATCCGGCAGATACGCTTCCGGCACGACAGCATGTTCCAACGCCAGCGGTTCGCCATTCGCCGTGCGGATACGGCGAAACCGCTTAACAGGCGTATTCACCGCGAAGCCGAAGGCAATCACCTCGTCAGGTGACGCCATGTCGGTCGTCTTTTCCAGCCAGACGGACCCTGCGGCCAGACCACGCCTGCGCAGATCCTCTGAAAACCCGGCCAGCATGGAGGATGGCTGCTCGATCCGCGGGGCGACATAGGTGCCTGAGCCCTGCTTGCGCGACAGCACGCCCTCACGCATCAACAGGTCAATCGCCTTGCGTACAGTTACGCGAGACACCGCCATCCGCTCGGCAATGTCCCGCTCGGAAGGCAGTGCCTCACCCACGGCAAATTCGCCCTGATGAACCTTCTCGCGCAGGATCGCGGCCAGCCGAACATAGATCGGTGTGGCTTCGGCGCGCGAGGTAAGAAGCTCCTGCCGCAGAGTCATTCCAGCCCCTCGATGGTCCTTATAGCCTGACGCAAGATGCCGCTGGAGTCTGCCAAGATCTCCTCGGCGCGCGCTGGCGTTGCACCAAGGGCCACCAGAACAGCAGGCTTTACGCGCCAGTCACATTGTTCAAGCGCCACTACTGCGCTCTCAGGGGAGACATCGGCGATCCGCACGACCATATCCCGCGCGCGCCCACGCAGCTTGATGTTCTGCGGGCGCATATCGACCATCAGCCCATCATGGACATGGCCCAGCCGCACCATGATCTGTGTCGAGATCATGTTGAGCACAACCTTCTGCGCCGTTCCTGCCTTCATGCGGGTCGAGCCTGCGACGACTTCGGCACCGGTTTCTGTGGCCACCCCATGATCCGCGACCTCCAGCAGCCGCGCGCCGGGATTGCAGGAAATCGCGACCGTCAGAGCACCTGCAGCACGCGCGGCCTCCAGCGCGGCGATCGTGAAGGGCGTGCGCCCGCTGGCCGCAAGCCCGATCACCACGTCCTTTGCGCCAATTCCGGCCGATGCGACCTGAGCGCGCGCATCCTCTGCATCATCTTCCGCCCCTTCAATCCCGAGGCTCAGCGCAGCAGGACCGCCTGCGATCAGGTAATGCGTGCGCTCTTCCGGCCAGTTGAAGGTCGGTCCCAGTTCGGTGCCATCCTGCACGGCAATGCGGATCGAAGTTCCCGCACCGGCATAGACCAGCCGCCCACCTGCACGCAGGCGCGGCAGCGCCGCTTCTACAACTTCGGCAAGCGCGGGCAATACCGGGCCGATACTCGCGACAGCAGCGATCTGGCTTTCCCAGATGGCGCGCAGCGCAGTCAGGCTGTCCCAACTGTCCAGCGCGCGGTATCGGGGATCTGCATATTCTGTCATTGGATAATCCCTTGTCTCAGTTCGCCTGGAGTGTCACGCAGCCAGTCGCAGGCCATCATCTCCGAAATGAAACGCGCGCGCCATGTCTGGCGTCACGAAAGCACGGTCATCGACCGAAGCCGCATGTTCCCCGAACAACCGCACCGTGATCAATCCATGCGGTTCGGCGCGCAGGTAGATCAGCGTCTCGCCACCCAGATGCTCGACATGGCTCACCCGTCCCTCAATCAGCCCGCCATCGCGCGAGAGCGTCAGGTGTTCGGGACGAATCCCAAGCGACCTGCCGGGCTGACTCAGCGCGGGTGCATTAAGGAAATTCATCTTCGGCGAGCCGATGAAGCCTGCGACGAATTCATTGGCGGGGTTGTTATACAGCTCCATCGGTGCGCCGACCTGTTCGATCCGCCCATCGCGCAGAACCACGATGCGGTCGGCGAGAGTCATCGCCTCGACCTGATCATGGGTCACATAGATCATGGTCGCACCCAGTTCGCGGTGCAGATTGGCGATCTCGATCCGGGTCTGGACGCGCAGCGCGGCATCAAGGTTCGAGAGCGGCTCATCGAAAAGAAAGAGCTTCGGCTTGCGCACGATGGCCCGGCCAATGGCGACGCGCTGACGCTGCCCGCCAGACAGTTCACCAGGGCGTCGGGTCAGGTATTTTTCGAGATCCAGCATTTTTGCGGCGCGATCCACTTTTTCTGCAATCTCGGCACGCGGCTGGCCCGCCTGTTTCAACCCCAACCCCATGTTGTCGCGCACGTTCAGATGCGGATAAAGCGCATAGGATTGAAACACCATTGCGATTTCCCGCTTCGAGGGCGGCACCGTGTTCACCACCGACCCGTCGATGCAAACATCGCCGGAAGTGATATCCTCCAACCCCGCGATCATGCGCAGCAGCGTGGACTTCCCGCAGCCCGAGGGGCCAACGAAGACGCAGAACTCACCATCCTTCACTTCCAGATCCACATCGCGGATCACATCGACCTGCCCGAAGGACTTGCAAACCTTGTTCAGTGACAGATTTCCCATGAGGCTCCCCCTCTTTTATCCAAGACGCACAGGATGACCCGTGCGCACGCTTTCATCCGCCGCAAGGCATACCGCGACCGAGCGAACGGCATCGGCAACATGTCGGCTCAAATCCTGATCTTCCCTGATGGCTTGCGCCATTGCTGTCGCCTGCCGGTCACACAGACCTTGATGGCCGGGGCTTTCGGCGAATACCCTCAGTCTCTCGCCCTCCCCGGTCGGGGCCACGATCAGATGATCCGCCGCGGTGTGCCCTTCGACATCCGCCGAACCGATCCCCTGCGGCGCGCGCAAGCTAACGGCGCCGCCCGGCGAGACGATATCCTTCACGAAATGGGCTGTCTCGGACATCATCGGTCCCCAGCCCGCCTCATACCAACCGCAGGAACCGTCCGCGAACAGCACCTGAAAATGCCCGTAATTATACATGTCCGGCGCGATTTCATCGGAAAGGCGCAAGCCCATGCCACGCACTTCCACCGGGGCGGCATCGGTGATCTGGCACATCACATCGACATAATGCACACCGCAGTCGACAATAGGCGAAGTCGATTTCATCAGCGCCTTGTGGATTTCCCATGCCGGACCTTTCGAACGCTGATTGAGGTTCAACCGGAACACATAGGGCCCTTGCAGATCGCGCGCCGCCTCGATCAGCGCGATCCAGGTCGGATGATGACGCAGGATATGGCCAACCATCAGTTTGCGGCCGGTCCGCTTGGCGGTCTCTGCCACGGCCTCGCAATCGGCTACAGTGGTTGCCAGCGGCTTCTCGACAAAGACATGCGCGCCGGATTCCATCGCCTTGATCGCAAGTGCGGCATGGCTGTCAGAATAAGTCGCGATGGCGACCAGATCAGGCTTGTGCCGGGCCAGCGCCGCGTCGAATTCGTGCTCGACGGACAGATGCGCCAGCGCATCGGGCAGAGTCACATCCGAGCGGTTTACCAGTCCCACGAGATCGAACTCGGGGAGCGCCTGATAGGACGCCGCATGGCTCTGTCCCATCTGCCCGAGGCCCAAAACCAGAACCCGGATCATTTCACGGCCCCACGGGTGATACCGCGAATGAGTTGCCGCGAGAAAATCAGATACAGCACCACTACCGGAAAGATCGCGAGCGTCAGCGCGGCCAGAACTGCATTCCAGTTGGTCACATACTGGCCAAGGAAAATCTGGCTGCCCAATGTCAGCGTTTTGGTGCCTTCACCAGGTGCGAGGATCAGCGGGAACCACAGGTCATTCCAGATCGGGATCATGGTAAACACCGCAACTGTAGCCAGTGCCGGGCGCACAAGTGGCAGGGCGATGGTGAAGAAGATACGGTATTCGCTCAGCCCATCGATGCGTGCGGCGTTCTTCAGGTCATCGGACACCTGGCGCATAAATTCGGACAGGATGAATACCGCCAGCGGCAGTCCATTTGCCGTGTAGACGAGGATCAGTGCCCAATGCGTGTTGACCAGATTTGCCGCGACCATCATTTCCAGAATGGCGACTGTGCCAAGCCGGATCGGGATCATGATTCCCAGCGCCAGATAAAGCCCCATCAGCAGATTGCCGCGAAACCTGTATTCGGCTAGGGCGAAGGCGGCCATGGCCCCGAACAAGAGCGCAAAGAAGAGCGAGGCCACCGTGACGATCAGCGAGTTCTGGAAATAAAGCAGGAAATTGCCCTGCTCCAGCACAGTATGGAAGCCCACCAGATCGAAAGTTTCGCGGGTGGGCAGCGCCAGGGGGTCATTGAAGATCGCGCGGCGCGATTTCATCGAATTGATGACGATCAGAAACACCGGATAGAGCGCGAGGATCGTGTAGGCGATCAGGATCGCATGGGCGGCGGATGAACGCAGGATATTGGCGCGTGCAGACATGATCGTGCCCCCCTCAGAACTGGTAGCGGCGCAGCCGCGTCTGGATGCCGAACAGATACAGCGACACGCCAGCAAGGATGATGAAGAACATCACGGTTGCCACAGTCGCGCCCATATGCGGATCACCAAGCTGTAACTGGAAACCGAAGAAGGTGCGGAACAGGAAGCTGCCCAGAATATCGGTCGAATAATTCGGCCCGGCCAGCGCCCCTTGGGCCACATAGATCAGGTCGAAAGCGTTGAAATTGCCGACGAATGTCAGGATCGAGATGATGCCGATCGTGGGCAGGATCAGGGGCAGCTTGATCTTCCAGAATTGCGATGCGCCGGTAATCCCGTCCATCTCTGCGGCCTCAAGCACCTCATCGGGGATCGACAGCAACGCAGCATAGATCAGCATCATCGGGATCCCTACGAATTGCCAGACAGAGATCAGCGCGAGTGTGGTCAGCGCCGAGCTTTCCTGCCCCAGCCACGGCGCGAACCAATTGCCCAGACCAATCGCGTCCATCATGTTCGGCGCGACACCCCAGAGCGGTGACAGGATCAGCCGCCAGACGAATCCCACAATCACGAAACTCAGGATCGCGGGAATGAAGATCGCGGTGCGGTAGAAGGCCGCAAAGCGCAGGCGCGGCGAGGACAGGATCGCGGCAAGCGCAATGCCGATTGGGTTCTGAACCAGCATGTGGATGATGAAGAACCACAGATTGTTCCAGGTCGCATTCCAGAACGCCCCTGACCATCGCGGATCGCCAAACAACGTTGCGAAATTGGCAAGACCCACGAATTCCCGCGTGTTCCCTTCGCCGCGCGTAAACAGCGACAGGTTCAGAGTGCCGAACAGCGGAATGATCATGATCGCCGTGTAGACAATAAGAGCAGGGGCCAGAAACACGGCAATATGCCAGCGGATCGGGCGCCGCGGAGCGCGGGACCGGGACATGGGAACCTCCGATTGCGTAAGGATACGGCCCCGGATCATGTCCGGGGCCAGAGTTCGCGCTTACTGATGCGGCGCATACCAAGAGGACAGACCCGCCTGCAGGGCCTCGCCCGCTTCCTCAGGTGTCCATGTGCCGCGCATCACGTTCGCGGATGCAGTCCAGCTCTCGTTCGAAAGATTCGGCGTCCCGCGCGAAACGATCTGGTGGAAGGGCCGGATCGTGCTTTCGCACTGCCCGCGCCAGCTCAGGAACTCTTCTGCCAGCGGGTCTTCGAGCGTCACTTCGGCCGAGGAGAGCGGGAAGAAACCGGGGATGGCGTTGGCGAAAAGCGTCGAGGCTTCGGCACCGGTCAGCCAGTCAAGGAAGATACGCCCGGCCTCCTGATTGGGCGATGCGGCATTCAGGCCGATTCCCATATCAGTGTGGTCAGAAATGTAGCAGCCCTCGGTTCCGGCGGGAACGGGCGGCGGGAAAGCGCCCATCTCGAAATCAGCCTGCTCGCGGAAGCCCGCGATTTCCCATGAACCTGAGGGATAAATCGCAGCACGACCAAGCGTGAACAGGTTCTGGCTGTCCGGGTAGCTTTGCGACTCGAAACCGCGACCGAGGTATTGCGACCAGCGCGCCAACTGGCGGAAGGGGGCGACCCATTCCTCATCTGTCAAGCGGCTTTCGCCCGCGATAAGCGCCGCGCGCCCTTCCTCGCCGCGCCAGAAATTCACCCCGATATTGGCATAGCCCATCGTGGCTGCCTCCCACTGGTCATTGATGCCCATGGCCATAGGGATATAGCTGCCATCTTCCTGAATTGCATCGAGAACCGCGAAGAACTCGTCTTCAGTTGTGGGCACTTCAAGGCCAAGCTCGTTGAAGATATCGACATTGTAAATGAAGCCATGGATCACCGAGGCCAGCGGCACACAGAACGTCTGGCTGCCGTCATCAGTGGACCATGCAGACTTGGCCACATCCGAATAATTGGCCATCCCCGGCAGATCGGTCAGATCCGAAAGCTGCCCGCGCTCGAAAAGTTGCAGCGAAGCATCGAAAGCGCGGCAGGTGACGATATCGCCCGCTGTGCCCGCATCAAGCTTGGAGTTCAGCGCAGAATTGTATTGCGCGGGCGCAGTTGGCTGGAAATCCAACTTGATGCCGGGATGCGCAGCTTCGAACGCCGGAATGATCTGGTTGCGCCAGATCGTGATATCATCATTGCGCCAGCTTTCGATGGTCAGCGTCACATCCTGCGCGAACACCCCTGTCGCACAAAGCGCAAAGGCTGTCGTCAGGGACAGGGTCTTACGGATCGTCATGGCAGTCCTCCTTGTTGCAGCAGGGGCACCATGCCGGAATCACAATCCCGATATCATCAGCGCCTCCCCGATTCCCAGTAGAACCAAATTAATACCATTTGTCCAGAAATTTTTTCGTGCCAGGACGCCTGACATCCCTCACCCATCCTCAGATTTTCGATAAACATCTTTACTTAAACGATAAATATTTCAAATATCCTCTATGCCCGTGCAAACTCAAACCACTTTCCACCATGACACCAGTCAAAAACCACTTTTCATATGGTATTGTTTTGGTATTATGCTCAGCAGGAGGCGGCGATGCAAATATTCATTGGACTGGACGGTGGCGGCACAGCTTGCAGGGCGCAGGCTCAACTGGAATGCGGCCTGCGTACCGAGATCCTGGTTGGCGGCGCTGCCAATGTTTTCAGCGACTTTCCGTCGGCGCTGAAAGAGATATCGACACTTCTTTCCACCACTATCGAGCAAGCGCGCGCACTGGCTCCGGGGGCCACGCTGGACTTGCCGCGAATCGCGATGGGACTCGCCGGTGTCAGCGAATCCGGGGCTGCTGCGCGTTTGCGCGACGCGTTTCCCTACCCGCATCTGGCGATCCTTGGCGATATAGACATATCACTCGCAGGCGCTTTCGAAGACCAGGACGGAATCGTGTTGGCGGTTGGGACAGGTTCGGTCCTTGCGCGCCAGCGCGCTGGAAAGATGCTGCGCCTTGGGGGATACGGCTTTACCCTGGGGGACGAAGGCAGTGGCGCATGGATCGGCCGCGAAGCGCTGCGTCGCGCCCTTCATGCACGCGACAGGCTTGGCCCCGACGGCCCGATGGTCGCCGATATCTGGCAGAAATTCACCTCGCTCGCTGAATTGATCAGTTTTGCAGGTCGCGCGAAGCCATCGGATTACGCGGCTCTTGCCCCGCTTGTCCTGCGCCATGCACAGCAGAATTGCCCGGTGGCCGGTGCAATTCTCGATCAGGGTTGCGACTATCTGTTGGGCGCGATCACGCGCTTGCAGGAGGGCGCAACAGACATGCCCGTGGCACCGCTCGGCGGCCTTGGTCCGACTTTGCTGGACCGGATCACAAGGGCCGGCAACACAAATCTGCACCGGACCATCCCCAAAGGAACAGCACTGGATGGCGCATTATGGACAGCGCGCCAGCACGCCGGAACAAAGGAACAGACCCCATGACCCAGACCTTCATGGCACAGGAAATCGCAGAGATTCCCGCAAGTGTCGCAGCCTGCCTGAGCAACAACGCGCAAGCACAGGCCGCGCTGGCCGAAACCCTGCGCGCCTTCGATCCGCAGCTTGTCATTACCGTCGCGCGCGGGTCTTCCGATCACGCCGCGAGTTACTTCAAATATGCCTGCGAAATCCTGACCGGGATCCCGGTGGCCTCGGTCGGGCCAAGCATTGCTTCGGTCTATGCCACACCGTTGCGCCTGCCGCGCACCATGTCGCTGTCGATTTCGCAATCCGGCCAGAGCCCGGATATCGTGGCCATGACTCGCGCTGCGCGCGCCTCTGACGCGATTGCGGTCGCACTGACAAACAATCCCGACAGCGATCTTGCCCGCGAGAGCAATCATTGCCTGCCTTTGCATTGCGGGCCGGAACGCAGTGTCGCCGCAACCAAGAGCTTCGTCACTTCAGTCGTCGGCGGCCTGGCCTTGCTGGCAGCCTGGCGCGACGATCAGGTTCTGGCAGATGCACTGAGCGCGCTGCCCGATGCCTGCGAAACTGCGCTAGACTGTAACTGGAACGTCCTGTCTGACAGGCTGGTGCGTGCGCCTGCACTCTATGTGCTCGGGCGCGGGGCGGGCTACGCGATCGCCAGCGAGGTGGCGCTGAAATTCAAGGAAACATCCGCCATCCATGCCGAAGCCTATTCCGCCGCCGAAGTGCTGCACGGACCTGCGGCTCTGGTCGAACGGGGTTTCCCGGTGCTGGGCCTTGTCTGCGAGGATGCCGCGCAAGAGGGCTTCTCGGCGACAATGCAGCGCCTGAAGGCGCAAGGGGCCGACGTATTTGTAACCGCCTCGGTGCCGGATGTGATCGAATTGCCGGTTGCACCCCCACTGCATCCGCTGATCGATCCGTTGTTGCGCGTCGTGTCCTTTTATGCCTTCATCGAGGCACTGGCCCGGCGCCGCGGCTTGCAGCCCGACACACCACGCCATCTTCGCAAGATAACCGAGACAGTCTGATGATCCGTGTGTTCAAAGCCAGCCAAGTCTTTGACGGTTGGAGCCTGCACAAAAGCGCTTCTGTCAGTGTAACCGAAGATGGACGGATCGCGGCTTTGCATCCGGATGGCACCGATTTGCCGAGCGCGGCGGAGGTCACAGATTTTGGCGAAGGGTTCCTCGCCCCCGGATTTGTCGATCTGCAAGTCAATGGCGGCGATGGTGTAATGGTCGGCCCCGAAACAGACACTGGGCAGATCGCACGGATCTGCGCTGCGCATATACGCCTCGGTGCGACCGCGATTCTGCCCACGTTGATCAGCGATACACCTGAAACCACACTGCAGGTGGTCAAGGCGGGCATTGCAGCCGCGCGCCAGAACACACCCGGCTTTGCCGGTCTGCATCTCGAAGGCCCGCATCTGGATTCCAGGCGCAAGGGCGCGCATGATCCTGAATTTCTGCGCCCGATGACTGAAAGTGACCTTGACCTGCTTTGCGGCGCTGCGCGGGATTTACCCGCGCTTCTGGTCACGGTCGCCCCCGAAGCGGTTACACCGGAACAGATCACCGCGCTGGACCGCGCTGGGGTGATCGTCAGCCTTGGTCATAGCGATTGCTCTGCCGAACAGGCAAGGGCCGCCCATGATGCCGGAGCGCGCTGCGTCACTCATCTTTACAATGCCATGGGCGCACTGGCAAACCGTGCCCCCGGACTGGTCGGCGCGGCCCTGACCTCGCCGCTGGTTGCCGGGATCATTGCCGATGGTGTCCATGTGGCGCCCGAATGTCTGCAAGTCGCATTGGCAATCAAACCCGTCGATGGCTTGTTTCTGGTCAGCGACGCCATGGCCGTTGCAGGCAGCGACGCTGATCAATTCACCCTGAACGGGCGGCGCATTCTGCGGCGGGACAACCGGCTGACGCTGGAAAACGGCACATTGGCTGGTGCGGATATTTCTCTGCCACAATCGGTTCGCCATCTGGTCGAAATGGGGGTTGATACCGCGCGCGCTCTTGCCATGGCGAGCCGAATCCCTGCGGATGTAATTGGGGCGCAGGACAGAGGACGGATCTCGTCAGGCGCGCGCGCGGATCTAGTATTTCTGTCTACCGACCTTCTGCTTCAGAAAACCTGTGTCTCTGGCAGAGTCCTTGAGGAGTGATCCTGCCTTTGGATCAGGTCGTCGCCGCGACATAATCCGGCACAATCCCTGAGGCCGCAATAAACGCCGAAGGGTCATGCCCGGCAAACAATCCATGCCCTGCAATCAGCACGGTTGCCATGCCGGCAGCGCGTCCACCCAGAATATCCGTATGCAGCGTGTCACCGACCATCGCGATCCGTTCAGAACGCAATCCGCTCGGCAAGACTTTCCGCACGGCTTCGAACGCATTGGCATGGGGCTTGCCGAAATACTGCACGCGACACCCGGTTTCTTGCGCAATCTCTTGGACAAAATGCCCCGGCTCAAGCGAAAATCCAACCTCGCGCGGGGCAACGATATCAGGGTTGGCAACCAGAAGCGGGCGAGGTTGGTCCTTCAGCGCCGCAATCAGTTTCGCCTGCTTTGCTTCGCTCCAACCTTCAGACCCAAGAAACAGAAACCCGTCCGCGCGCTGAAAAAGGTCGGGCGAACGATCTAATGGACGCAGATCGAAAGGAATATCTTCGAACTCGGCCCCTGTGGCGGTTATCGCAGCCCAGACATGGTCTTGTGGCCAATCGGCAAGGGCCGCCGCGGCGATATCGCGGCTGGCAATCACCTCCTCGGGCGCAAAGTCAAACCCAAGCCTTCGGTACTTCGCCAGCGCGGTTGCCTTCGCGAAGCTCGCCCCATTTGTCAAAACAACGACAGATCGACCGGCAAGCCGCATCTGTGCCACACGCTCGACAGCACCCGGAATCGCCGTTTCACCCACATTCAGCACGCCAAATGCATCCAGCACAAAGGCGTCATGGCTCGCGATTACTTCGGACAAGTCATGGATAGCGCGAGCGACTTGCGGGAATGCAGTCTGCGGCAGATCGGCCCGGATCACTTCGTAGCGCGCCACCGCATCGTGCGCGCTCCAGCCAGGCGCCATCGGAGAAAGACCCATCTCTCAGATCAACCGCTTGCGGATTTGTGTAACAAGGATTTCAGCAAGAACGACAACTGTGAAGATCGCCAGAAGAATCGTCGCAACGCGCGTCCACTGGAAGAAGTTCATCGCCGTGTCCAGCACCAACCCGATGCCGCCAGCCCCCACCAAACCAAGCACCGCAGATTCGCGCACATTGATATCCCAGCGAAACAAGGCGATAGACCAGAAGGCTGGCTGCACCTGTGGCCAGTAGCCCTTGAGCAACAGCGCGGGCCAGCTGGCCCCGGCAGCGGTCAGAGCCTCGACAGGGCCAGGGCTGGCTTCTTCAACAGCTTCGGCGAAGAGCTTGCCCACGAATCCGATGGAACGGAACGCAATCGCGATTGTGCCTGCCAGAGCACCGGGTCCGAAGATCGCCACGAACAGCAACGCCCAGACCAGCGAATTGACCGAGCGCGAGGCGACAAGGATCAGCTTCGCAAATTCGTTCACCACCCGGAACGGAACGATGTTTCGTGCCGCCATCAGCCCGATCGGCACAGCCATCACGATGGACAGGATCGTGCCCAGAGTCGCGATATGCAACGTCTCGATCAGCGCGCCATGCACCGTCGTCGGGTAGTAGCTCAGATCAGGCGGCCACATGCGGGTCAGCAGGTCCGCCATCTGGTTATGCGCGTCGTAAAGAAACTCCGGGATGATGCTTACATTGCGCACTGACCAGACCAGCGCCATGACCGCGACCAGATAGACCGCATAGCGCGCAAGCCGCTGTGCCGGAGTGAATCGTTGCCAGTTGGGGCCAGAAGGCGGAGAATTTGTTGTCACGCTCACTGGAAAGTCTTTCTGAGCCACGAGGCAATCAATTCACCAATCATGATCATGGCGATGATCGAGATCAGGATTGCGCAGACGAAATCATAGTCAAACCGGCGGAAGGCTGAGAACAATGTGCCCCCGATCCCGCCGCCACCGACAATCCCTACCATCGTGGACTGACGCAGATTGCTGTCGAGCTGATATGTCGCAAAGCCGATGAAGCGCGAAAACACCTGCGGCAGCACTCCCATGATCACCACGCCCATGAAACTGGCCCCTGTCGCCCGTACAGCTTCGACCTGCTTGAGCGAAATTTCTTCGATCGCCTCTGCGAACAGTTTCGCCACGAAGCCAATCGACGCGAAAATCAGCGCGAGAATGCCCGCCAACGGACCGAAGCCGATCGCCTTGACGAAGATGATCGCAATAATGATCGGATGAAAGGATCGCGCGAGCGCAATGAAGGCCCGCGCAGGCACCGTCACGGCCACAGGCATCAGGTTTCGCGCCGCCAGCAAGCCAATAGGCAGCGACAAGAGGATTCCGACCGCTGAGGAAATGATGGCGATCTGGAGGCTCTCAAGCAGCCCTTCCGCCAACAATTCCCAGCGCTTGAACTCTGGTGGAAACATCCGGCCGAGGAAGGTCGCACCGCGATCCAGCCCGACAACAAAGCGCTCCCATGTGAAATTCAACTGACCCGTCGCATAGATCACATAGGCCACGAATCCCAGCCAGACGGCGCGCATGCGCCAGTCCGGCGCGAATGCAACCGCGCGAATCTGATCCAGTTCAGCCTGTCGCTTGTTCATCCGATCCAGCCACCGGTTTCGCTGCGCCCGTAAATCTGGGTCAAATGATCATCATTCAGCCCTTCGGGCGGCCCGTCATAGACGACTGATCCCCCTGACATGCCCACGATCCGACTCGCAAAGCGCCGGGCAAGCGCCACATCGTGAATATTGATGATCACGGGGATATCGCGTTCTGCTGCCATGTCTCGCATCAATTCCATGATCTCTACCGAAGTGCGCGGGTCAAGCGAACTGGTCGGCTCATCAGCCAGCAACAATCGCGGCGATTGCATCACCGCGCGCGCTATACCTACACGCTGACGCTGGCCGCCAGACAAGGCGTCCGCACGACGTGTCGCGAAATCGGCAAGTCCAACACGTTCCAGCAGCGCGAATGCATGCGCGATATCCTCGTCAGGATAGCGGCGCATCCAGACCCGCCAAAGCGGAACATAACCCAGACGCCCACATAGCAGATTCTCTATGACGCTAAGGCGTTCAACCAGGTTATATTCCTGGAATACCATCCCGATTTCGCGCCGAGCGGCACGCAGACCTGCGCCGCGCAGTTTCGTGAGATCCGTGCCTCCGAGAAGGACCTGCCCAGAGGTCGGCTCGACAAGGCGGTTGATGCAGCGGATCAGTGTGGATTTCCCGGTGCCCGAGGGGCCAATAATGGCCACCACACCGCGCGCCGGGAAATCGAGCGAGATATCGGAAATCACGGGCTTGCCCCGCTCATACGCTTTGGTCAGGCCCCGCAAGGAGAGCACATTGTCCCGCGTCACCTTGCCTGCCGGAGCGCGTTCGGCGCTCCGGCTTGTCTGGTCTTCCGCTACGCTCACTGGCTTTCCCAGGTCGTCCGGTTAAAGGGTGCACCGGATGCATCTGCAACGCGACGGACCACGTCCCAATGTTCGGCGTATGTCACCGGGAAGAACCGGTCGGCCCCGCCAAACTCCCGCTGCATCTCTTCGGTGAAGGTATAGTCCAAGAAACAGGCCAGCATGTTGTCGCGAAGTTCCGGTGCAAGGCGGCTGTCATAGGCGAATGAGGAGGTCGGGAAGCGCTCTGATGTGTAGACGACGCGGAAATCATCCTCATTCACCTGCCCGCGCCGTGCCATCCGTTCGAAAACATCCGAAGCAACAGCGGCCCCGTCATAATCGCCGGAGTCGACGCCCATCACCGAGTTGTCGTGTCCACCCGAGAAAAGCACCTCGTAATCCTCTCCTGGTGTCAGACCCGCTTCGGGAAACAGCGCCATCGGAGCAAGATTGCCAGAGTTCGACGATGCGGACGTATGTGCAAAACGCTTGCCTGCCAGATCAGTCAGGTCATGAATGTCGCTGTCTGCCCGCACGATCACGATAAGATTGTACCCCTGCCAATCCTCGGCATCGCCTTTCACAGCGAAGGGTACAGCGCCCGCAAGGTTCACGGCAAAACCGGTTGGACCCGTCGAAAAGCCGCCGATATGCAACCGCCCGGAGCGCATTGCCTCAATCTGTGCCGCATTTGACTGGACATTGAAATAGACCACGTTGCGGTCAGTGCATTCTGACAGGTAGTCTACAAAATCCGAAAAGATATTGGCATAAACCGCCGGATCTTCGACCGGCGTATAAGCGAAAACCAGCGTCGAGGGGTCGCGCCACTGCGATGGATCAGTCGGAGTATCCGCAACCAGATCTCCATCAGCGTCACAGAACATTTCGTCCAGATCACCACGATTTGGGCAATCATCGGCCAGTGCCGCAGACGCGCCGAACAGGAACATCGTTGTGGCGCAAACTGTTGCTGCCAGCGAATAAGCTGTTTTATGCATTGGTTTTTCTCCTCCCGTTACAGCGATTCGTCGCTGCCATGATGTTTACGCTACCACAGTCTTTCGCATGTGCAACAAATCTGAACAGAAGAAGTCGCGTCAAATTTCACTCGGTTGCCCATGAACTGCGTTCGGAACGCAATGAAGAAAACTAGAAAACCGCCGATTGCGTCCTGCAATCGGCGGTCAACGCTCAGACTGCTACAGCCTCAGTTCTGCAGATAGCTCTCCATGCTGTCGTCAAGCGCATCTTTCCACGGTGTATGATGCACAGGTGCCATGCTGCCGGTAATGACGGAACGGTAACTGTTGTCGCGAAACGCCATGATGTCCTTGGCCTTGTGTTTCTTCCATTCGAAAAAGGCTTCTGACGCACCATCTATGTCGAACGACGGATAGTCAGTTTCTGCCACCAGTTCTTTCACATAATCGGCCTGGTACTTGATAGCGTATTTTGTGTCCTCTCCAGCATCTTCCTGCGCCACGCGGTCAGCCACATCCGCCAACAAGGCGTCCTTGTCAGCAGGAATTTCGATCTTGCCCAAAATCGCATCACGCACCCACCATGCCTGCGCGTCGAACATGTTAAAGGTGAACCACTGGTCCTGCATCCCCAGATAGAAGAGCTTGCGATTATGCACCCAGACCACGCCCTTATACAGGTCTGCCGTAGCCAGCCGGTTCGCGGTTTTCAGGCGCAGGTCATCTGGCAGGAAATTGAAGAAATGCTTGTAGCCGGTGCACAGGATGATTGCATCGACATGTTTCGAACTGCCATCACTGAAATGGGCCGTGTTGCCCTCAACACGCTCCAATGCAGGTTTTTCTTCCCAGTTCGCGGGCCACTTGAACCCCATGGGAGCCGAGCGATAGCAGGATGTGATTGATTTCGCGCCATATTTCCAGCATTGTGATCCGATATCCTCGGCGGAGTAGGACGCGCCCATCACGAGGATGTCTTTGCCCGCAAACTCCCGAGCATCGCGGAAATCATGTGCATGCAGCAAACGGCCATTGAAGGTTTCGAAACCCGGATAGTGCGGGACATTCGGCACCGAAAAATGCCCTGAAGCGACGATGACATGATCGAATGTCTCGGAATAGACATGGTCCTTCTCATGGTCATGCACTGTAACTGTGAACAGACCGGTATCGTCATCATACTCAACCCAACGTACAGGTGAACTGAACCGGATCCAGTCACGCACACCTGCTTTCTTCACGCGCCCTTCGATATAGTCGAACAGCACGGCGCGCGGCGGGTAGGATGCAATCTGCTTGCCGAAATGTTCCTCAAAAGAATAATCGGCGAATTCCAGACCTTCCTTGGGACCGTTCGACCACAGATAGCGATACATCGAGCAATGCACCGGCTCACCATTCTCGTCCAGCCCGGTGCGCCAGGTGTAGTTCCACAACCCGCCCCAGTCGCTCTGCTTCTCGAAACAGACGATCTCTGGAATTTCCTCGCCATTGGCAGCAGCGGATTGAAAAGCGCGCAATTGCGCAAGGCCAGAAGGGCCTGCACCGATGATGGCAACTCGTTTGTGGGACATGTGACGCTCCGTGTCGGCGGGTTGGACCAATTATATATTCTGATTGAACCAAAACTGCGCCAATCAGAACCAATCTGTCAACCAATTTTCACCAAAGGAAACCAAATTTCATCTGCAGATGCAAAAACTGCTCTCGCGCTAGCCTTTTCCCATGCTAGACCTGAACCATGAACGAGCCCAGTTTCGCACATCGGATTGCCATGCGCAGCTTGCTGCCAAGCCACCGCGTGGGCATGACGCAAGAAATCACGATCGGAATGCTGGTGCCGCTGAGCGGCCCCGCGGCCTCATGGGGCCAGCCGGGGCTGAACGGGTGCCGTATCTGGCAAGACTGGCTCAACAGCGCAGGTGGTGCACTGATTTCGGGTCGGCGCTATCCCGTCCGCATCATTGCCGAAGATTCAGCCACTTCCTCCGATCAGGTGCTTGAGGCGGCGCGCAAACTCGTGCTCTCGGACAAGGCCGCACTATTGATGATGCTGGGGGGCGACACAGTTGCGCCTCTGCGCGATTTTCTGAGCACCCACAAGGCGCTTGCCTCAACCCTGCTGCCGACAGATCTTTCGCCCGACATGCGCACCCTGATCGCGCCGTCCGAAGTGCACCCGGTCTATAACGTGACCGCAGTGGCATGGCTCGCGCGCACGCGGCCAGACCTGAAGCGTATTGCCTTGTGCAGCCAACGAGATTCCTTCGGGCTTCCCTCGCTTGCCACCTATCGCGCGGCGCTGAGGGCCGCAAAAATGACGCTCTGCGCCGAAGTACAGTATCCTCCTGATCAGACCGATGTGGCCGAGGTCGTGGACCCGATGCTTGCGACCGACCCGGATATTCTGTGTTGGTGCACCAGCTATACGCCGATGGTCCATGCAATGACCGAGTATGCCCATGCACAGGGCTTCAAAGGCACGATCCTGTCCTGCACGATGGACCAGTATGACAGGCTGATCGCGCGCACCTCGCCTGATTTCATGGAAGGCACTGTCTTTCAGTTTCCGGATTTCGACGATCCCGCTCTGACGGAAAAGGCATTCTTCTTCAACCAGCCCAGCCTGTTCTACACTGAATACCAGCGCCGTTTTCCAGGCACATGGAGTGCAGTGAGTTGGGAATATGCCGCAATCCTGGACATCTGGCATGCCGCCGTCGAGAAAGTCGGAGCGCTAGGTGCTGCCTCTGTCATGGCAGCCATGAAACAGATGGGAACGGTCAGCCATGCATTTGGACCAGCGCAATGGTGGGGCGAGAACCTGTTCGGGATCGACAATGCCCTGATCGGTGACTGGCCAGTTGTCAGAATCGAACAGGAAAAGGCAAGGATCGTCAGCTTCGAATCCATCCCCGACTGGCTTGCGCAACACGAAGCCCTGCTGTTTGGTGAGATGTCGGATCTTGGTCAGCTATGGCATCAGAGATTCGGACGCGCCTTTGACGTTGCAAGCCCGGCACCGCGTTTCGTCACATAGGGTGCAAGCCCTGTGCGCCGCTTCCCCGCGCAACGCAACTCAGCCCTCGTGCAACAACAGCTTCTGTTCTTCGATCAAGTGGAGCTTGATGAACTCAACCGCCGCCTCTACATCGCGGGAGGCGATCGCATTGAACAGCGTATTGTAGCGCTTCTGGTATTCCGCAATTCGGTCAGGCGTAAGGTGTCGTCGCATCAGCGCCGTCCGGAAACTCTGCCGACAGACCGCAATCGTGAGTTCATAGCAGGATTCAAGCAAGGGATTGCGCGTGCCTTGAGCAATCTTGCGATACAGGTCTTCCTCGCAAGTCACAAATTCGGTCACATCTGTTCGCACAGCTTCAATACGCGAGACAATCGCATCCAGCTCATCCAACTCGCGCGGGCTCATATTGATCGTGGCCAGACGCACCATCTCCGGCTCAATGATGCTTCGTACCACAAGATGATCCAGCGGACTGGTGCGCTCGGCCACGCTGTCAGGCTGGTTGTCGGGTGCAGCACTCGCGCGCCAGATCACGAAACTTCCGCTGCCGGCTCGGCGTCGAATGATCCCATGAGAATCCAGCACATCCAGCGCTTCGCGAACCGTATTGCGTGACACGCCAAGATCAGCCGCTAGAGAACGCTCGCTGGGAAGCCGCGTGTCAGCGGGATACTCTTCCGCCTTGATCTTGGCAAACAGCGTGTCGATGACCACCTGCACGGTTCCGCCAACACTGTGCCCCGAGATCAACTCCGCATCCAGTCTGGTGGCCATCCGCGATCCCACTCTCGTTTCACCCAACTTCTCTTGTGATCCGGGTCTACACAAGAAGCGCGCAAAACCCAGCATGTGTTCTGCATCGTCACATAATTTGTGACGTCGAGAAACGCCAGTGGGCATTGACGGAACCTTGCCACCCCGACGAGACCGCCGGAGTGGCAGCGTATCAACTTACTCAGCTGGTTTCAGGACAATCGAATCCCCGTCATGCTTCACATCCCAGATCTTCTCGTCCAGACCATCGGCCTGCTCGTCCTCGCTGATGCGCAAGCCGATTGTCTTCTCAAGAACGAAGCCCACAAGCAGCGCCGTGACAGCCCCGGCGCCGATACAGGCCAGCGTGCCCACAACCTGCATCACGATCCCGATCTGACCATGCTGGAAAGCGTAGGCGCCCTCTTCGATCCCCAGATAACCACCGCGCGGTGTGCCCGCCTTGAAAATCCCCAGCATCACCAACCCGTAGGAACCAGCCCCCAGGAACAGCGGGAATAGCTTATGCTCGTCGATCCCACGCTTGAGCGTGAACTCATAGACCGCCCATGCGACAAACGGCGCGCCAAGGGACACGACGAACATCTGCCAGGGCAGATAGACATCGAAGCCCGATGCGCCCGCGACATAGCCTGCAAGCGGCCCCAACAGCGTATAGGCGTAATTGCGTGTCTTGTAGGCAATCATCAGTCCCGAGAGCGCCCCGCCCGCCCAGGCCAGCCCGTAATTATTGAAAGCAATCCCGACCGATGTGTTCGCCATAGTCACCGACACGGCCAGCGCTTCCGGATCGAAGAAGAACAGGCAGGACAGGATGACCATGGGCAACCCCGCGAAAATCGTCATCAGCCCGGTTGCCGCCAGCCCGATGCTGGGCGCATTATAGCTTGGCACCTTGGGATGCGGCGAGAACATGCCCGGACGCGCCCCCAGTTTCGGCACCAACACCAGCGCCATGCCTGCCGGGAACAGATAGACAAAGCCCACGCCGAAGAAATCATGGAACCCCGGATTGGTCAGCGGCCCGACCGACCCCCAGGTTGCCCAGCTCAACGCAGACGACACCAGCGTTGCCGCGATGCACATCACGAAATAGGCCGCCGCCTTCATCCGCTCTGCCACTGCAAAATGCAGCAGCACATTGATGATCCCCGCGAAGCAGGCGAGGAAAAACACGAATATCTGAAAGTTGTTCAGCCCCGGAAACACATCGCCTGGGACTTCATGTGCTCGCGCATTGGCCATTGCGCCGCCAAGCCACCAGTCGGCGATCGAGTCGCTGAGGGTCGCCTCTTCGATGATATAGTATTGCGCAGCCCAAAGTGAGAAACCGATCAGGAAATACACTGCGAAACCGATAAAGAAGCCCATCAGCTTCTCCACAGTCGATGTCAGCAGGTTCTTGCTTCGCGTGGTTCCGGCATCGATCATCAGCAGACCGACCACGACCATGATCGCACCGACCGTGCCCGATGTATAGACAAGGTTTTGTACAAGTGAGCCCAGACTGACCTGATCAGCCTGAACGGTTGCAAGGTTGAGTGACATATCCCTCTCCTGTTCTTAGGTAGTATTTTGGGCAGTGCTTGCCCTTGGCCTGCACCGGCGCTTGCGAAACCAATACGTCGGAACTGGTCTTGTCTTTGGTTCAGAACCCACCGCTTTGGGGGCCATTACAGACAAAGACTGCCCCAATATCCCCGTTTCACAAAAGATAAATTTAACTCGGGGAATATATTTTTCTTTACGTTTGATTTAACGAGCAAATTTGGTGCAAATTGGCTCCAACTGGTTCTCCACCCTCGCGACAGCACCCCCTCTGACCACACGCAAAAGGCGAGTCTTGGGCGAATCATTGCGTTTCGATGGACTCAGGGTTCGACGCCGCAAATGAAGCGCTCATCCGATAATGCGAGTTCAGATTTAGTCAGATACCGAAATAGTATTTCTATTTATATTTCATATACTTACCATAAAACACCGCTTCGCGGACAATCTTGGTGCGCAGTACACCTTTTCATCACGAGTCGCATCTGAAAGCGAGTTTGTCAGTTTTCAGCACCAGTTCGGCCATGGAACACGCTAGGAGTGCTCTGTAACCAAGAGGCTTGCCATGCGCTATTCCGGCTTTCGTGTTCTCAAAGAAGCCCTGACCGGCCACAAGGGCTGGACGCCTGCATGGCGCGACCCGGACCCGCAGCCGCACTATGATATCGTGATCGTGGGCGGCGGCGGGCATGGTCTGGCAACGGCCTACTATCTGGCCAAAGAGTTCCGCCAGCACCGCATTGCCGTGATTGAGAAGGGCTGGATTGGCGGCGGCAATGTCGGGCGCAATACAACCATCATCCGCTCGAATTACCTGCTTGATGGCAACGAGCCGTTCTATGAATTCTCGCTCAAGCTCTGGGAAGGGCTGGAACAGGACTTCAACTACAATGCGATGGTCAGCCAACGTGGTATCCTGAACCTGATCCACACTGACGCACAACGCGACGCTTTCATTCGGCGCGGCAATGGCATGATCCTGAACGGAGCAGATGCCGAACTGCTTGATGTCGCGCAGTTGCGCCGCGAATATCCGTTTCTCAACTACAATGACGCGCGGTTTCCTATCAAGGGCGGCCTCGCCCAGCGGCGTGGCGGCACTGTCCGCCACGATGCGGTTGCCTGGGGCTATGCGCGCGGGGCCGACAGTCGCGGCGTGGACATCATCCAGAATTGCGAAGTCACTGGTTTCCGCGTCGAGAATGGCAAGTGCCTCGGCGTCGAGACCTCACGCGGCTTCATCGGTGCGGGCAAGGTTGGCGTTGCCGTCGCGGGCAGTTCTTCGCGCGTCATGGCAAAAGCAGGCATGCGCCTGCCCATCGAGTCCCACGCGCTGCAAGCCTTTGTCAGCGAGGGGCTGAAACCCGTCCTGCCCGGCGTCATCACCTTTGGCGCAGGGCATTTCTATTGCAGCCAGTCCGACAAGGGCGGCCTCGTCTTTGGCGGCGATATTGACGGCTACAATTCCTACGCCCAGCGCGGCAACCTGCCGGTGATAGAGGATGTGGCCGAAGGCGGCATGGCGCTATTCCCCGGCCTTGGCCGCGTGCGCCTGCTGCGTATCTGGGGGGGCATCATGGATATGAGCATGGACGGCTCGCCCATCATCGACCGCACCCATATCGACGGGCTCTATTTCAACGGCGGCTGGTG
>JAFIEM010000203.1 GCA_020832555.1 Natronohydrobacter sp. | reverse complement strand
TTTTATAGTTGCGGGGGGGGGGGGGGGGCCCCGCGCGCTCCCGGGATATTTGAACAAGAATGAAATCAGGCGAGGGTTTTGGCTGCCTTGTCGAGCCGGTCCACAGCTTCTGAAATCTCGTCTTCCGAGATGGTCAGCGGGGGCAACAGGCGGATAACATTATCAGCAGCAGGCACGGTCAGCAGATGCGCGTCCTGCGCGGCCCGCACCAGATCGGTATTCGTGACGCGGCATTTCACGCCCATGAGCAATCCCGCGCCGCGCACTTCCTCCAGAACCTCGGGATGGCTTGCGACCAGCCCTTCCAGCTTCTGGCGCAGAAACGCGGCCTTGCGGTTGACGTCATCGAGGAATCCGTCCGCCGTGACAATCTCTAGCACCTTGGCCCCGATCGCGCAGCCCAGAGGGTTGCCGCCATAGGTCGATCCATGCGTGCCCGCGCCCATGCCAGAGGCCGCTTTCGCCGTGGCCAGCACAGCCCCCAGCGGGAAGCCACCGCCGATCCCCTTGGCGACCATCATGATGTCAGGCGTGATCCCCGCCCATTCATGCGCGAAAAGCCGACCCGTGCGCCCCATGCCGCATTGAACTTCGTCAAGGACCAAGAGCGCGCCGGTCTGGTCGCATAGATCGCGCAGCCCTTTCAGGCACTGATCCGGCACCGGCCGGATGCCGCCTTCGCCCTGCACCGGCTCGATCATCACCGCAGCGACCGTTTCATCGAGCGCCGCGCGCAGCGCATCATGATCGCCCCAGGGCAGCACCTTGAAGCCGGGCATCAGCGGGCCAAAGCCTTTTGTCATCTTCTCGGACCCGGCTGCGGCGATGGCACCCGTCGAGCGGCCATGAAACGCGCCCTCGAATGTCAGGATGGTGGGGCGATCCGCGCCCTTCTCATACCAGTATTTGCGCACCATCTTCAGCGCGAGTTCCGCCGCTTCCGTCCCTGAATTGGTGAAAAACACTGTATCGGCAAAGGTCTGATCCACCAGCGCCTGCGCCAGCTTCTCCTGCGCGGGGATCTGATACAGGTTTGACACATGCCACAGCGCCTGCGCCTGTTCGGTCAGGGTCGCGACCAGTTCAGGATGGGCATGGCCCAGTGCATTCACGGCGATCCCCGAGGTCAGGTCCAGATAGCGCGTACCATCCTCTTCGATCAGCCAGGCGCCTTCGCCACGCGCGAAGCGCAGGGGCGTGCGATTATAGGTCGGCAGAAGGGCAGGAAAAGGCGCTGTCATCAGGATCATCCCGTTTACGGAAAGCATTGACCTGCCAAAGCGATGCGGCCAAGTCAACGCAAGATTATTGTTTGGGGGGCAGGCAGGAGGGGCGCGCAGGCGCGGTCAGCCGCGTCGGGCGCGGCGTCGCAGGGCAGGAAAAGGGGCGCAACGTCCAGTCATGCGGATCGCGTAGCAACTCTGCCCGCGTCTGTAAATCCCTTACGGTGTGATCACGCGCAGCAGCTTGCGTTCCAGCACTTTCAGCACCTGCGCCAGATCATGCCCGCGCTTGAGGATCTGCCCGTCCATCCCGATCACGACATACATGCCCTGACGCGTGCGCAGATGCGGATGCTTCTCGATCCGGTAGAGAGGATTTTCCGCCGTGCGCCGGAACACCGAGAACACGGCGGCATCGCGCAGGCAGGAAATACCGTAATCTCGCCATTCGCCTGCCGCGACCATACGCCCGTAAAGCGACAGGATCACACCCAGTTCCCGCCGGTCGAAGCTGATCCGGTTCTCGGCACCACGCGGAGAGCTTTGCATGTTCATCGCGCGAGTGTGAGACGCTTCGCGCGGAAAATCAAGCACCCGGTCGCGGCGCTTTTCCCACTGCTCAGGTCGTTCTTGTGCTTGCACATGGGACAGCGCCCGCGCAATCATGTGCGAAACGATCACTGGAAGGACTGGACCATGCGCACCCGTGCCGCCGTCGCCCTAGAGGCCGGAAAACCCCTGCAGATCATGGAAGTAAACCTTGAAGGCCCGAAAGCGGGCGAGGTTCTGATCGAGATCAAGGCCACCGGCATCTGCCACACCGATGAATTCACTCGCTCGGGTGCGGACCCGGAAGGGCTGTTTCCCTGCATTCTGGGTCATGAAGGCGCGGGCGTCGTGGTCGAGGTCGGTGAAGGCGTGACCACTTTGAGGCCCGGCGATCATGTGATCCCGCTCTATACGCCCGAATGCCGCGAATGCTATTCCTGTCGGTCGGGCAAGACGAACCTCTGCACTGCGATCCGCAACACCCAAGGGCAGGGCCTGATGCCGGACGGCACGACACGGTTTTCGATGCTCGATGGCACGCCGATCTATCACTATATGGGCTGCTCGACTTTCGCCAATCACACGGTCATGCCAGAGATTGCGCTGGCAAAAGTCCGCGAGGACGCGCCGTTCGACAAGATCTGCTATATCGGCTGCGGGGTGACGACGGGCATCGGGGCGGTGATCAATACCGCAGGTGTCGAGATCGGATCGACGGCGGCGGTCTTTGGCCTCGGGGGGATTGGCCTCAATGTCATTCAGGGGCTGCGCATGGCGGGTGCGGATATGATCATCGGGGTCGATCTGAATGACAGCAAGGCCGAGATGGCGCGCAAATTCGGGATGACGCATTTCGTAAATCCGTCCAAGGTCGAAAATGTAGTGCAGGAAATTGTCAATCTCACGAAGCGCGGCGATGACCAGATCGGTGGCGTGGATTACTCGTTCGACGCGACCGGGAATGTGAAGGTCATGCGCGATGCGCTGGAATGCTCGCACAGGGGCTGGGGTGTATCGGTGATTATCGGGGTGGCGCCTGCAGGGGCCGAGATCAGCACGCGGCCTTTCCAGCTGGTGACGGGCCGGGTCTGGAAAGGCACGGCTTTTGGCGGCGCGAAAGGGCGGACCGATGTGCCGAAATTCGTGGACTGGTACATGAATGGCAAGATCGAGATTGACCCGATGATCACGCATAAACTGACGCTTGATCAGATCAATGACGGGTTCGACCTGATGCATGAGGGCAAGTCCATCCGCGCGGTTGTCGAATTTTGAGCGACACGACCCTTCTGATCCGGCCTGTAACTGCGGTGGATGATGACCGGCTCTGGGCGATGCTGGAGCCGGTGTTTCGTGCGGGCGACACCTATGCGCTGGACCCGGCCATTAACCGTGCAGAGGCGCTGGCCTGGTGGCGGGGCGGCACGCATCGCGCGTTCATGCTAGAGGATGGGGGGTGGGCGCTGGGCACCTACTATATCTGCCCCAACCAGCAAGGCGGGGGCGCGCATGTG
>JAFIEM010000202.1 GCA_020832555.1 Natronohydrobacter sp. | reverse complement strand
GCGAAGGCCAGCACGATCACGCTCTTGATCATCCAGCGATTGGCCAGCCCGCCGGGCGCAGAAGACCGCTCATTGCGATTATAGGACGCTTCTACAAAAGGGATGCCATAAGAAATGATGATCCATGACATCGGCAATATGATGGCGACAATCGCGAACAGTTCGATCCAGGCGCGAGTTGTCTGACGGAAATTTGCGGCCAGCACATCGACGCGCACATGGGCGTCATGCATCAGCGCATAGCCGATCCCGAACATGAAGCCCACGGCATACATGTGCCACTGCACTTCCTCGATCCAGATGTAATTCACGTTCAGCGCATAGCGCATGATGACATTGACGACGATGATCAGGATCAGCACGATCCAGATGGAATTGAGCACATAAGACAGCAGTTCAAGGGCTGTCTCAATCATGTCGGACAGCCATGTGCGCGGGAAATCGAGCCCGTGGCTGCGCGCGCCGGCGTCTTCGACCTTTTCCAGATCCAGATCAATCTCGGGTGTTTGCTGGCTCATGCTGTATGTCCTGCCTACAATCGGAAGAAGGCCGTGTCGCAGCCCTGTTTCATCATGGCCGCGCCCTGAAACAGGGCGCGGCCACAGAGTGTTCAGGCAAGATTATTCGCCGATACGGGTTTGCCAGTCGCGCGGCAGATAGCCTTGCTCTTTCCAGGGACGGTTCAGCGCCTGGAATTCCATCATCGAGTTGTAGACCCGCGCAAACAATTCGTCGCCTTCTGAACGGCGCTCGATGACAGTGTTATGCGCTTCGCGGAAAGCTGCGATGAACTCGTCGGAATAGGTGCGGATATTCGCACCCTTTTCTTCAAGTTCTTGCAGTGCAGGCCCTTGCATGGCTTCTGCCTTTGCAATGGCATAGGCGTTGGCGGCCATGCAGCTTGTCTCGAACATGGCCTGGGTCTGCGGGTTCAGCGCATTCCAGCTATCCATGTTCACATACAGCGCCTGGTTGGTCGAAGGCTGGTGCCAGCCGGGCAAATACAGGTAATCGGCCACCTGATAGAAGCCAAGCTGCAGATCCGCGGAGGGCAGCGAGAATTCGGTTGCGTCCAGCACACCGGTTTCGAGCGCCTGATACAGTTCTCCGGCAGGCAGCATGGTGACCGATTTGCCAAGCTCCATCATGATTTCGCCACCGATGCCGGCAGCACGGAAGCGCAGTCCCTGCAAGTCTTCGACGCTTTCAAGCTCGCTGCGGAACCAGCCAGCGGTTTCCGGGCTGATCGTACCGCAGGGGATCATGTGGATATTGAACGGGGCATAGGCTTCCGTCATCAGCTCTCGGCCGCCGTGGAAATACAACCAGGCAAGATATTCTATGGATTCGAGGCCGAAAGGCGTCGCACCGAAAAGCGCAGCAGAGGGCAGAGAGCCAAGCTCATACCCCATCCACGAATATGCCGCATCAATCGAGCCGTCGCTGACCGCATCAAAGGCGGCTAGTGCCGGGACAACTGTGCCAGGCTCTGCGACGCGCAGATCAATCGCACCGTCCGTCATGGCGCGCATCTGGTCGGCCATCCACGGCATCGCGTCTGCCAGACCGGCCAGCGTGGATGGAAATGCCATCGGCACCTGCCAGCGCACGCGCTCCTGTGCCGTCGCTGCACCCGCAATAAGGCTGGCCGTCAGCGCGGTCGTGATCATCAATTTATTCATGTGTTCCTCCGGTTGTTGGACTTTCGTCCCTGCTATCCACCCTTTCAGGGCGACATGCGTCAAGGGAAAAGCGCGGCGGTGCGCAACAAAATTGCGCCCCTTCACGCCAATTCATCGCGTGCAGCCTCCCCCTCTGCAGCGTTGGTAAAATAAACTTACCAATTCTGGCAAGCAAAATTTTCATGATACCGCCACCATACGCACGCGAGTTCTCGGCTACCCACCCCGGAATGATCGAATTTGTATTCTGGCATAAGAGGTTGCGGGAATTGACCTGACCGCGCGCGCAAGGCATGGTTTGCAGATGAATTTTGCGCCCCTCACCCGTCTGCCCTTGCCCTATGACACCGAATCCGGTGCCGAAGCCCGCGCGGCCTTCCCCGACCTGCCCCCTGACCTGTCGGATCTGATCGCTGGCACGGCCGGATGCAGCCCCTATCTGCGTACCCTGATGACCCGCGAACGCGACTGGACCCGCGCGGCGCTGACCCGCGACCCGCAAGCCAGCATCGACGCCGAACTCGCAGCCCTCGATGACGTGCCCCTCGCCGATCTCTCCGCCCGACTGCGGCAAGCCAAGCGCCGCGTAGCGCTGCTGGCAGCCCTTGTCGATCTGGGCGGCGTCTGGTCGCTCGATCAGGTCACAGGCGCGCTGACCGATCTGGCCGACCGCGCAACTCATGTGGCCCTGACCGCGCTCTTGGCCGAGGAAATCCGCCGCAAGAAACTGCCCGGCATGACGCTTGATGACGCGGCCAGCGGCGCAGGCATGGTCGTGCTCGCGATGGGCAAGATGGGCGCACGCGAGTTGAACTATTCCTCCGATATCGACCTGATCTGCCTCTTTGATGAGACCCGTTTCACAAGTGACGATTACCACGACGCCCGCGCGTCCTTCATCCGCGTGACCCGCAAACTCTGCGGCCTGCTGTCCGACCATACCGCCGAGGGCTATGTCTTCCGCACCGACCTGCGCCTGCGCCCCGACCCTTCGGTGACGCCCGTCTGCCTGTCGATGGAAGCCGCCGAGCGCTATTACGAAAGCCTTGGCCGCACATGGGAACGCGCCGCCTATATCAAGGCGCGGCCCTGCGCAGGCGATATCGCGGCTGGCTGGCGCTTCCTCGACACGCTGCGCCCCTTCGTCTGGCGCAGGCATCTCGATTTCGCCGCCATTCAGGACGCCCATGACATGCGCCTGAAAATCAAGGCCCACAAGGGCCTTGGCGGCGCGCTCTCGCTCGATGGCCATGACATCAAACTGGGGCAGGGCGGCATCCGCGAAATCGAGTTCTTCACCCAGACAAGACAACTCATCGCAGGCGGCCGCGACCCCGACCTGCGCAGCCCGCGCACTGTGGACGGTCTGTCCGCGCTGGCCGCCAAGGGCTGGATTCCGCAGGATCTGGCCGAAAAGTTGACCGCGCATTACATCCAGCACCGCGAAATCGAACACCGGTTGCAGATGGTGCAGGACGCCCAGACCCAGAAACTGCCCACCAGCCCCGAGGAATTCGACCGCCTCGCCCGTTTCATGGGAGAGGCCGAGACCAGCGCCTTCCGCCAGCGCCTGAAAGCGCGGCTGATGGATGTGGCGCAACTGACCGAAGGCTTCTTCGCCCCCGA
>JAFIEM010000201.1 GCA_020832555.1 Natronohydrobacter sp. | reverse complement strand
CGTCATAAAGGTATAGCCGTCGCGGATGCTCAACTCTTCTCCGATCCCACTGAAGATCACCTCGAAGCCGCTGGTCTCGAAATGTTGCAGATAGCCGCGATAGAGGCGCAGCAGGGACAGTTCCAACCCGTCCACCGTGTATTCTATATGCCGCCACGCGCCCTCGACCTGAACAATTGCCTCGAAGTCAGGCTCTCGACCGCCGGGATGTGGCGAGGCCAGAAATTCGATCTGTGCAAAGTCGGTGAATTCGTCCCGCGTGATGTAGCCTTGCGCAGGCAAGGGCACCATCGGGTGCGGGGCCGCGCCCTCGATAGCGCGCTGTGCCATGACAGGTTGTGCGGCAACCGCCATCCATAGCGCTGCAAAAAGGCCTGCGATGACGACTGCGATCTTGCTTCTGAACATCCGGTGAATCCTTCGTTGATTTAGGCTTTCGCGAAAGTCTAGTCGCAGAGGACTGATGCTTCCCCCTTCAAACAGAGGGGGTCAGCACGATTCAGGTCGAATAATGGCCTGTTCTCAGCGCGACATGCAGCCGTCAGTCAGTCATCTGAAAGCCAGTTTTCTGCCTCTGCCACCCGGTCCACCAACGCGCGATCCGCGTTGCTCAGCTGCGCGAGGAGGCGCAGCATCGCGGTGGTCTGCGCGCGTCCGCTGCGTTCCTCATACTCGACATAGACGCGCAACGCCGCGACCGGGTCACGTTCAACCCCGATGCCGTTCAGATAGGCCTCGGACAAGCCCCGCACGCCCGTAGGCTGGTTGTGCTCTGCTGAAATACGCAACCAATGCACAGCGCGCGACGGGTCATATACGGGGCCGCGATCAGGGTCTTGATACAGCCGCGCCAGATCGGTCATGGCGCGCACGACATCAGCCTCGGCCGCTTCGCGCAGCAAGTCATAGGCGCGGTCGAAATCGGGCGCGGTGCCGCGCCCGTCAATATACAGCTTGCCCAGCGTCTGCTTGGCGTGGATGAACCCTTGCGCAGCCGAGTCCGTGTACAGTCGGTAAGCAGTTTCGGCATCACGCTCGACCCCGCTGCCCATTTCATAGGCCCATCCCAGCCGCCATTGCGCCCGTGCATGCCCGGCCTCGGCCAGCGGGCGAAACAGTTCCACCCCGCGTTCGGTATCGCGCTCGGGTCCGCCGTGCCGCGCCTGGGTGCCCAGATAATACATCTCGCCAAGCTCATACATCGCATCGGTATCGCCGCGCGCGGCATCGGCCTGCAGTTTTTCATACCGTTCAGATTGGCCCTGCGCAGTGGCGCTTGTGCTGATGCCAAGCACAAGGACGAGCGCCCTCACGCTGGTTCGTACCAAAGGATCGATCATCGGTTGCCCTCCTTTGCTCATGACGTCATTGCGCAGGATACTGCCAGCCGCACGGCACTTCGCCCTTCAAACAGAGGGGGCGCGTGCATTGCGCGGAAATCTTGTGGTTAATCGGGGCGTTGCCCGGCCCACCAGCATGCTTGCGACGCGCCTGACCGGACAGGGATGATCTGGAGCGCATCGGCTTGCCACAGGCCATGCTCGATCAGCCAATGCGATGTCTGCGCGCTATCGGCATGCATGGCCAGCGCTTGTCCCAGTGCAGTTGCGGCCCCGTTGACCTCGGTCGGCGCAAGCCGGTTGCAGGGCAGGCCAAGCCTGTCCGTATCCAACGGCTCCGGCGTCGTGCAGGCCGAGGGGCCGCACTCCACAGCGTCACCTGCTGCGATCTCCAGCCGGGCGGCAGCCACGATATCGGCGCGCATCCCCTGAACCGGGCGCATGACGAAACGCCATTCGATATCCGGCCCGGCCCCGAACGCGGCAAGAGGCGCGACCGCATCTGCATCCAGAATATCCATCAACGCGTCGCGCCGCGCTGCGCCCAGATTGAATGTCTGCAGGCGGATCAGGGACACAGGCATTGGCCCCCCGGCACCTTCGGGCGTGATGTCCACATCCTCTTGCGACAGCCAGATGCGACCGTGAGGGGCAAACCCGTCTCGCGCGGCAAATATCTCGGTTGCGCGCGCAATTGGCGGCAGATCGGCATCAGGCCAGCGCAGCGCAGCAGGATCGGCCTGTTGCCGCAGTGGCAGGGTCGCCTCAAGTTCGGCCACATCCAGCGGCTCTGCCCCGCGTAGGAAATCGGCAATCAAGGTGTTCAGGTCTGTCTGTGGTGTGGCCGTGGCCGTTGCGGTCGTTGTGGTTGGACGCGGCGGGATTGGGGTTGCGATGACATGCCGATCCAGCCCCTCAAACCCCTGTTGCCAGACCGAGATGAGTGCCACGACAGGTGTCTCCTGCTGCGGATACCCGGCCGAGACGACAGCATCAATCCGGTAGGCTTCGGCACAGCCACGCGACGCAGGAATGCGCTGGTCTTCATGCAGAATCTGCGCACCGCCGTCAGGGTGCAAAAGTTCCAGCCGATAGCCACGAAGGTCATCAGGGCGCGCGCAGTAGTCGAGGGCCGCCGACACTGGAATACCTGACAGCCTGAGAGAAAGCTCCCCCATCGGCTGCGCAGTCGGGTGGTCGGGGTGCGGAATAAAGACACGCGTGACCTGTTCTGTCCTATGCACCTGCCCGATGCCCGCAGAATAGAGCACCGTCGCCGGGCGACGTATGCCCAGTTCGCGCAACATGAAAGCAGAGTTGTCCATTGCTGCTTGGCGCACCTGTTCCAGTGCCGCAAATGGGGCGGCTTCGACCTCTGCCATTGCCTCTTCCCCGCGACCCGCCCGAAACGGAGAGCCGGGAACCCACACATTCTGCGCCAGATCGACAACAAACACCGTTGCGAAAGGCAGGCCAGAGCCGCGTTGCAGACCGTAGGTCTTGAAGGCAAAGAAACGCCCGTCCCCGGAAAATCCGATGATCCGGTCATGGGTGAAATGCCCCGCAAAGCCCGGCTTTGCCCACAGACAGGTAATGAAGACAACAACACGCCAGATCATTGCGCGGCCTCCATGCGCCCTGTTCCAGCGCGTGATTTCAGTTTCTGGAACTTGCCTGACATACCTTCAAGCTTGGCATCCCATTCAGGATTGGGGACCTGCCCCTCGATGGTGCGGAAATAGGCTTGCAACAGGCAGGCAACCGCCAGCGGCTCCAGCACCGCCTGCTTGACGGACCAGGCTAGGATAAAGGCAATCACGATCCCCATTGCCGACATCCCGCCGGGATAGAGGTTGCTGATCAGCGCGGCTGGGGCCAGCATGATGAAGAACAGGATCGCCATCAACCCATAGACAAACAAGGTGATCCATGCGGCATTTTTCAGCATGGACTTGTAGTTTTGTGCATAGAGCACCAGCGCCGCGCGCGCCGAGCCCCAAGGATCTGTCGCGCGGGT
>JAFIEM010000047.1 GCA_020832555.1 Natronohydrobacter sp. | reverse complement strand
GAGGACAGGCCAGAAAAGGAAAGACCCCCCGAAAGCAGTGCTTCCGAAGGGCCTCAATTAGCTTCGACACCTGATTGATACCCCGAAGCCGACTCGTTTTCAACACCGTTCACGGTGAACGGGGAAGCTTTTTCTGCCCCTATCATCATGAGACAAGTATTTTCTCACAGACCCGCCCCGGCGGAACGATCTGACATACCCGGTAGGAACCCATACAGGGTCATCGAGCCGATCCGAGCGCTTCGCAAAGAGCTCGGTCTAACTCCAAATGATCTGGTTACACTACAGGCTTTGATCAGCTTCATGCCGAAGAAAACCGGACAAACAGATTCAATGACCATCGTCTTCCCTTCAAACGCATCTTTGATCGAGAGAACCAACGGTCTGAACGAGAGAACGATCCGACGGTGCATCGCACGCCTTGTGGATTCCGGATTAATTCAGCGCAGGGACAGCGCAACCCGCAAACGGTTCCCTCTTCGTTACGGTGGAATGATCCGAGATGCCTTTGGCTTCGATCTGCAGCCAATGTTTGACCGGGAAAGGGAGCTCACCGGCCACGCAGAACAGCTTGTCGGCGATCAGGAAAAACTACGGTCACTCAGGGCGGAGGCGCTGGCCCTTCGCGTCGAGGCTTTGCGCCAAGCACAGGATCATGAGACGGTCTCGTTTCTCCAAAACGCCCGCAACATCCTACGCCGGGCGACTCTCAAAGCTGAAGAAATCGTAGAACTTATCAAGGAATTGACGGGGCTGACCGGAACAACCATCAGAGAGTTTCCGGCCGGAAACCGTGACGCTAGGGAAACAGAGCCCGACAAAATGTCCGGCAACGACGGACAAAATGTCCGGCACGTAGAACCCACAAGATTGAATAAAAAAAAGGATATAGCGGGTGTTCACGTCACATCTCAGTCTGAGGAACGCCAAGATCCAACAACTATGGCTTGGACCGATCTGAAAAACGTCTCGGAATTCTTTCCAAATGAGCCAAGAGACCATCAATCAGTCTTAAGAATATTGGCCGATCTCAGTTCATTGCTGAGAATAGAGCAGGCTAGAATCATGAAACACCTTAGAGAACAAGGTCCTGGGCGACTTCTTATCGCACTCGACGAATTGGTCCTAAGAGCAAGCACAGGGCAGGTGAGGAGCAACAATGCCTACCTGGAAGCTATGATGAAACAAAGAAATTAATGGTGATTTCACGCTAACTCGACCTGCCTGTTCAGTGTACTCAGCCTTTGATGCTCAGGCAATATTTACCGCATAATTTCAACCATAAGATCTTCGAGAGAGAAAGGAGTGTTGGTTTAAGGGTAGGGGTGGTCCTTTCGTGCTTGCCATCGGCTGTTGGCAGCTCGGAGTCCGGATGCTATCACTCAACTGACGAAATATGTCAGTTGTATGGCGCTATGGGATTTCATCATCACAAACAAGAAAGGAACCACGCCATGACTAAACACGTAATGGAGACCGTCACCTTCAAGTTGATCGACCGTGTAAGCCGGGAAGACTTCGCTCAGGCTGCGATTGCGATGACTGACTGGATATTGGCCCAGCCGGGTTTTGTCAGCCGTCGGCTGTCCATTGCCTGGGACGGCACTTGGGTCGAGCAGGTCGAGTGGGCCAGCATGCGCGACGCCAAGGCAGCAGCAGCCGCCATTGGAGCGGCACATGACAACATGCCGTTCTTGAAATGCATCGACGGCGCTTCGGTGCAGATGCGACATTCCGAGCTCGAAGTCGCAGTGAACTGACAATGATGCGGCGCGCGGATCGCCTGGCGGAACTGGTGGAGATCCTCCGGGATGGGCGGCTCCACACCGCGCGCGATCTCGCCGCCGTATTGGAGGTGTCCGAGCGCACGATCTATCGAGATATGGACACTCTCGCAGCATCGGGCGTGCCCGTCGAAGGCGAGCGGGGCGTGGGCTACATGATGCGCGAACCGGTATTCCTGCCGCCATTGGCGCTTTCGCTGATCGAGCTGGAAGCGCTGGCACTCGGCATGGCAATCGTCGGAGAGGCTGCGGACCCAGAGCTTCAGGTTGCCGCCGAAAGCCTGCTGGGAAAAGTCGAGGGGCATGCGGCTGTGCGTCGCCGGTCTCCCCGAAAATGGGGTTTTGGTGTCTATGCGTTCGAAACGGCCCGTGCTGGTTTCGTGCATATGCCGCTCATCCGCCGCGCAATCCGCGATGGTCTGGTTTTGCGGATTGCATATCGCAGCATTGCCGAAGAGGTGACTGAACGCGATATCCGACCCCTTCAGACCGAATACTGGGGTCGGGTCTGGACCTGTTCGGCCTGGTGCGAACTCCGTGCTGGATTTCGGTCTTTTCGTATCGACCGAATAGAGAAATGTGCCGAGACCGGTCGCGGCTTCGCTCCAGAGCTAGGCAAGACAATCGAGGATTACTTGGCAATGTCATCGACGGACCCTTCGGCACGAGAGGACAAGGTGGGCATCCTGTTGCGTTAGCGTCGGCCAAGGTAGCGGACACGGAAAAGCGTCAAGCTGCGACGCAGGGATGCGGTTTCAGCTTGTCCAGCAAAGCCTTCTTGTCAATCTTCCCCGTCAGGCTGAGCGGGAACTCTGCGACAGGCACAATCCGGCACGGGATCATGTAGGCCGGTATGGATCGTGCGAGTTCTGCGCGCAGGTCTGCTGGATCGGTGGTTGGGTCTGACAAGATGACAAATGCCAGGACCTGTTTCTCTCCGGCGATATCGCCGGAGACGAATACGATCGCCCTTTCGACCGCCGGGAGCGCAAGGAGATGGTGCTGCATCTCGCCCAGTTCAACACGGTTACCATTGACCTTGATCTGATCATCTGCACGCCCCTGAAAGACGATGTCACCTGATGTGTCGAGATAGCCAAGATCACCGGTCCTGTAGGCCTGAAACGAGGTGCCATCCAGTGTGACAGCGACAAATTTCTCGGCCGTCAGCGCAGCTTGATTAAGATATCCGGCGCTCAAGCCCGAACCAGCCAGCCATATCTCGCCGGTCTCGCCGGGTTCGGCCAAGCGGTTTTCGGTAATCACGAAGGCGCGGGTGTTCTGGATAGGCTTTCCAATCGGCAGGGCGCTTTCATGTGGCAAGCGCAACCGAGTGATCGGATAGAAACTGGCATAGGTTGTTGATTCCGTCGGCCCATAGACGCTTACCAGCTTTCCCGCTCCCAAGGTGCGGAACCCCTTGTCGATATGCGACAGGGAATGCGCCTCGCCGCCAGTCATGACGCAGTCTAGCCGCGCAAGCAACTCGGGATTCTCGTCCATGATCATGTTGAAGATCGCGGTGGTCAGGAAAATGTCTGTCACGCGGCAGGTGTCGAGTACCCGCCGAAGCCGAGAGAGGCGCAGCATCTCGTCGGGATAGAGGACACAGGTTCCGCCATTCAGCAATGGGCCCCAAATTTCGAGTGTTGCCGCATCGAAACAGATCGGGGCCATGTGCAGCATTCGCGTGGCGCGCGACAGGCGCATAAAGGACGGCGATTGCACCAGACGCAAGACCGCTCGGTGCTGGATCAGCACACCTTTGGGCTTGCCTGTGGACCCGGAGGTGAAGTTGACATAAGCGATGCTGTCGCCCGAAATCGCGACCTTGGGCGCGCTGCTCACCGGGACTAGTTCCTCCAGTGTGACCGGAAGCGTTTGCACCCGCGCGACTGAACCCGGAAGCCGCCCCAGACATAGCGATGCGCCCGTTTCCTCGGCAAGCTCCGCCACGCGTTTCAGCGGCCAGGCCAGATCGATCGGCTGATAAACTGCGCCTGCCTTCAAAATGGCCAGAACCATGATGACGAGGGCGCGGGACCGGGGCTGCGCGACCAGCACCATATCTCCTGGGGCGACCTTTGCCGCGATAAGAGAAGCAGCCACGGCATTGGCCAGCCCGTCTAGTTCTATATAGCTCAAGGAGCCTTCAAGGTCCGCTATGGCGACAGCGTCGGGGCTAGCCTGTACCTGTCGGGTCCAGATGTCGCAGATAGTGGCATCGGCGTCAAAGGGTGTATCGGTCTGGTTGATCCTGTTGTGCAGTGCTCGGGCGGTGGCGGATGCGGTCAGGGTAAGCATTGAGGTGGCTCCGGGTTCGAGTTGCAGGTCAGGCGGGCATGCCTAGGGCCCTACCGAGGGCCTGGGCGACGCCTTCAAGCTGGCGGATCGTGAAAAGGTCAGAAGGTGGTAGGATGTCTTCGCCGAAAGTGGCTTCCATCTTGGCGATCAGCTTGATCGCGAGCATTGATGTGCCCCCGAAGGCAAAGAAATCATGCCCGACGCTGATGCCGTGAAGGCCAAGCTCCTCGCAGGTCGTGACGAGCCAGGCTGCGATGTCATCGGATGTGGCGCAGTTTGCGGATGTCATTTGGCGTTTTCCTTTTCGCTGGAGCAACTGCACCTGTCGGTGCAGTGATTTTGGCATGTCGGGCGAGGGGGTCGTGATGGCGGATAGCCACGCAGGTCATTACACCCGCTGCGCAGGGGCGATGCTGCCCGCGCCCTGAAATGTGGGGATCGGCTTTCAGCTGCCAATGAAAGCTGCCGTCGGGCCAGACATCCGAGATGATGAAATCGGTGAACCACAGATTGCCACCAAGGATTGGATGGCAGGCCTTATAGACGGCCTCTTTCGCCGAGAAGATCAGTACGGGCGGCACATTGCGATCGTCTTCGGGGGTCATGCAGATGCGCGCGATGGCGCGATCCATGCCATTCCCGCGCGCGGATTCCAGATCAATGCCCAGCGACAGATAGGTCCGCATGGGGGCTGCGATGGCGGCACAGGTGTCGGCGGTATGGGTAATCGAACCGATCCAGCCGTTTGGCCATTGCGGTGCTCCGAACTGATCGCGCCCGATATGGTGCCCAAACGCTGAGGGGCAGCCAGCCAGTGCAAGCGCATCATGCGCCGCCGCGCGTCCGGCAAGAAATTCAGCCTGGCGCCTGCCATTGGTCGGCATGGACGCAAGCTCGCATGCGTAGAGCCTTTCGCAAGCCTGTATCAAGGATATACCGCGACCAATCCGCCTGAATGACTGCCCCGTGCCGGGAAGTTCCGCAAAAAGTGTCATCTTGCCCTCCATCGTCGTCGAACCGCTACCGGAGTAGCGCAAGATTCGACGTCGCGAATTCTGGATCATGATTCAGGACGGCCTGACACGTGATCTAGGTCTCGCAGGGCGCCGGCTGCATGAGAAAGCCGACCTGAGGATCCGCGCCAGCGGGCCGATCATCTCATAAGGGTCTGTCTCATGAACAGTTTTTCTGGACGAAGCCTCGCTTCCTTTCTTCTTGACACAGCAGTGAGTCATCCGCTCTTGCCTGCACTGGAATATGGCTCCGAGAAGCTGAGCTTCGGCGCGTTGGCATCCCGTGCCGCAGGTGTGAGCGAAACTCTCCGGACCCAGGGGTTGACCTTGGGCGACAGGGTGTTTCTGGTCGCAGGCAACTCGATCGAGTACTGTGTGGCCTTCTGGGCTTGTCAACTTGCCGGAGGTGTGCTCGTCCCTGTGCATCCGGACACGCAGGCGGACAAACTCGCGTGGATGATTGATGACGCGGCGCCGGTGCTGATTCTGACCGACGCCAGATCCGCGTCGCATGTCCGCAGCGCGGCGGCTCTGGCGCAGCACCGGCCTCTGGTCAACGAAATCCGCACCGATCTGGCCGCGCCTCTGCCCAACAAGCTTCTGGCATCCGGCGAGGATCTTGCCGCAATCATCTACACATCCGGGTCTACCTCGACACCCAAGGGTGTGATGCTGAGCCACAAGAATATGGTTGCCGCCGCGACATCGGTGTCAACCTATCTGCAATATGATCCTTCTGACCGCATCTATTGCGCGGTGCCGTTTTCCTTCGATTATGGCCTGCATCAGATCACCATGACCGCACGGGTAGGCGCCACGCTGATAATTGCCCGCGATTTCAGCCAGCCGATCATGAATCTCAACGCCATCGCCATCAGCAAGGCCACGGTGGTACCACTTGTACCGTCAATGGCGGCGCTGTTGTTGCCCTTCAAGGGGCGCTTCGATCTTGGCGCGGTCCGCGTGATCACCAACACTGCCGCCGCGCTGGCACCGAGGTTGATCGACGATCTGGGGGCATTCTTCCCCGAGGCGCGGATTTTTTCGATGTACGGGCTGACCGAATGTCACCGTTGCACCTACTTGGAGCCGGATCAGTTGGCCATCCGCAAGATGAGCGTGGGCAAAGCGATCCCCTTCACCAGCATGTGGGTCATTGACGAGGCTGGAAAGCGACATGACCGGGGTGCGACCGGGGAACTGGTCATTCGCGGCGAGACGGTTATGCAGGGTTACTGGAAGAACCCCGAGGCCACTGCAGCGCGACTGAAAAAGGATTCTGAAACCGGCGAAATCGTGCTGCACACGGGTGATCAGGTGCGCCTCGACGATGAAGGCTATGCCTATTTCATCGGGCGACAGGACGATATTCTCAAGATTCGCGGGATCAAGGTAGCCCCGGTTTCGGTTGAACACAAACTCTCCTTCCATCCCGATATTGCACAGGTCGCAGTGCTGGCCAGCCCCTGCTCCATCGCCGGTGCCCGCCTGACGGCATTTGTCGAGCCGAAGCGCGCCAGTTGTCTGACAGCCGAAGCCGTCTTGAAATGGTGCCAGACCCGGTTCGAGATCCATGAACGTCCTTCGGACTGCGTGGTGATGACTGCACTCCCCAAAAACCAGAACGGCAAGATCGACAGGCTTGTTCTGGCAAAGACCAAACTCGGCGAACCGGCCTGATGCGCGGGCCGCTCCATCATTCACATCAACAAGGACTGGACCAATCATGAAAAACTATCATGCAGAAATCTTTGAGGCGATCGAAGAAATCGGGGATGTCCCCGCCGGTGTCACGCTCAACGGTGACACCCGCTTCGAGGAAGATCTCGCTTTTGACAGTGGCAGCTTCATCGAGCTTTTCCTGATCATCGAGGAATCCGTTCCCGGTTTCACGCTCGGTGCTGCCCGCCTTGCACCCGAGGATTTCACGACAGTCAATCTGTTGGGACAGTTCATCGCCCGCCGCATGGCCGAACTGACCGAGTCCGCCTGATGTCCGCCCATGGGACCCTGATGGGGGTGTTTCTGCGCTTCGCCGCAAGTGAGGCTATGGCGCTACGCACGGAACGGGCCGGGGATCTGAGCTACAAGGCACTTTCGCGCGCCTGCACCGCTCTGGCTGTGCGGTTGTCTGAACTGGACGGGGAGGACCGATCACCCGTGTTGATCTACGGACATCGCGACCCCCGCTACATTGTGGGTTACTGGGCCTGCCTTCTGACAGGTCGCGCCGTCGTGCCGGTCGAGCCGGACCTGTCGGCCAGCAGGATCGCCGAAATCGCTCGTATGACAGGTGCCCGCCGCATCCTGCTGGGCGAAACACCCACACCCGACGCTCTGACACCCGATTGCGCGCGGATGGTGGTGCGGGTGGACCTTCAGGCCCATGGCGAGTTGTTCCTGACCCCGGACGTGTCCGATGACGATGTGGCCTATATTCTGTTTTCGTCGGGCACGACGGGCAAGCCGAAAGGGATCGCGGTCACGTATGCGAATCTCGCCGATTTCACGCAATGGTGCCGGGAACTATCGGCAGAGCAGGGGGGGGTCAGAGCCGTCACAGGGAATGTCCGCTATTGCTTTGACGTGTCACTATTCGAGATGTGGATGGCCTGGAACGCCTGTGTGCCTATGGTCACACTGGATCACCGTGATCTTTGGAACCTTGGGCATCATGTCGAAAGGCTGGCCGACGTCGGCGTGGACACCTGGGTATCGACACCGGCCCTGGCCGCCCATTTTTGTAAGCACCCCCGGTTCAGCGCCGAGTATCTGCCAGATCTGAAGGTGATGTTCTTCTGCGGCGAAGTATTGGCGACAAATCTGGTTGCCAAGCTGTTCGAGCGGTTTCCGGGGGTGCGGATCATCAACGCATTTGGCCCAACCGAAGCGACCGTGGCCGTTACATCCTATGAGGTAACGCGGGCGGATCTTGCGCCTGACCGACCTATACCGATCGGTGCAGTGCGCCCTGGCACATCCCTGTCGCTCGACGGCGGCGAGATCATCATCTCGGGGAGGTCAGTCGCCAAGGGATATATTGGTGCCGACTCCGAGGCAGAGGCGCGCTTCTTCAACGGTGACAGCTATCGGACTGGTGACTGGGGCCGCGAGGAACCGGCAGGTTTGTGGCATTTTGTCGGGCGACGGGATCGCGAGGTGAAGCTAGATGGCTACCGGATCGATCTGAACGCCGTCGAGCAAATGATCCGAACGCTTCCAGGTGTCGCAGATGCCGTGGTCGAGGTGACAGCCGACAAGCGCGCCAACACGATGTCCGCCTTCGTCCTGTGTGACCCGGACGCCGGGGATCTTGCCGATCTTGCTGCGACCCTTGGCGACAGGCTTGCTCCGCATATGGTGCCGCGTTTCTGGCGGGGCACCGCTCAGGGGCCTTTCAACCCTAATGGCAAGCTTGACCGTAAGGCCTTTGTGGCCGAACTGACTGCGATGGTGCCAATAGTCCATGTGGCACGGCGTGCGGCCATAGCACAATGAGACTGGGGCTCTCCACCATTGCAGCGCCCGCGGGTAACATCCGATTGCATGCGCTCCGGTCTCTGGGCCCGGCCCATGGGCTAACCCGATCAGACTTGCGCATGCTGGAAAAGTTCTTCGGACTGCACTCGGTTGCCCTTGACCCGCGCAATCAGCGGCACATGTCGCAAGCCGCGTTGCGGTCCATGGTTGAGCATGCCCCATGGTTGACAACTTCGCGGGGCCGGATCCTCCATGTGAAGACCCAAACCCATAACACCTTTCCTGACAGCCTCTGGCTGGCTGAAGCTGCATCAGATGCCGGGTTGCAAGATTGGGAAACGGTGACCCTGTCCATGAACCACTGCGCCGGGGCGATTTCTGCTCTGCATTTATTGCGCAATCTTGCACATGAAGGACCGGCGATCCTTCTGGCCGGCGAGAAGTGTTTTCATCCGGCCACTGCGCGGCAGCCTGGAGCAGCGCTGGGGGAACTGCCAGTGGCTGCGTTGTTCACGTCGCAGGCGGCTTGGCAGGTTGCGCAAAGCTGGGTTCACCATGCCCCGGCGTTTCACGACAACCCCGATCGGATGTCGCCTGCGCTGCAGCGAGCGTTTTCACAGAACTTTGGCGGCATGCTCCGGCAATTCGTGACTGACTGCCTCAATGATGCGGGGCTCTCACCAGATGCAGTAGACTTGGTGGTGCCCTATCACCTTAATCTGCCCATCCTGCGCGACATCGCTGACGATCACGGCTGGCAGGACAAGATCGCCCTGAACGCGGCGGCGCGGGTCGGACATCTGTTCTGTGCGGATGTTCTGGTCAACCTTGGGCTGACCCTGCCGCGCGCGCGTGGCCGCACTGTCTTGTGCATTGCCGCGGGAATGGGTGCCACGTTCTCCGCCGCTCTGCTCAGAAAAGGACCGGGATCGCCTTTCAGGGCGTCCTCTTTCGTGTTTGAGGCCGCAGAGACCGGTCAAAGCCTTCATATTCAGCCCATCGAAGCCAAGGAAACCGCCGCATGACACGCTTTTTCACAACGATACCACCCTCGTCAGCCTTCGGTTCCGATTATGCGACCCATGTCACCCGAGTCGCTACTTGGAGCGAGGCCGCCGGAGCCGAAGGCGCGTTGATTTACACTGATAATACGCTTTCGGATCCCTGGTCGGTCGCCCAGCTGGTGCTCGAACGCACAAGGCAACTTGTGCCGCTGATCGCGACGCAGCCGATCTACATGCCCCCGTTCATGGCCGCAAAACGGATCACCAGCTTCGGACAGCTCTATGGTCGCAAGGTTGCGCTGAATATGGTGGCGGGTGGCTTTGTGCGCGATCTCAATGCCTTTGGCGATTGCACGCCGCATGACGCCCGCTATGCTCGGCTAGAGGAGTACTCCCAGATCGTCCAGGCCCTTCTGGGAGACGAAGTCGTGTCCATCCGGGGTGCGTATTATACGCTCGAAGGCGTGCGGTTGCAGCCTGCGCTGCATGCGTCGCTGCGACCAGATTTCTTTCTGTCAGGGTCATCCGATGCTGGCCGGGAAACGGCTGCAGCGCTTGGGGCGAGCCCGGTTGTCTATCCGCCCCCGCCGGACGAAATAGCAGGACCGTTCCCGCAGGGCAGTTTTGCCCGGATCGGAATCATCGCACGCACCACCTCCGAAGAAGCGTGGACCATCGCCCATGCTCGTTTTCCAAAGGACAAACGAGGCCGCATGGCACACAAGTTGGCCGCGGCAACCAGTGACTCTGTCTGGCTCGGGCAACTGACGGAGCTGGGTGCAAGACTGGAAAGCCAGCCGCAGAGCATCTACTGGCTGCATCCTCTGCAGCAGTACCAGACATTCTGCCCTTACATCGTGGGAAGTCACGCCGAAGTCGCGCGCGTGCTGGAGCAATATGATGCACTCGGCTTTCACGGCTTCATCATGGACGTGCCCGCGACGCAAGAAGACTTGCCCAACACCCTGACAGCAATGGCGTTGGCCGGACTGTCCCTTCCTTCCCCCTATACTCATGACTCATCGAAAGGATCAGTACATGCTTAATATCTCAAAGTTTCTGTCAGTCCCGGTGCTGACCGGACTGATGATGGCGGGTGGCGCCCAAACCATGGCCGCGCCCGCCGTGTCGACACCAGAGGTCATGATCGACCTCAACGGCGTCAATCTGGTTCGCGTTGGTGGATCGAACACCCGCGTCAGCTTTACTGCTGATCCGGCTGTTCCAGCGGGGGTCACGGTTGTTGATCACGGTGGCAAGAACTGCACGATGAACGCCGAGATCGAACGACGGGGTGATGCCTTGCTGATCACATTCGTTCAGCAGCAGCGCGGCTTCAGCTTCGGTTTTGTCACGCGTTGCGACCCCAGAGTTTCAATCAACCTCGCTCCTGGCACAAATCTGGATGTAAACCTCGAAAAGGTGGTTGCGGAATTCAGCGGGGCGTATGGCGTGTTGCAGATGAAGACAGCAGATGCTGTGATCAGCTTCGACGGTCAGGCAAATGCCGTCGATATCAGCGGTCATCAACTGGCGGCGACGCTTATCCTCAACAATACCGAGGGCACGGATCATCTGCGCGTGAATGCCAGAAAACTGGTGATTGATCTTGGCGTGGCAGAAGGCGCACGTCTGGCCTATCAGGTCAACGCTCCCGTCTCGCTGTTCAACCGTGGCGTCACCGAAGCGGCTGATGGCATGACGCTCCAGATCGCCTCGGATGTCCTGAAAGGATCGACCTATTTCGCCGCTTCCGCACGGTGAAGGCTGAAATCTCGGCACGGCGCAGTGGTCGGCTCGAAGAAACTCTCTACGAACGGCCAAGATGACGGTTTGCTGTCATACTTGTTCGAGCGTCGCCAGACGCTCGGACTAACCCCGACGACGCGTTGGAACTCGCGGTTGAAATTGGATTTGGTTGTGAAGCCGACGTCATAGATGATCTCGGTCACTGGCGCGTCGGTCTGTTTAAGGCGCTCGCAAGCCTCGATAACGCGGAAGGTGTTGACATATTGAGGTACGTTTATTGCGCGCAGATTGTTGATCGCGGTCGAGATCTGTCGGGTCGGTATGAGGGTGCGCCGCGCCAACCTGTCAAGACTGAGATTCTCATCCCGGTACAACTGATGCGTCATCATGTAATCGTCCAGTTTCTCGAGTGTTGCCTGCTGCAGCGCGCGGTATTCTTCGGCGCTCATTCCGTCGATCAAGCCGACGGGCTCGGCTTGGCCAGAAGACCCTTCATACGCCACGACTGGCCTCGCAGTCTTTTCCTCGACCGGCGGCGGCGTGCCAGACATCCACAGCACAGCTACACCAAGCGCGATCAGCAGCAGCAGGTTGGACAGACCCACGACCTCGGGTGCCAATGTGCCGCTGCCATGGGCCAGATCCATAAAGACTATGATTTCCACAGTGGCCGAGAGAAACATCGCAGCACCTGCCACAAGGAAGGTGCGCCCTGCCGATGGCAGCCGCTGGAAGGGCAACTGATCCATCCAATCGGTTTCGACAATGAAGGCGATCCGCATCATCAGGCCGCCATAGAACAGGTAGATGGCGACAATCACGACGTCGAGCAGGTATTCGATCTGGCTTATGCCCAGAAACGGAAACAGCAGCACGAATCCAGCGGTGCAGATCGCCGGAGCGACAAGCCATATCGCGCGCCTGTCAGTCGTAACCTGTGCCAGACTGGTCAACGCCGCGTAGGTCAGCGGGGGTATCAGCACAGCGAAGCCCGCCAAAACGGGTACGGGGAATGTGACTTCGAACCCCCATGTCAAACCAAGCAGGGTCGACTGAAGCCCGTAGGCTCCGATCACCAGAAGCGGCAGCACTGTAATCCTGTGCCCGTTCGAGAAGATCACCTTCAAGAGAATGAAAAAAAGAAAGAAAGCCGTGAGAAATGGAAGAGGGAGACTAGGCAAAGTTAGGCACCATATCCGGAGCGGGACACACACCCCAAGGGTTTTTGAAATGCATATCAACGCTGTAATGTCGTCAATTCAACTTATAGGCGATCTGGCGGAGAAGCAAGGAGAACAAAATTGATGGCAGAAACTGATCAGGACAAGATCGCGCGGCTTGAAAAGCGCATTGCGAGGCTGAAAAAAAACATGCTTGACGACGACTCTCGGCCCCGGCTGATTGCAGGAGCAGCAGCGATGCAGGAGGCGCGGGTCAACAGGGAATTTGCAGAAGTATTCCTGGCCGTGCTCGACAAGGGGTCAGAACGCACGGTTGACCTGAAATCAATCACGGAATTCGTCGTCGAGATTGAAGAGAAGTGGCAATTGCAGAACCGGGCATCCTTGCCGGAAGGGTGGGCCAGAACGGCTGACAACACTGCCTGATAAGGTCATTATCATAGGAAGAACGGGCCTCGGATTGCGATCGGAGACCCGCTTAACTTGGGCGTCGACTTTCCGGATCAGCTATGTTGCACGTGCGCGACGCCGACATAGGCACCCATGCCAATTGACAGCAATGTTGCATCAATCCTGGGTGCTTCTTGCATCAGCCGATGGAGCAGCAGGAACGGGTCGGTTGTGCAGCAATGCCCAATTTCGGGCACAAGTTCGGTGCGCGGAGGACGCAAAGCGGCGTTTTCGTGGGCGAAGACTTTCCAGGCAAGCCCGTTTATGTTGTGGGGCAGGAACTCTCTTTCCGGATTGCTCAGATGGCCCACCCGCAACATTGCGGCAGAGACCAGCTCTGCGTGAGCCAGATTGAACGCCTGCAGCTCCTGTTCATCTGCATCGATGCCGCCGCAAAAGCGTCGGTCGTGTGAGGTTTCAACATGCCTGACTTGCAACCCGCCCGGACGCTTGCTCAACAGCAATCCGCAAAACGCGTCACCCAGCAACGTGACTGCCGGAAGATACCGGTAGCGCAAGGGCCAGTCCGCGAAGCTGTCGCCTGCAAAAAGCAAAACGCGGTGGGAATGGCCGCTTTCAAGCAGGGAGCAGGCCAGTTTGAGCCCGAAAAAGGCCGTGGCGCAATTGTACTGATCCAGTTCGTAGACATGTTTCAGCCGCGCCAGCCAAGGATGTCGGGACAACTGCGCGCGCTCTTGCAAAGCTTTGCCTGCAGCGACCGGCTGGGCATGGGCATAGATCAGCGTATCAGGCAGATCGACCGGGTCCGCATCGCCGAAATCTGTCAGCACATCCGCAAGATAGTCATTCGGACCTTTCTCGGGATGGGCCACCGCAACGCTATGCATCTGAAAGAGTTTCTCGAAATAACGGGTTTCAAGGGGATCGCCGCCGGCATCAGCAATGATGGCCCGCGTGCTGGCCCGGCCAGAAGGAATGCGGCTTGCGATCCGTTCAATGCGCATTGCTGGTCTCCCTGCCAAATGCAATGGCGGCATAGCCCTGAGTATCCTCGGCGACACAAATCACCGCCCGGTCGCGCGGTACGCCTTGCAGGACGGCAAACGGGGCTGCACTCAGCAAGGCAGGATCGGTTACACGAACGTCCCGTGCCATCTCGGCCAGGGCTGCAGGTGCCACGAACGTGACCGTATCGGGGTCCATTTCGAAGTCGGCAGCCAGCCGATGTAACACATTCGGTTTCGTGTCTGAATGGCGCCGGTATCCGCGATATGCCCGACCGGCTGGCGTGAGGTCCAGAATCAGGAGACTCGCGCTGTTGGACTTTGGCAGCGCATCCAGAGCCGGTGTCCGGTAAAGCAGGTTTTTCTGATCCATAGTCAGCAAAAGGCCCTTGCCACCGGTCTCGGCAAGGACACCGGCCATGGCATCCAGTGCGTAGAACGGCGCGGTAAGCCCCCGGTCGCTGAAAGCCAGCCCAAAGGCATCGTTCAGCCCGAGCACATGCATGACGCAGTTGGTTACGGAGGTGCCAAGATGCACATCCGGCAACCAGTGAGCAAGGAACACGACCCGCACATCACTGAGATCGATATCCTCGGAGACTTGAGCCAGCAGCGCTTGCGCCATATCAGCGAACGGCGCTCGATCAGTGGCCTGCACCCATTGGGCTATGTTGGAATCACGGCTGGGCTCGTAAACTGCACCATTGGCCGCAAAGAAAGCAGCATTATAGCCTTCCCAATAATCGACATCATTCATCCAGCCCGGATCGACCGGTTCCAGCCCACCGAACGTGGAATGCAGCAGTCCGTTTGGGGGAATATGAAGCGTCATGATACGATCTCCAGTTTCGGCTGTTGAGCAAAGTGCCGGGCTACGTTCATCTTGTGGATGTTCGACGCGCCTTCCATGTATTCAAAAGCCCCGGCGTCACGCACCAGTCGCCGTAGGACAGGATCGGAAAAGAGCGTTGGACCTGCAAGATCCGGAAGCCGGGCCTTCAATCCGTCGAGCGCCTGCACAGCCTGCAACTTCAACAGGCTGATCTGTCCGGCATGGGCCGCTCCGGAAGCGATCTGCTCGGCGACCTCCATCAGGCGGTGCAACAGGACCTTGTGCAACTGGCGCTCCTCGAGGGTCTTTTGGGGCGGCAGCCGGTCCAGAAGGCCCGCCAGGGTGCCAAGCGCCATCGCTGCGACCATCGGCCGGTGCCGCTCGAAGACCTGGCTCAGGATCATCATCGCGGGCAGGCGTTGATCCGCGCCCAGGATCGCATCATTCGGAAGCCTGAAATCCCTGAAGCTCAGTTCGCAGATACCCGCACCGCGCAGACCATGCATGGGAAGCCGCCGCACCGTGAAGCCCGGCGCTTCCGCTGGATCGCAGATGATGACCAGAACGGGTGCGTCGGTGTCCGCGTGGCGGGCAAGCACCAGACCCGAGCGTGCGACCGCAACGCCGCCAACCAATGTCTTTGTCCCATTCAGCAGCCAACCTCCGCCGGGATGCGGGGCAAGGGTTGCCGAAATCTGACTGGCATCCGAACCCACATGCGGCTCTGTCACGGCGAAGAAGCTCCAGGCCGGATCGCCGCTGCGATAATGGGCAAAGAATCGATCTTTCTGCGCGTCGGTCCCCAGCTTGAGAATGGCGCTTGATGACAGCGACGCACTTGGAAGCGCCATCAAGGCAGAAGCCCCGCCCCGTGCCAATCTTTCGACAATCGCCAGATGGAGGGGGTAGGGGCAGTCGGACTGGCCCAGACCGGCGGTATGAAAGCGATGCGGTGTGATGCATTCTGGCACGCCAACCATTGCGATTGCGCGCAGTTCGGGGGCGTTCCACAGGATCGACCAGCCCGAATGATCACGCTCAATCCCTGCGGCAGCCTGTTCGAAGATTGGCCGGTAACAATCAAGCCGGGCAATTACAGAAAGATGGTCTTCATGCATTTGCAAGCGCCTTTCCGACCGGCTGATCCTCGACACCTTCGGCGCCTTGCGACAGCACCAGTCGGGTCTGTTTGGCCAGAAGATCCGCAATGCTGTCGGCAGGGCGGACCAAAGTTGTCTGCTCCGCGTCCACGAGTATCTCCGCAGGGTGTCCGAAGCTCAGGAAATGGACCGGGGAATGAGATGGGCCATAGGCCCCAGCCCTGTCGAAGCGCAGCAGATCGCCGGGCGCGAGACGCGGCAGCCTTACCTTTTCTGCGATCGTGTCAGAAGGTGTGCATAGAGGCCCTGTGACGTTGTAGACAACCTCATCCCCGCCCTCATTCAACGTACCTATACGCGCCATCGGGACATTCTTTCGAAAGGCCGATCCATACCCCGCTGCAGCGGCATTGACGTTTGATCCCCCGTCACAAATCGCGAAATCCTGCCCTTTCGAAGATTTCACGTATCGAACGGCGGTCACAAAGACCCCGGCGCGCGCGACAAGATACCGGCCAAGCTCGATCACTACCCTTGTGCGCCTGTTTCGAGCGCGGAAGTCGCTGATCAGCGCATGGAGGCCCGGGCCAAGCACATCGACATCCAGATCGCGCTCGTTTGCATGATACTTCACGCCAAATCCGCCCCCCACATCGACAAAGGCGAGCGGACGGCCCAGCTTTTGCACAACGCGCTCCGCAAGGGCCAGGATATTGGCGGTATTCTCGTGAATAGCGGCCTCGTCCAGCACGCGTGATCCAAGATAAACGTGCAGACCAACCATCACCACAGAGGGGCATGTGTCCAGCAAAGCGAGGGTCAGATCGATATCATCTTCCTCGATCCCGAACTGGCTGGCGCGTCCGGTCATCATGATGCGGGCCTTGGACGAGCTGAAATTGGGATTGATCCGTAGTGCGACGGGCTGGACGATTCCTCGGTTCCGGGCAATCCGGTTGATGATCTGAAGTTCTTCTGCGCTTTCCGCGACAATGGCCTTGATCCCGAAATCCATCGCTGCGGTAATGTCGGCTTCGGATTTCGCGGGACCGACAAAGATCGTGCGGCGCGGGTTCGCCCCTGCTTTCATGGCGATATGAAGTTCGGGCATCGAACAGACCTCTGCCCCGGCCCCCATCGGCGCCAGCGTGCCGATGATCGCGTGATTGGGATTGGACTTGAGCGAAAAGTATATGTCGGCGCCGTCGGGCATATGCGCTTTCAAGGCCGAGAAAGTGGTTCTCAGGGTCTGTGCGTCATAGGCGTAAAAGGGGGTCGCGACCTGCTGAGCAATGTCTTGAAGACGGCTGTCGGAAAGCGTCATGCTGAAACCTTTCATTCATAAGAGGCTTGGAAGGACGGGGAAAACGTGCCTTCTATGCGCAGGAGAAGCGAAGCGGCTGACAATCCCATGCCGACACTGGTCAGCAGAACAGTTTGACCCGGTCGCGCCAAACCATCCTTTTGCGCATCTAGAAGATTGAGAAACGGATCGGCACCAAAGCAATGGGCGATGCGACCGACATTGCGCAGGTAGAAAGACTTTGGCGACAGGCCGACCGCTTTGGCGATCGGATGCCAGGACACCATGTTGACATTATGCGGCAGCACCAGATCGGGGGGACAATCGACCGAGATCCCGAAGCGGCTCATCGCGCTGGTCAGGTGTTCTGCGACGAAGCTTGTATAGTCCCGCCCAACCTGCGGCGGCTCTAGCGGATGTCCGCGGCTGCGTGCTGCGCAGCCGTCATGAGTGACATGGCTGCCTAGAACGCGCAGGGCACCTTTGCCGCGGGTGACGGCCAGTGCGACCGCCCCTTCGCCCATGATGGTTGTATCATCGATCAGCCGGATCCGTCGGTGAAACGCCCGTTCACCGATCAGGACAAGGGCGGTTTCCTGGGGTTTCAAGCAGTGTTCCAGAAGCTTGAAAGCGGCAACGCCCGTTGCGCAATGGGCCATGCCCAGGCTACTGACCTCGGTGGCGGGTCCACACTCCGCAGTCAGCGGGGTATCCGGTAGGCGAACAGATGGCAGGGTATGACAATGATATACCCGGTTGACCGCGCCCAGATCGGGCCAGGTGCGTGCCAGATCATTGACAGCGGTCTGAAGCAGTGTGCGAAACGGCGCATCTTTTTCGTAGGGCAGCGTGGCAAAACCGAAAAGGCGGGAAAACATCTTTTGCGCGCCCGCGTCGAGCTGCAGGTCCTCGGCAGCCTCAGAGACGGTCTGGGATGTGGGGGCGAGGCCGACCCCGATCCCCGCCACATACAGGGGCGGCGAAGCCGGAGTTGCCGAAGCAAGCTGCATTTGGCTGAGCGGGCGCGTCATGGATCAGTCCTCACCCGAACTGCCATTGTCGTCGAAGGCAGTCCTGCTGCGCATCAACGCGACATACTCGAAGCTGAATGCCGCAGCGTAGGCAATGACAGCGCCCAGCATGATGTAGATCGCCATGTGCACGTTTGACGCGAACGCAAGCAGACAGGCCACCGTGCCGCCCTCGAGCAGCAGCATCCAGATCATCACACGGACACCGCGATCGAGGTTCTCGAGAATGATCTGGAACGCGACCGCCACGCCAATCACCAGAAAGCCGGGGATCAGGAATGTAAAAACCAGTGCCGCTGCATTCTGCACGGCCAGATCCGCAGCCATGACCTGAGTAATCGGCCCGATCGCCAGAAAGAGTGCCACCGTCGCGATCGTATAGAAGCCCACTACAATGCCGATCCCTTGGGTCAGCATCGCCTTGCGATATGCCGCAGATTTCTGGCCGGCCTGTTGATTGACCAGGATCGCAATCGACGTTGCCAGAGCGACAGCAGGAATCAGAAAGAAGAACCGGGTCCGGAAAACGATCAGGAACCCCGCAGCGTATTCCGGGCCAAATCCGGCCAACTGATTGAACAATACGGCCGAGCTTGCCATGGCAATCATTAACGAGGCGAAGACCGGAACACCTACAACGCCCAGCAGGGTACCCATCCGGGTCAGCGCAGGGATCAAGGGTCCCCTTGTGGCCCCCCGGAAATGAACCGTCGCGGCCGCATACATCAGGATGAACGCCAGCGTTCCCGAAATCGCGTTGGCGTAGAAGATCCCCTCGATTCCCATGTGGTCGATCATCATGAACTTGTAGGCCAGCCCAATATTCAAACATACCGACAGCGACAGGATGATGAAGCCAACCAGCGGCTTGCCCTGACCGCGCAGGGCGCCATTGAAGACCTCGAACGCCAGAAGCGGCAGCAGCGAAAGCACAAAGATCGGAAGCGCCTTGAGCATTTCGGGCGTCAGCAGGGCGATGTCGATCTCCAGCGTTGTACCCAACAGGTAAAGGCCGCCGACCGCGGCCAGCCCAACACCGCCACCGATGATGGCAAGGAAGGTGGACATTGCCATGACATTTCCGGCCGGCCATTTGTTGCGAGAGCGCGCCGAAAACACCTGTGCTGTGATCGAAACGGCTTCGAGGAACGCAAAGAACAACAGATAGGCTGGTTGCAGAAGCGACATCACATAGAGCGGCCCCGTGTCGGGGTGATGGCCCAGAAGGCTGATCTGGCCGATGTTGAGCAGCGCCATGGCAAGTGCGCCCAGCATGATTGGCCAGCAAATGCGCGACATGCTGCGGAATGTATCGCCGAAGACAGGCGCGTCGCGCGGCGGCGCCGCATCAGCGATGAGATCGGTGTTTGCAAAAGACATGATCAGGGCCTCTCAGTTTGAGAAGTTGGAATGAGCCGCGCATCGAGCGGCATGGTCGGCGGGCGGGGCAAAAAAATCGACAGCAGCGCGCTGCCAGATGCTTCGATCCGCGCTGGTCTGAAGAGCAAGGATACGAGTCAGCGGCGCGCCCGGATAGCTTGCCTTTGACCGATGTGCCGGCAGCAACCTGTCATGACGATCCCACAGGACTACGACATCACGATAAGTCGTGAGCAACGAGGCGATGAGGCTTCCGACTTCTTCGGGAAGGATATCTTCCGCGCATCTGTGACTGAAATGAGCACCAACTTCAGGCAATTGTGACAGCAGCGACTGAAGCAACGGTGTCCGATACTGTGGCTGATATCCGCGATGGACGTAGATTAGCGCTGTCAACTCGGGATCGCTGTCATTGAGCAGGGCCCTTAGATACGCCACAACTCGCGGGTCATGCAGAACCTTGGCGTTGCAGGGAGCCGGGCAAAGCGCATCTGTCTGATCGTCAAGCCCGTAATGACGCCGCCAGACATCGATCGCGGAACCGGCAGTCACCGGGACGGCTTCGCAGTGCAGCGCGGCGAGGACGCAACCTTGGCCCCCAGGTTCAAACTGCGCGTTGTGCGGGGTGAGAAAACTCATGTGTCCAATCTCCGGAACAGATCGGCCGAATGGGTCCTGTGCAGGGCGCTGACCCCTTCGGCGTATTCAAAAGCCCTGATGTCGCGCCAAGCTTTGCACAGCCAGTCATTCTGGAAGAGCGCGGCGGTTGAAACGCGTGAGATGACATCATCCACCGCGCGCGTCGCTGCCTGTACTGAAAGTACCTTTGACAGCCCCGCCTCGCGGGTCGGTCGGCCATCTGCATCGGATTGTGCGCAAAGCGCGCGGGCATACGCCAGAAGGGCGGCGAGCGTATTGTAGTGATGCTGCAGGACAGGCGCGGGGACCAGTCCGGTCTCGCGGGTTCGATCAAGCACGCCGCGCGCGACACCAAGGGCGACAACACCGACGCAGGGTCGAAGCGCATCGAACGTGGCCGAGGCTGCCTTCCGCATGCGTTCGGTCGGACGCAGGTGATGGCCAAGTAGCGCCGTGTCCGCAACGAACACGTCATCAAAGATCATATGGGACAGATTGGCACCCCGGCAGCCGAACATCTGCAGCGGCTTGGCGGAAAAACCGATCAGTTTCGCTGGCTCGATCAGAAAGCACGCGCCTCCCAACGGCCCCTCGGCTTCCTTGGCGAAAACCACACCGACGGGCGCGCGCCAGCCTTGGCCGACCAGATACTTCTCACCACAGAGGCGATAGCCGCCGTCAACCTTGCGGGCCTTGAGGCTGATCGCCCCGGCGTCGGTGCCGACATCCCGTTCGGTCATTGCAAAGAAACTCCAGGTGATCCCGGCAGAAAAACGGTCGAAGAAAAGCGCCTGTTGAGCGGCATCTCCAAGCGCAGCGACGATCATGCCTGCCATTCCGGGTCCGGGAGCCGCGAAGATCAAGTTGGGATCTATGGCCCCCAGTGCCTCGTAGAGATCGCACCGGTGCACCAGCGACAATCGTTCGGGCGCATCGCCCTTGCGTGGCGGCACACCGAGAGTGTTGAGTTCTGCCGCCAGCGGAAAATCCGCCAGACCGGATACCGTGGTCCGATCCGAATCAATCCCTGCGGTTAGCTCACGACCAAGAGCAGTGTGCTGTGCTATGTCTTGCAACATCATGACGCGGCCCCGCCATAAAGGCCGCGCACCAGCATCGACAGGTAGCTGATCTGATGCGTGCCACCCGCCAGATAGCCATGCCCTCCCATCAGTTTCTCTGCCTGCACCTCGGCGCTGCTGAGCGTGGCATGATCAAGCGCGATCCCCGCAAAGTCACCGGTGGCCCGGCGATAGGCGAGCTTGGATTGCAACAGGACCAGCGTCCCGCTTGCATCCCCGAAATCGGCTTTCACAAGTTGATGGTGCAAGGTCTTGACGCCAAAACTCTTGCGCGGCTTCAGATGGTCATGCGCCGTTTGCAGCAAAAGCCTGAACAGCCCGAGACGCATGTCCAGCGCTGCGACCGATGCGGCCTTGGGCGCCTTCGCACTGGCTGCCGGGACCAGCAAGAGGCGCAAACCCATCAGCCCCAGAACACCGTCATCGGGCTGCTCTTCCATTTGGGTCTGGATCACGCCGGCGGCGTTGATCACGGGCAGATCCCCTGCGCCGGCAAGGACAAAGGTCTCGGTTGCAAGATAGCCTGGCCGCCCGGTGGCTGCCGCGCCGATGGCCCCCAGCGCTGTGGAGAAGTCACCGATCCGGGCCGCTTCGCGCGGACATTTAGGCAAAAGGGATTTGAAGCGATCAAGCGGCATGACGATCAGGCCGCCTGTGCTCGGGCGCTTTCCACAAAGCCGACAAGATCGCCGACGATGTTCAGCCTGGCTTCGGTCAGGGTTTCCTGGTTGAATTCCAGATTGTCAACGTGATCCTCCAGCGCCAGCAGGAATTGCACAAACAGAATGGAATCGAGGTCGAGGTCTTCGACGAGATCCATCTCTGGCTCCAGGGTGGGGACGTCCTGCTTGGTTACATCAACGAGGACAGACTGGATCAGCGCGAGGGTTTCCATGGTAAGTCTCCTTTTCGGTTGGTCTGGGTGGTGTGGTAAACAGTGTTTCAGGTCAGCCGCCCCGGTGGAGCGCTGCCGCTATAGGCATGCGGGCTGCGATCAGGGCCGGGATGAAACCGCCCACCAGACCGATCAGAAGGGCCAGAATGACGGCCGGTCCGATCACGTCGGGGCTGACGGTGAGTGCAAAGGCAAACTGGTTCTGGTTGGCACCCATTGTCGCGACCGAGAAGCCGTTGAAAACCAGCCAGCCCAGCCCGGCGCCCAGCAGGGCACCGATCGAGGCAAGAAAGATAGCTTCGCACCATGTGCCCCAGAATGCGGCGCTGCGAGAAAATCCGAGCGCGCGCAAGGTCGCGATCTCGATCTGGCGGGATGTGACCGAGCCCAGCATTGTATTGAGCGCACCCGCACCCGCACCGATTGCTAGCATCAGGGCCAATGGCCAGGCAAAGGCACGGATCAATCTGGCGGTGTGACCCGACTGAATGCTGTAGAACTCTCGTTCCAACTGGGCCAGAAACTGTGTACCGTCCATCTCGGACAGGGCGGGTTGCAGCAAACGCAGGCTGACGTCAGCGCGTAGTCCGATGCGCAGGCTCTGGATCAACTGACCTTGCCCGAAATCGGTCTGAACAGCGGCAAGGGGTGCCCAAATCTCGGACGCAAAGACCGTGCCTGGGGCCTCGAAATGGCCCACGACGGTCCAACGGCTGCGACCGATCTCGATCGTGTCTCCCAGTTTGAACCCCTTATAGGTGGCGGCAATGGCCTTTCCCACAACAAGCTCGTAATGGTCGGGCTTGAACATCCGCCCGTCGGTCAGGGTCGCGCTTCGGCGCAGTCCGGGTCCGGTGATGTCCATACCTCTCAGGCTGATCGCCTGCGTCGCGCCGGTGTCTTGCCGGATGGCATCCACCGGCATGACCATCTCGCGAGACAGCGCCGTGATTTCCAGCTTGTCGGCCTGGGCGAGCAGCGCTTCGGGAACGCCAGGGGCGATCTCGCTGCCGAGTTCCTGACGCGCGCCGCCGCCCAATACTACGGCCACATCAGTTGCTCCGGTCGCAGCAAGGCTCTGTTCAAGGCCTCGCGCCATCGCAAGGAAACCTGTCAGGACAAAAACAACGAGCGCGATTGCAGCGATCATGGACGCCGACGACCAGATACGGTGGGGCAGGGACATCAGATTTGACATGATGACTGCGCGGGTTTGACGTGTCATGGCGTTACCTCGAACGAAGCGTTTTGATAGGGGAGACGCGCAAGGCGGACAGCGCAGGCAGGACGCCGCCAAGCCCCGCGAGCAGCACCGCAAGGGCGATGATCCTGGCAATCACCCCGGCATCGAAGACCATGCCCGTCGCCGGATCAGACACCGCCACGATGGCGTAGCTCACGCCAGCGCCAATCGCTGCGCCAATGCCACAGATCACCACGGTTTCGGCCAGAACAAGTGTTGCGATACGCGACCGGGACAGACCTATGGCCTTCATCACGCCAATTTCGAACCGGCGTTCACGCACGGCGGCTGCCATTGTGTTGGTGATGATCAGAAGGACAGACAGGAGCGAAATCAGCAGGACCGCATTCAGGATGCTGCGAATGTCGGCGATCTGCGCCATGAAGGCTTCGAGGAACTGGCGTTCGGTCTGGGTACGGGTTGGACCAGAGGAGTTGGCGAAAAGGTTATCAATAACCGGGGCAAGATCAGCGGCACGCACGCCAGCTGTCGGTTTGACCACAATGGTATCGACAGTATCGACATGCCGCGACCGTAGCGCATTGATATAGTCATACTGCGCGATGACATAATGTGTATCGGTCCCGACAGTCTGGCCGTCGAAGATCCCGGTGATTATGAAACTGAAGTCGCGCGAGCCTTCGGCGGTGCGGTAAAGCTTACTCGACAGCGTGATCCGATCACCGACGCGCCAGTTCTGCACCAGAGCCTGACTGCGCCCCACGAGAACCCCATCGGTGCGGGCTGTGAAGGCCGCCATCATTGCGGGCGTCAGCGCGAGGTCTTCACCAAACACCGCATGGGCCATATCAGGATCAACGGCACTGGCCGGGACAAAGTTGCGTTCGAACCCGCTGAAGGTGTTCAGGCGGGTCGTATGGCTGACGGCCTCGACTTCTTCCAGCGCGGCGATGGCCATAACATGTGTCAGCGGCAAAGGCTGCGCTGCACCCGTCTTGCTGGTGACGACCAGACGGTTCATCGCCCCGTTTTCGGCAGAATGCGCCCCGCTCATGAAGCTGGTGATACAGCCGAAAACGATCAGGGCCGACGCCACGGCCATCACCGTGACAAGGGTGCGCAAGGGCGTTCTGATCAGTGACTTGAGGACGAGACTTGTATAGGTCATTCAGCCATCTCCTGCCGTGCCGGGACAAGTTCACCCTTGTCCAGATGCAGAACGCGAGAAGCATAGGCGGCTGCCGCCGGGTCATGCGTCACCATAATGATGGTCTTGCCTTGGCTGACCTGCATGAAGCGCAGCAGTTCAAGGATTTCGGTCGCGCTGCGCCGGTCAAGGTCTCCGGTCGGTTCGTCACAAATCAGGACCGACGGATCAGTGACGATGGCGCGGGCAATGCCGACCCGCTGCAACTGCCCACCGGACATCATGGCCGGGCGATGCGTGCCGCGATCGGCCAGCCCAACCAGTTCAAGTGCAACTCGCACCCGTTCAGCCCGCGCGGACCGTCCCAGAGGGCGCTTCAGCAGTGGCAGCTCGATATTCTGCGCTGCCGTAAGATTGGGGAGCAGGTTGTAGAACTGAAAGACAAGCCCGAGATGCTCGGCACGCCAACGGGTCAATTCGCGCTCTGTCGCCAGGCTCAAATCGGTTTCACCAGCGCGAATGCGCCCGCTGTCCGGCCTGTCGATCCCGCTGAGCATATTCAGCAAAGTCGATTTCCCGGAACCGGACGGCCCCATGATCGCAACGAATTCTCCGGCGTCAATGGAAAGGGTCAGGTCTTGGAAGATGGCAATCTCGCTTCGGCCTGCCCGGTAGGATTTGCAGACATCTGTCAGGCTGATCAGCGGCGCGATGGAGAAGTGTTTCATTGGGTTTCCGTTTCCAGATTGTCGAATTCGCCAAGACAACCGCACATACGCACCCGCGCGGCCATATTCGGTCGGAATTCGGGATGCGCGTCAACAAGGCGCAGATGTACATCGATGGTCCCGCGTCCCGCCGTCACAAAGGGTGCGATTGTAACAACCTCGGCCTTGAACGTTTTGGCAGGAAGTGCGTCCATGGTGACCTCGGCGCCGTCGCCAATCCTGACCTTGGACAACTGGTCCTGCGAAACCGGAAGGATCAGCGTGAAATCATCCCTTGCCATGACGCGAACGCTTGCCGCGCTCAGGTCAATAGCGAGGATTGTGACCGTGAACGGGAGGACAGGCGCACCAGAAAAGGCACGGTCGCCGGCACCGATGACCTGACCTGGCGACAGGCCGAGCAAACTGACCGGCGAGGCCGCCCGGAGCGTGAAATCATAGGTCGCCACCAAAGTACCCGCTCCCAGCAGAACAGCGCTGTCAGCGCCGGGGGGCGCCACTGCTTCGACAGGGTGGGAGGAGCCCTGCAAAGCGTTCAGGCTTTCATCAGAGGTTGTGGTTCCAAGGGTGGCGACCTTATGGAACACCTGCCCGCCAAATCCTGCCAGAAGCACCGCGAAGCCCAGAAGGGTGACTGCCGCGATGCCGCCGCGCCGGGCCAGAGCCGGGCGAGAATTCTGGTCCGCGTCAGGAGGCGCAGAGAGCGCGGCGACGTTTCGGGCTAATTCAGGGTTATGTCGGATTTCGTTTTCCATGACCCAACACTGCCCGCAGCACGCCGACTGCCGCGACCTTCAACGCGATCAAGGGCGACCTGATTTGTGATCTTGGACGTTCTCGATCGCGCTGTGGACGAGACGGCGAAACCTCTGATTTCATGCTTTCTGAGCGGCGCGACCCTGGCGAGGTTGGACGCCGTGAGTGTGATCCTGAAATTCACAGGAACAGGGCAGACCAGAAACAGCCTGCAGGTCAAATAGGAGTTGATTGTCACTGAGAACTGACCCGGCAACAGCGTCACCGAATCCCGATCAACCCCTTCAAGAAAACCTCACATAAATGCACTCCCGTATCGCAGGAAGCATACAGCATCTGGGGTGTTTTCACACAGCCTCGGCCTAGAGCGGGTTGCGCTCATTCGCATTCGCGCGCTCAGCTCTAGCTTATTGTGGTCGCATGTTTTTATGCGCAAAACCGGAAACCACTTTTGCGCAACATGCTTGTCTTATGCTGATGGTGGCTCTTGTGCGAATAAAGAGCCACTGCACGCCA
>JAFIEM010000200.1 GCA_020832555.1 Natronohydrobacter sp. | reverse complement strand
CGATCACCATGTCGCGCCCCTGAAAATCGAAATGCCCGAAGCGGAAGAAGCGCAGTCGCGACACGCCATCGCCAAAGACCCGCGCCATCAGCGCATCGGCCTGTGGCCCTTGCACCGCCAGCGGCGAGACATCGGGCTCATCGACCAGCACATCCAGCCGGTAGCCATAGGCCAGCCCCTTGACCCAATACAGAAGATCACTGTCGGCAATGGAAATCCACCAGCGATCCTCGGCCAGTTTCACCGCCACCGGATCATTCAGCATGCCGCCGGTTTCATCGACAATCGGCACATAATAGCACTGGCCGGGCAACATGCCGCGCAGATCGCGCGGGGTCAGCATCTGCACCAGACGGCCCGCATCGGGGCCGCGGATTTCCACCTGCCGCTCGCAAGCCACATCCCAGACCTGCACCGCCGATTTCAGATGGTGATAATCCTCCTCGACCGAGGCAAAGACAGTCGGCAGCAGCATATGGTTGTAAACCGTATAGGCTTTCACACCCGCCGCTTCGACGCCCTCGGAAAACGGCGTGCGCCGCAACCGGCGCGAGGGGGAGAGAAGCGGCAGGCTCACCGGCCCGGCCCTTTCCAGTCGATCTGACAGATCTCGGCGCTGCGCCCATCGAAATCCCAGACCCGGCCAAAGGCACGCACGCGGCCCTTGGTGGCGGTGGCGACCGTGATATCCGGCCCCATCCAGTATTCGGTATTGGTGGCCACGATATCGCGGTCAGGATCGGCCCCGCGCACCGGCACGACCTCGCCCTGTATCTTCTTGCCCACCATCAGACGGCGGGTCTTGCCCTCGGTCTCGTAGCTGACCGGGGCGCGTTCGGCCCCCAGAAACTCGCTGACCAGCATCCCGAACAGCCCCGTCGTGCCGCGCGCAGCCCCTGAGAAGATATGCACCAGCGCGTCATAGGCATCATCTGACGCGCGATCATCAATGAACACCGCCGCCTTCCAGTTGCCGCGCGCCATCAGGCCGGGAATTTCCAGCAACAGCCCGACATTCAGCCCCGACAGATCGGTATCGCCATACTGGCCCGTATCAATCCGCACCCCGGACCAGGCCTGACAATAGCCCTCGGTTGGCGCATGTTTGCCCAAACTGACCACACAGGGGCAAAACACCGTGCAGTTGCAGTTCAGGATCAATTCGCCCTTGATCGCCCAAGGCACTGTTCCCACAGCAGGTTTCTCCATCAGATCGCTCATATCCATCCTCCCAGTTCGGAAATGACCACTGCCGCGCCAAGCGCAAGCAACCCATAGCCCAGTGGCCGCGTCAGCCGCGCGCCGAACTCGGGCAGTTTTTCCAGCATCATCAGCACCATCGCACCCCCCATCCAGATCAGGTTCATGGTGCCACCGACAAAAGCCAGCGCCATCAGCGCCCAGCAGCAGCCCAGACAGACCGCGCCCAGCCGCAAGCCCATGCGAAACGGGCCGTCGCCCCAGTATTGCATGAAAAATACCAGCGGACGGCGGCATTTCGAGAGGCAGGCCTCCTTCAATGTCGAGAATTGATAAGCGCCCGCGCCCAGCAGCAGCAGGGCAGTCAGCCAGATATTCGCGCTTTCGCCCAAAGGCGTCAGCAACCCGGCCCCCGCCAGCGCCAGTTGCGCCCCCGTGGCCAGCACCGCGAAGCCCAGCCAGACCAGCAGATAGCCCCCAGCCAACTGCGCGAACCCCTCCGCGCGGCCCGTCTGCACCAGATCATCCCATGTGGCAAAAGCGGGCAGGGCGGTGGGGGCCATCATTGCCGCCGACATCAGCGCCCACATCAGGAAAATATTCGGCGCGCCCGCCAGTCCCGGCTCGACGCGGCACAGCGCTTCCCAGAACTCGGCCCCGTAGACACTCGCCGCCGCCAGCAGATCGGGCGGTAGTTGCATGGCATAGAGCAAGACCCATGCCAGCGCGATCATGCTATACAGGCCCAGCCAATGCGGCGCGCGCATCCGGTGCAATCGGTTCGCCTGCGACATGCCCCCTCCCGCGCGTGCAATGCCAGCCTTGGCCAATCGGCCAGGATCGTATATGTCAGACATATCAGGCCGGACCACGCCTGACAAATGGAAATGTCAGACAATTGACAGGGCAGGCCGGTGAAACTCGACCCCGACAGCGCGCGCGACTATTCCCACCAGATCGCCGAGGCGATCCGCCAGGCCATCATCGCAGGCGAGTTGCAGGCCGAAGGGCGCTTGCCCTCCGAGGCCGATCTGGCCCAGCAATTCAACGTCTCGCGCCCCACGGTGCGCGAGGCGCTGAAACGTCTGGCCGCGCAGAACCTGATCCGCACCCAGCGCGGGGCGACCGGCGGGGCCTTCGTCAACCGGCTGAGTTTTGCCGAGGCGCAGGACCATCTGGCGACCACCGCGACCCTGCTGCTGTCGATGAACGCGATTGATTTCGAAACCGCCTGCGAAGCGCGATTCGCCCTTGAACGCGCCTGCCTGCCGATGGCCGCCGCGCGCCGCAAAGCCGAGCATCTGGACCGGATGCGCGCGGAAATCATCCGCCAAAGCGATCCTGACCTTACGGATGAAAGCTTCTGCGCCTCTGACGTCGGGTTTCACCGCGCGCTGGTCGATGCTGCCGACAACCCGGTGCTGGCATGGCATCTGGCGGGCGCGGTCGAAGCCATGCAACCCCTGATGAACATGATCACCTTCACCGCCCGGTCGCGCGCGCGCATCATCGCCGCCCATCAGGCCCTCGTCACCGCGATCGAGGCGCAGGATACCTTCGCTGCTCAGGCCGCGCTGGATGATCTGGCCGCCTATACCCAAGCCCTCGGTGGGCAAATTCGCGCCCATCGCGCCGCCAAAACCCGCTGACGCCGGAAAGTGATTTGCGCCCCGGTGCAGACACGCCGCATACTGCGCGCAGACAGGAAACAGGCGCATCCATGATCGCAAAGCCCACTCTGGCCGCCATCCGTTTTGGCGCGGGGCTCAGCCCCGAACACGCCCCGCCGGACGGGGCCGCAGCGCTTTGGGACGGTCTGGGTCGCGAATCTGCCCGCAACTCCCCCGCTGTCACCCCCTGGGACACCCGACTGGCCCGCGCCATCGAACGGCGTGACCAGCGTCAGGCGCGGCGCGACGGAGACGAGAGCGCGCAAGAGGCCAGGCGCGTGCTGAACCGCACTGACCGCAATGATGCGCTGGCCGATCTGCGCGCCACGCTGGTCGGTATGGCCACGGCCGAGACCGGGTTTTTCGAACGCCTGACCCGTTTCTGGTCCAATCATTTCGCGCTACAGGCCAAAAGCGGCAATTTCCGTTTCGTGCGGCTTGCCTATGCGGAACAGGCCCTGCGCCCGCATATCCTGTCGCCTTTTGCCGACATGCTGAAAGCCGCGACCCTGCACCCGGCGATGCTGGATTATCTGGATCAGAACCGCTCTGTCGGACCGGCCAGCCGCA
>JAFIEM010000199.1 GCA_020832555.1 Natronohydrobacter sp. | reverse complement strand
TTTCATGAACATGTGAAGGGTCTCCGCCATGAGCCTCGCCGCCGCCACCCCTGCTGAACGCACCACATGGCTGGTGCTGGTCGCGATCAGCCTGTGCCACATGATCAATGACATCATGCAATCGCTGCTGGCCGCGCTCTATCCGTTGCTGGCACTCGAGTTCGATCTGAGTTTCTGGCAGATCGGGCTGATGACCTTTGCCTTTCAGGTCACGGCTTCGCTGTTGCAGCCGGTGGTGGGGCTGGTGACGGACAAGCGCCCCATGCCGCAATCGCTGCCGGTGGGGATGGGATCGACGATCTGCGGGCTTTTGCTGCTGGCCTATGCCTCCAGCTATGGCGGGCTGTTGATGGGCGCGATGCTGATCGGGATCGGTTCGGCCATTTTCCACCCGGAATCGAGCCGCGTGGCGCGGCTGGCCTCAGGCGGGAAATTCGGCACCGCGCAATCGCTGTTTCAGGTGGGCGGCAATTTCGGCTCTGCCCTTGGGCCGTTGCTGGCGGCCTTCATCGTGGTCCCGCTGGGCCGCCCGAGTGTTGCGCTGTTTGCGGTGCTGGCGCTTGTGGGCATGCTGATCCTGAACCGGATCGGGCTGTGGTATGGCGCCCTGGCGCGGGCCAGCGCCGCCAAGGGGCGCGAAAGGGCGACGCATGGTCTGCCGCGCAACCGTGTGATCTGGGCAATCGTGGTGCTGGCCGTGCTGACATTCTCGAAAAACGCCTATACGGCCAGTATTTCCAGCTATTACACCTTCTTTCTGATGGACCGTTTCGATCTGGGCATCGTGCCCGCGCAACAGATGCTGTTCCTGTTTCTGGCCGCCACGGCGGCCGGGGTCATGCTGGGCGGGCTGATCGGCGACCGCTTCGGGCCGCTGGTGGTGATCTGGGGCTCGATTGTCGGCGTGCTGCCCTTCACGCTGCTGCTGCCGCATGTGGGTCTGGGCATGACCGCTGCGCTGTCGGTGGTGATCGGGGTGATCATCGCCTCGGCCTTTCCGGCGATCGTGGTCTATGCACAGATGCTGTTGCCGGGACGGATCGGGCTGGTGGCGGGGATCTTCTTCGGCTTCGCCTTCGGCATGGGCGGGATCGCCGCGGCGGTGCTTGGCGTGATGGCCGATGCGCGCGGGATCGCCTGGGTCTATCAGGTCTGCGCCTTCCTGCCGCTCTTGGGGCTGCTGACCGTATTCCTGCCGCGCCGGGCCCTGCTCACCCCTTGACCGCCGCGCAGCCTTGGGCTAGCCATCGGACCAGCGCGGGCATGGTGAAATGGTATCACACGAGCCTTCCAAGCTCTTGGTGCGGGTTCGATTCCCGCTGCCCGCTCCACTCCACTCTTGCAATGCACCCTGATTGCGCCTTTCCTGATCCTGTGGAACAGGAGGCGTGCGATGAGTGACATTCCGATGCCCTTTGCCGGGCAAGTGACGGCGTTTTTGCAAGCGCGCGCGCCCGAGGATCTGCGCCGCACGGTCGAGGAGGCGCGCAAACGCGACACGCTGGCGGGCAATTACCCCTATCCGCGCTGGATGAAGAAACCCGATTACGCAGCCGCGCTGAAACCGCTGCAGGCTGAACTGGTCAAGATGCAGCACTGGATCAACGACACCGGCCAGCGCGTGATCGTGATTTTCGAGGGGCGCGATACGGCAGGCAAATCCGGCGCGATCAACCGGATCATGGAAGTGGTCAATCACCGAACCGTCCGCGTGGAAGCCCTGCCGCGCCCGACCGACCGACAACTGCGCGAATGGTTCTTCCAGCGCTATGTCGAACGCCTGCCCGCAGGCGGGGAAATGGTGCTGTTCGACCGGTCCTGGTATAACCGCGCGGTGATCGAGCATGTGTTCGGCTTCTGCACCCCGGACCAGCGCGAACGGTTCTTCCGTCAGTTGCCCGATTTCGAACGTATCCTGACCGGCGATGGCGTGCGGCTGATCAAGATCTGGCTCAATGTCAGCCGTGCCGAACAACTTCGCCGCCTGCTTGCGCGCGAGAATGATCCGATGCGGCACTGGAAACTGTCGCGCATCGACATTGACGGGCTTGGCAAATGGGACAGCTACACCCATGCCATCGCCGAGACCTTCGAGCGCAGCCACAGCGACTGCGCGCCCTGGACGGTCGTGCGTTCTGAGGACAAGTATCGCGCCCGCCTTGCCGTGTTGCAGCATATCCTTGGCCAGCTGGACTATCCGGGCAAATCCACCGATGTCGTGACGCCCCCCGATCCGCAGATCTGCGGCACACCTGCGATCTGGGAGCCGGAACTCTGGGATGATGGCAGCTGACACAAGCCTGTGTAGGCGTGAAAATTCCCGCTTATCGTGACACAAACCCATGCTAACCTCGCGCCAATCATTTCGCCGGGGGGCCGTGCCATGTTTCATTTTCATCTTGCCGGAAATACTCTCGGGGGGGGCCATGCTCTGCATGGCGGGGGGCGGAAAGCCCCCCTTGCAGCATTGGCGTTTGCGCTTGCGGTGATGTTGTCGCCCGCTGCGCAGGCGCAGGACGCGCCCATCCCGCAGCGATTCGCGACGATGCAGGAAAACACCGACTTTCCCGGCGGTGATCTGACGCCCATCTTCAACACCACATTGCAGCAATGCCACGCGACCTGCCTGCGGCTGGACGATTGCGCAGGCTTCACTTTCAACCAGCGCGCGGGTGCCTGTTTCCCGAAATCCACCCTTGGCGCGTCCAGTTTCTTCGAAGGCGCGCTCTCTGGCATCATCCGCACAGTGCCCGACGCCAATCTTGGTCTGGCGCAGTCCGTGCGCGCGGAACTCGGGTTTCTGGATAGGTCCGATTTCGCCACGGCGCGCGAACAGGCCGAAACCATGGCCAATCGCTACAACGCCAATGGCATGAGCGAGGCCGCGTTGCTGGACGGGCGCTTTGGCGATCAGGCGGTGATCTGGACGGGTGCTGCGGTCACGGTGGGGGACAGCGGCAGCGCATGGCTGGCCCATGCCCGCGCGCTTCGCGCACAGGCGCAGCGCGACGGGCAGCGGCGCTTCGATCTGAACCGCGAGGCAGCGACGGCGGCCCTCAATGCGACCCTGCGCCTTGCGCAAGCGGGTGAGCGGGCCGAGGCGCTGGTCGTCATGGCAGAGGCGTATGAAGCCAGTTTCCGGGGCGATGCCGCGCTCGCCGCGATGCGTCTGGCCGACCAGCTCAGCCCCGGCATCGACCCTGATCGGCTGGTCCGTCTGCGCGAGCAATTCGGCTTCCGGCTGTTCAGCCATGATGTGGAATCGACCAGCGCCACGCCGCGCATCTGCGCGCAATTCTCCGACGATCTGTCGCCTGCGCGCGATTATGCGCCTTTCGTGCAAAGCGCCGTGCAGGGTCTGGCGGTCGAGGTTGAAGGCGCGCAGCTTTGCGTCAGCGGGGTCAGTTATGGCGAGAATGTCAGCCTGACCCTGCGCGCGGGCCTGCCTGCGGCTTCGGGCGATACGCTGGTGCG
>JAFIEM010000198.1 GCA_020832555.1 Natronohydrobacter sp. | reverse complement strand
CTGCCTGAGGTTTCCCCATGTCCAACCCTTGCATCATCTGCGTGGCCATCACCGGCTCGCTGCCCACCAAGACCAACAATCCCGCTGTGCCGATCACGGTCAGTGAACAGATCGAATCCACACATGAGGCTTTCGAGGCAGGTGCCAGCATCGTGCATGCTCATGTGCGCAATGACGATCAGACGCCGTCATCTGACCCCGAAAAGTTCGCGGCGCTGAAAGAGGGGCTGGAAAAGCACTGCCCCGGCATGATCGTCCAGTTCTCGACCGGTGGCCGCTCTGGCGCGGGGCAGGCACGCGGGGCGATGCTGGAGCTGCGGCCCGACATGGCCTCTCTTTCCGTTGGCTCGAACAACTTCCCTACCCGTGTCTATGAAAACCCGCCTGATCTGGTCGATTGGCTGGCGGCGGAAATGTTGGCCCATGATGTCAAGCCAGAGATCGAGGCGTTTGACCTCTCGCACATCCTCAAAGCCCATCAGATGTGGCAGGCGGGTCAGATCGCGCAGGTTCCTTATGTGCAGTTCGTGATGGGAGTTAAGAACGCGATGCCAGTGGATCGTGACGTGTTCGATTACTACATCCGCACTGTGCAGCGCCTATTCGGGCCTGATGCGCCGTGGTGTGCGGCAGGGATTGGCGCACAGCAAGCGACGCTGAACGACTGGGCCGTAGCCGCCGGGGGGCATGCACGCACAGGGCTGGAAGACAATGTACGACTGGACCGCGACAGGCTCGCGCCCTCAAATGCGGCCTTGGTGCGCCGCGTGGTGGAACTCTGCGACAAGCATGAACGCCCCGTCGCTACATGGCGGCAGGCACGCAGTATTCTCGGTCTAAGGGCCGGGCCGGAGAAGGAACAGGCGGCATGAAAAAGGTCTACGGCTCCGCGCATGAGGCGCTGGATGGGCTGTTGTTTGACGGCATGACGATTGCGGCGGGGGGCTTTGGGCTCTGCGGGATACCAGAATTGCTGATCGACGCCATCCGCGAAGCAGGCACCAAGGATATCACCATTGCGTCCAACAATTGCGGCGTGGATGATTTTGGTCTGGGCGTGCTGTTGAAAACCCGCCAGATCAAGAAGATGATGTCGTCTTATGTCGGCGAGAATGCCGAATTCATGTGCCAATACCTTTCGGGCGAGCTGGAGCTGGAATTCAACCCGCAAGGCATGCTGGCCGAACGCATGTGCGCGGGCGGCGCGGGTATTCCCGGTTTCTACACCCGCACCAGCGTCGGTACGGTGATTGCCGAGGGCAAGTAGCACAAGGAATTCGGCGGCGAGACCTATATCCTTGAGCGTGGCATCGTGGCGGATCTGTCCATCGTCAAGGCGTGGTGCAGGGCTTGAGATTGTCTGGGGCGAGGGCATTTTGAAGAATCCCTGCGCTTGCCCGGATTTGAAGCGATATCAGATGATGATTAACAACGTCCTCACAAGCCTGCGGCTTTGGTCAGATTGACGCGGAACCGGTCGCGGCGTCGCTGATAGCGCCGAGTCATCTCCGCGCTGGCATGGCCCAGTTGTTTCTGCACATAGCGTTCATCTACCTCGGCGCTGCTGGCCAGACCGGCGCGTAAAGAGTGGCCAGAATAAAGTTGCACGCGTTCGGCATCGGGCAGATCGGGGCGGAGCCCGGCGTTCAGCACGCAGGCCTTGATCAGTCGGGCGATGTGCTTGTCATTGAGCCGTGTCTCGCGCGCGCGTTTGCCGTCGCGTGTGATGCTGGTAAAGATTGGCCCGAAGCTGATCTTCCCGAAATGCAGCCATTGTTCCAGTGCATGGACCGGGCATGTTTGATCAGATGACCCGCGCCCGATCTCGACTTCGCGCCATCCGGTCTTGCCGCGTAGCCGGATCAAGGCGCCACCCTCAAGCATTTCGACCCAGCCGCCCGAGTCCATCGTGTCATCCTTGTGCCGGTCCAGGCACACGATCTCTGATCGCCGCAATCCGCCCGCGAAGCCCAGAAGCAGGATTGCCCGGTCGCGCAGTCCGCGCAGGTCATGGGGCAGGGTGGCGACCATCGCGCGTATATCGTCGGCCAGAATAGCTTCTTTCTGTGCTGGCGGGCGCGCATGCTGCCGGCGAATGCCGGCCATGACGCTGGCAATATGTCGGTTTTTTCGATCCAGCGCGAAGCCGCGTTGCTGATAACCCCAGCCCAGCCCTGAAAGTCTGCGCTCGATGGAGGCCACTGACAGGGCAGGGGCCTTGCGCGCGCTGTCGGTTCCAGGATTGGCCAGATCGGCGATATAGAGACCAACCAGTTCGGAAGAGGGGGGCAGGGGGTCTGCGCCACGCATGCGGCACCAGCGCGTGAAATGCGTCCAGTCCTTGCTGTAAGCCTTGAGCGTGTTCTCGGAGGCAGCTGCGCGCGCGTAAGCGCGGGCAGTATCGATCAGCCGATCCAGCGCACCAGAGCCAGCAAGGTGAGAGGGCAGGACGATGGCATCGTCTTCTTCTGTCTTTGAATCCATCGACGCCTCGGAAATCTGCTGGTCTTGAGACTGGTTTGCAGCTTGGTGGTTTATATCCGATAATGCAAACTTACCGGACATAGATTGAAACCGCAAGATATGGCGCTTATTGAAGAAAATCCTCATCCCATACGTCGCAACAAGGTGTGCAAATTCACGACACGCGCCGCTCCCAGACCTTGATATTGATCTCCGGCCCCACCGCTTGCCGGACTGGCTGCCGCGGGTGCCTTGTGAAACCTCTGAAGATGCGGGGATTTCTTCGGGCACGGCACTGGCTTTGCTCGATTTCGCAGTATTTAGAAACTTCGCTGCCACTTGCCCAGTGGCAGGAATGTCTGGCGCTCAGGGCGGCGGCGCATGCCGTCGCGCTGTCCGAACGACGAGGGCGTGACGTGACACAGAGCGATATCCTGCGCCTGTCTCGGCCCAGTGAGCAGCGTGGCCCAACTGGTGACATTGCGCAGGAATGGCCGCGCATGAACGCACCGTGCCAGCCGCAGTTGCCTGACACCAACCCATCAGGCGCGATGATCTGAGGGAGGTTTTGGGATGCAATCGGTTATGGTCGGCTGATGTGATCTACGTCGTCAGCGACACCGGCACATTCGGCTTCATCCACAATCGCGGTGACAGAGGAGAGCCGAGTTTTTCTGGACCTTCGTTTACGGTGTTGATCACCGATTTGGACGCAAACGGCAGTTAAGATGGAATATGCGGGGCCGCATTCGGTAGCGGTTTGGGTATTACCCAAGGGATCTGGCGGGTTGGGGTGGCATCACACAATTCTTCCATGGCGATGGTCCCTCCTGTCGGGAATCGTTGATTGTCTATCCCGACGTGCGCGAATCGGCCTTCCTCTGTGATGTCACTGGTGCGCTTGCGGGCAGAATGATGCCCGATGGCTCGGCCATTTCCAGCGCGCGGGCGGAAGATGTCGATGGTGGATTTGTTTGGCGGGGCGATCAGTTATAAACGGGGCACCTAGGTGTTTGATCCCATGGTTTGATGGTGCGATCCTTTCTCAGGAATGGAAGG
>JAFIEM010000197.1 GCA_020832555.1 Natronohydrobacter sp. | reverse complement strand
AACACGGCATCCATGTCATGTTCCACCAGCAGGATCGGCGCATCGGCTTTCAGCGCGCGCAGAAAGGGGATCAGTTCCGCCGTGCCACTTGCGCCAAGCCCGGCCATCGGTTCATCAAACAGAAAGCACTTCGGGCGCAGCGCCAGCGCCATCGCGATTTCCAGCAAGCGCCGTTCGCCATGGCTGAGCACCGCTGCCTCGACCGAGGCGCGGGGAGCAAGGCCAACCCGGTCCAGATAGCCCTGCGCTTCTTCGCGCAAGGCCGCATCGCGCATGACTGGCCGCAAAAACCGGTAGCTGTGCCCCTGCCGGGCCTGCACCGCCAGCATGACATTGCGCAGCGCCGAATAGTCGGGGATCAGTGAAGAGACCTGAAAACTGCGCCCCAATCCCGCCCGCGCGCGCTGCGGGGTAGAGAGCGCCGTGATGTCCTGCCCGTGCAACAAGACCGTGCCCGCATCGGGCCGGGTCTTGCCCGAAATCAGCGCCATCAGCGTCGATTTGCCCGCGCCATTCGGGCCGATCAGCGCGTGTATCTCTCCCGCGCGCAAGCTCAGCGAGACATCATCCGTGGCCTTGAGCGCCCCGAAGCTTTTGCGCAGCCCGCGCAGATCGAGCACCGGATCAGCCATTCTGCGCCCGTCCCGCCAAAAGCCCGATCAGCCCGCCGCGCGCGAACAGCACCACCGCCAGCAGGACCAGACCCAGCCACAGTTTCCAATGCTCCGTCAGGCCCCCGAAAAACACCTCGAATCCCACAAGGATCGCGGCCCCCGCAACCGGGCCGAAGAGCCGCCCCACACCGCCCAGGATGATGATCACGATCAACTCGCCCGACATCGTCCAGGCCATCATCGCCGGGCTGACGAAGCGGGTCAGATCCGCCATCATCGCGCCGGCCAGCCCGGTGATCATGCCCGACAGCACGAAGGCCGCCAGCTTGATGCCGAAGGGCGAAATGCCGATGGCCGCCGCCCGGTCAGGGTTCTGGCGAATGGCCATCAGGGCCGCACCAAAGCGCGCGGCGCGGATCAGGGCGAAAGCGGCGAGCGCCAGCAGTAACACGCCGTAGGCCAGCAAAAAGAACTCCCACGGGCGCGCGGTGTTCAGCCCCGGAAAGCGGTTGCGCACGAAGATCGGCAAGCCGTCCTCGCCCCCATAGGCGGGCCATGAGAGCGCAAAGAAAAACCCCATCTGCGCGAAAGCGAGCGTGATCATGATGAAGAAAATGCCCGAGGTGCGCAAGGAAAGCGCCCCCACGATCCCTGCCACTGCTCCAGACAGGATCATCGCCACCGCCCAGATCGGCAGCATCTGGTTCGTCCCCGGCAGCCCCAGAACCGGCGTGCCGTTGAAGGCATGATGCGCGGCAATCCCTGTCACATAGCCGCCAATCCCAAGATACAGCGCATGACCGAAACTGACCATGCCGCCAAGACCCAGCGCGATATTCAGCCCCACCGCCGCAATCGCTAGGATCGCGATGCGGGTGGCCAGCGTGATGATGAACGGCTCATTCGCCAGCCACGCCCAGAGCGGCACGGCAAACAGCGCTCCCGCCAGCAGGGCATTCAGCAACCATTCCTTGCGCGTGTTATCCATGAGCGGGGAACAATCCTTGCGGGCGGAAGATCAGCACCAGCGCCATCAGCAGGTAAATCAGCATCGACGCCAGCGCCGCCCCCACCCCCATTGCCTGCGAGGTGTCAAGAAAGGTCGCGAAGATACGCGGCAGCAGGAAACGCCCCATCGTGTCGATCACTCCGACCAAGAGCGCCCCCACCATCGCACCCTTCACCGACCCGATTCCGCCAATGACGATCACAACGAAGGCAAGGATCAGCACAGGCTCTCCCATCCCCACCTGCACCGACTGGATCGCCCCCACCAACGCGCCCGCCAGCCCGGCCAGTGCTGCCCCCAGCGCAAAGACAATCGTGTAAAGCGCGCGGATATTCACGCCCAGGGCTGCGATCATCTCACGATCCGACTCGCCCGCGCGGATCTGGATGCCCAGCCGGGTTTTCGCGATCAGCGCCCACAGGCCCAGCGCCACCGCCAGCCCGAAGCCGATCAGCGCCAGCCGATACAGCGAATAATCCACGATCCCCAGATTGACCGTCCCGCGCAGGGCTTGCGGCACGTTCAGGTATAGGGGAAAGGGGCCGAAGATCATCCGCACCCCTTCTGACAGGATCAGGATCAGCGCGAATGTGGCCAGCACCTGATCCAGATGATCGCGCGCATAAAGCCTGCGGATCACCGCGACCTCGATCAGCGCGCCCGCTGCCGCGGCGGCGGCGATCCCCGCCATCAGCCCCAGCCAGAAATTGCCCGTGGCCCCGGCAACAGCCGCACAGAGAAACGCGCCGATCATGTAGAGCGAGCCATGCGCCAGATTGATCAGCCCCATGACGCCGAAAACCAGCGTCAGGCCCGCCGACATCAGAAACAGCATCAAGCCGAATTGCACCCCGTTCAGGAGTTGCTCAAGGATCAGCGCAAGGGTCATGTCATGCTTTCACCCGCCTCTGGCCCCAGTGCGAACCGGGGCCAGATCGCGCTCACATCGGGCAGTTTTCGCCATGCACGTCGCGATGTTCTTCAAACGCCGTGCCGATGATGCGGTTGGTCAGCACGCCATCCACCTCGACCACTTCACGGACATAGACAGTCTGGATCGGGTGATGGTTCGGCGCGAACGCGAAACTGCCCCGGACGGACGTGAAATCCGCAGCCCGCAGCGCCTCGCGGAACGCGTCCTTGTCCGTCACATCCGCACTGCCCAGTGCCGACAGGATCAGATTGGCCGTGTCAAACCCCTGACTGGCATAGAGCGAGGGCAGGCGGCCATAAGCCTCCTCGAACGCGGCGACAAAGGCTGCGTTCGCGTCATTCTCCAGATCGGGCGACCACTGGCTGGTATTGATCACCCCCAGCGCCGCCGATCCCATCGCGGGCAGCACATCCTGATCGAAACTGAACCCGGCCGAAATGATGGGCAGATCGACACCGGATTGCTCATACTGGCGCATGAAGGAAATCCCCATGCCGCCCGGCAGGAAGATGAACACCGAATCCGCGCCAGACGCGCGAATTTGCGCGATTTCCGCCGCATAATCGGTCTGGCCGACCTGCGTGAACAACTCGCCCGCCAGATTGCCCTCGAAATACCGCTTGAAGCCGGTCAGCGCATCCGTGCCCGCCGGATAGTTGGGCGCCATGATGAAAGTGTTTTCATAGCCCAACTCGTTGGCATGCTGGCCCGCCGCTTCATGCAGCATGTCATTCTGCCATGCGGCGTTGAAATAATTCGGATGGCAATTTGCGCCCGCCAGTGGCGAAGGCCCTGCATTGGGCGAGATGTAGAAAATATCCTGCGCCACTGTGGACGGGACCACCGCCATGGCCAGATTCGACCAGATGATCCCGGTCAGAATATCCGCGCGCTCGGACTGGATCATGCGTTCCGCGATCTGCACCGCCAGTTCCGGGCGCTGTGCGTCATCCTCGATCACCAGCCGGATATTG
>JAFIEM010000046.1 GCA_020832555.1 Natronohydrobacter sp. | reverse complement strand
GGTCAGCGGTCAGCGGTCAGCGGTCAGCGGTCAGCGGTCAGCGGTCAGCGGTCAGGCAAGGGGGGGGGGCAGATGCTGCGCGTAGCACTGAACGGGTTTGGACGTATCGGACGGACAGTCCTGCGCGCCTGGTTGCAGGACGCCTGGCCGGGGGTGGAAATTGTCGCCATCAATGACATCGCCACGCCAGAGGATTGTGCCTATCTTCTGGAATATGACAGTGTTTTCGGACCCTTGCAGAAAGAGGTCGCGCTGCGCGACGGGGCTTTGGTGGTGGCTGGCCGGGCGCTCCGGCTGACCCATGCCGCCGATCTGTCCGATCTGGATCTGTCGGATATTGATCTGGTCATGGAATGCACCGGACGCGCGGACCGCACCGAGGTCGCGCGGCGCGGTATCCGTGCAGGGGCACGGCGGGTGTTGATCTCCGGCCCGTCTGACGCGGCGGAAATCACCATTGTTCTGGGTGCGAATGATGCGGAGTTGTTGCCAAGTCATGAGTTGATCTCGAACGCATCCTGCACCACCAATGCGCTCGCCCCGCTGGCGCGACTGCTGCACGATGAATGGGGAATCGCGACCGGGTTCATGACGACGGTGCATTGCTACACGGGCAGCCAACCCACGGTGGATGCGCCGCGCGGCGATCCCGCGCGGTCGCGCGCTGCCGCCCTGTCGATGGTGCCGACGACCACCAGTGCGCAGCGTCTGCTGGAACGTGTCCTGCCACAAATGGAAGGGCGTTTGCTGGGGGCGGCGGTGCGGGTGCCCACAGCCTCGGTCTCGGCGGTGGATCTGACCGTGATGCTGGAGCGACCGACCACGACTCTGGCGGTGAATGATCTGTTGCGCGGGGCAGGGGGGGTGATCGGCTGGACCGACCGGCCCCTTGTCTCGGTCGATCTGCGCGCCCGGCCCGAGAGCATTGTCATGGCCCTGCCCCAGACGCAGATGACCGATGCAGGCTTGCTGCGGGTCTTTGGCTGGTATGACAATGAATGGGGGTTTTCCTGCCGGATGCTGGATATGGCGCAGCGCATTTCGCGGCTCTGATGCGAATTTTCTTGCAAAATGGGGGCGTAGGGGCCATGTATGTGGCGCGACGTTACCACTATCGACCACTGTTCTCCGTTTCGGCCACAGTCACTTCGATCTTGCACTGACTGAGCCGGGCTGCCGCAAGGTGTGGGCAGCATACTTACTAGGAGACTTCACATGGCCACTGGCACAGTGAAATGGTTCAACGCAACCAAAGGTTTTGGCTTCATTCAACCCGATGGCGGTTCCAAGGATGTGTTCGTGCACATTTCCGCTGTTGAGCGCGCAGGCCTGCGTGGTCTGGACGATGGTCAGAAAGTGACCTTCGATCTGGAAAAAGGCCGCGACGGTCGCGAATCGGCCAGCAATCTGTCGCTCGCCTGAGCTGCGATTGCGCTACGGATTGGAAAAGCCGCCCCGAGGGGCGGCTTTTTGCATTCTCCTACAACCGTTCAGCTTCCTGATTTCGGATTGAGCTTCTGCATCACGCGGGCATGCGCGCGTCCGATCATATGGGCGGCTATCGGCGCTGTCAGCAGCAGGAACAGTGCGGTTGCAACAGCCTTGCTGACCACTTCCCCCGTGCCCTGATGAAAGGCCAGCCCGACCAGCACCAGCAATGCGCCCAAGGTGCCGGCCTTGGTCGAGGCATGCATACGGGTCAGCAGATCGGGCAGGCGCACGATGCCGATGGCGGCGATCAGAACGAAGGCGGCCCCGGCGAGCAGGAAAAGACCTACCAGCACATCAATCATTTTCGATCTCCCCGTCCTTGACTTCTTGTTGCTGCTTGCCGCTACGTTCAAACCGGCGTTCGGCATAGCGCGCCAGCGCCACAGTGGCGAGGAAGCCCACCAGCGCCAGCACGATCGCGACATCCAGAAGCGAGGGCTCATCCATGACCACGGCATAGACCCCGCAAAACGAGATGATGGTCACGGTCATCATGTCCAGCGCGACCACGCGATCCGCCAGCGACGGGCCCTTGGCGATACGGTAAAAGGCCACGGCCATGCCGATCAGGATCAGGATCAGTGACAGTTGCGCAGCGATTTGCAGAAAACCTGCTCCGGTCATTTTTCGAATACCCCCATGATCAGCCGCTCGAACCCGTTCTTGATATCCGCGATCAGGTCGTCGGCATCATCCCCGAACATGGCGTGTACCAGAAGTGTCTCGCGATCCTCGGATACATCCACGCTGAGCGTGCCCGGTGTGAGTGAGATCAGATTGGTCAGCAGCAGGATTTCGAAATCGCCCTTCACGGTCAGCGGCACTTCGATCAGGGCGGGTTTGTTCTGCGGCACCGGGCGGATCACGTCCCAGGCGACCTTGATCGAGGACATGAGCAGTTCCCACAGGAAGAACAGCGCCAGATAGACCGAGCGGCGGAAGCGCTTGAAATAGAGATCATCGATGCCCGTGAGGGGCGAGGAGATCCAGAGCGCGAAGAAGCCGAGCACCGCGCCTGTGGCCAGCGACATGAAGCTGAAATCCGCCGTCATCGCCGCCCAAGCGAAGGCCAGAAGCAGGTTCAGGACAAGTCCGTTCATGGCTGCACCCCCAGAACTGTGGTGACATAATCGGTAGGCTCCAGAAGCTGCATTGCGGCAGTTTGGGCGAATTGCACGAAGGGTTCGGGGAAGAAGCCGATGATGATGGTCATGGCTGCAAGCCCTGCGATGGGGGTGATCATGGCCGCAGTCACGCGCGGGGGCGCGCGGTCGGGCGTGGGATCATAGCCCTCGGGGTGCGGTTTCCAGAAGGCATAGCCCCAGATCTTCGTCATCGAATAGATCGTGAGCAGGCCCACCAGCAGCGAGACGAAGGTCACGAACCACATGTTCAGCTCGATCGCCGCTTTCACGATCAGGTATTTCGCCCAGAAGCCCGAAAGCGGCGGGAAACCTGCCAGCGAGAAGGCGGGGATGATGAAGAGCGCGGCCAGAAGCGGTGCGGATTTGTAGAGGCCCCCGATGCGGTTCAGATCCGTGCTGCCGGCATATTGCTTGGCCAGACCCGCGACGAAAAACAGGTTCGCCTTCACGATGATATGGTGCACCAGATAGAACACGCCCCCCATCAGCGCGAGTGGCGTATAGAGCGCGAGGCCCAGCGTCATATATCCGATCTGGCTGATGATGTGGAAAGACAGGATCTTGCGGAAATCCATCTGCGCGGCGGCGCCGATAACGCCGGTGAACATGGTCAGCAGCGACACCCAGATCAGGATTTCATGGGTGAAGCCCACATCGCCCACGAATACCAGCGTGAACATGCGCATCAGCGCATAGACGCCCACCTTGGTCAGCAGGCCCGCAAACACCGCCGAGATGGCGAAATAAGGGGTATGGTAGCTGGCGGGCAGCCAGAAGAAGAGCGGGAACACGGCGGCTTTCACCCCGAAACCCACCATGAACATCATGGCGATGACCGTGATCAGGCCCTGGTTGTCAGCAGCGGCCACGGCCCCGCGCAGATCAGCCATGTTCAACGTGCCGGTGACACCGTAAAGCAGCCCGATGCCCGACAGGAACACCAGTGTCGAGACAAGGTTCAGCGCCACATATTTGATGCCCGCATCCAGCCGGTCCTTGCCGCCCCCGATGACCAGCAGCGAGAAGGAGGCGATCAGCATGACCTCGAACCAGACATAGAGGTTGAAAAGGTCGCCCGTCAGGAAGGCACCGGTCACACCGGCGATGAGCACCTGAAAGAGGGCGTAGAAGCCCAGACGCTCGGTTTCCTCGGGGATTTCGCCCAAGGCATAAATCGCGGTCGCAAGCCCGGTGATGGCGGTGATGACGACCATGACGGCGCTCAGGTAATCCGAGACCAGCGTGATCCCGAAAGGCGCGTCCCAGTTCGACATCTGTGCGGCGATCACACCTTCGCGCAGCACGGCCACCATCAGCGCCGCCGAGGCGATCAGCGACAGCACCGAACCCGCGAGCGAAATCCAGCGCCCGGCAGGGGTGTTGCGCGCAAGATAGGCAAACACCGCCGTAGCAAAGGGCACGGCGATGGGCAGTACCAGAACCCAACTCATTTCTGCGTGTCCTCCTCGGGTTCGGCAAAGCGCAATTCATCTGTGTCAATGGTGCCGGTGCGGCGGAATGTTTCAAACCCCAGCGCCAGGGAAAAGGCCAGTAGCCCGAAGCCGATCACGATGGCGGTCAGCACAAGCGCTTGCGGCAGAGCGTTGCCGACTGCGTGCAGGGGGGTATCCGCGCCATAGGGCACCAGCGCCGGGTGGCCCTTGGTCATGCGGCCCGAGGCGAAGATGGTCAGGTTGACCGCGTTCGACAGCAGGATCAGCCCGAAGAGGAAGCGCATGAAGGTGCGCGCGAGCATCAGATAGACCGAAGCGGCCGTCAGGATGCCGATGATGAGGGCGGTGAGGGTTTCCATGTCAGGTCTCCTCCTCGAATGCGAATGTCAGCGACAGGATGCCGCCAAGGACGACCAGATAGACCCCGATATCAAACACCAGAACCGAGTTGATCGAGAAGGCGGCGGTTTCATAGCTGTCGCCGCCGACCCAGTACCATTGGCCGGTAAAGAACGGATCGCCCATGAAGAAGGATACCAGACCCGCCAGAAGGGCGATGCCCAGCCCGATCACGGCAATGCCTTCGGGCGAGACGCGCAAGGCGCGGCGGGTCTCCTCTGGCCCGCAGGCCAGCGAGTAGATGATGAAGGCCACCGCCCCCAGAAGCCCGCCAATGAAGCCGCCACCGGGCAGGTGGTGACCGCGGAGCAGCATGAAGAGCGAAAAGACAAAGACCAGCGCGACCAGAAGGCGGGCGCCTGCGGTGAAGATGATCGAGTTCATTTCTCTTCCTCCTTCGAGGCGCGGAAGCCCTTGAGCAGCACGAAGGCCCCAAGGGCTGCGATCAGCACCACGGCGATCTCGCCGAAAGTGTCGAGCGTGCGGAAATCCACAAGGATCACATTGACGATGTTGCGCCCGAAGGCCTGTGTCCAGCTTGCGGCCTCAAAAAACTCGGTCAGGCGGCGGTCAAAGGGCTGATCGACGACCAGCAGCAGCACCCATGTCGTCAGCGCACCGACCGCAATCGCAAGAACCGCATTCGGGAAGCTGTGTTTCTGACGGTTGTCCTTGTCCAGATAGGGCATTTTCAGAAGCGCGAGCGCCAGCAGCACCACGACAAGGAGTTCCACCAGAAGCTGCGTGATCGCCACATCGGGGGCAGAATAGGCGATGAAGATCAGCGCGACGCCAATCCCCACGGTCCCAAGCCCCACCAGCGCCGTGATCCGCGACGAGGTGAGCAGCACCAGCACCGTGCCTGCCGCGATCAGCAGCGAAATGCCCCATTCCATCAGGCCCAGACCTGCAAGGTTGAACTGCACCCCGCCTGCGCCGCGCGCGATCAGTGTGATCAGAACCGTCACGGCAAAGACCGCAAAGGTCGCGAACATATACTGCCGCAGAACGCCGGTCTGGATCAGGCCGGTCTGGCCCTTGGAGAAGCGCACGAACCAGTCCAGAAACACATCCCAGCTTGCGTCGAGATCGGGGGATTTCGCTTCGATCTGAGCAAGGCGTTCACGGAGCGCAAGATGTTTCTGGTAGATCAGGAAGCCAAGCGCGAAGGTGATCAGGCTGAGAAGCAGCGGCAGGTTGAACCCGGCCCAGAGCTTCACGCGCCCGCCTGTATCCGGAGCGCCCATGACGGCATTTACCGCTGGTTCGATAAGATAAAATGCGGTCAGGCCGGGCATCAGGCCGAACAGAAGGCCGCAGGTTCCCAGCACGACAGGCCCCAGCAGCATCGGCCACGGCCCTTCATGCGGTTCATGCGGCAGATCGCCTTGCGGGCCGTAGAAGGGCTTGTAGGCCACGATCCCAGCGACCGCGAACATCAGCGCGAAGGCGATCAGCGCCATCGGCACGACGAACAGCCACAGATGCATTTCCAGCGCGCCCGCATAGGCGACTTCCTTGGCGATGAAACCCAGGAAGGGCGGGATGCCAGCCATCGCAAGACCCGCCACAGCGGCGGCCATTGCCGTGATCGGCATGGCTTTTTTCAACCCGCCCAGCACATTCGCGTCGCGCGTGCCAGTGGCGTGGTCGATGATGCCGATGATGAGGAAGAGCCCGGCCTTGTAGAGCGAATGGACCAGAAGGAAGGTCATGGCGGCGGTGATTGCATAGCCGCTTGAACCGGCAAGGAACATGACCAGCGTGCCAAGCGCCATCAGCGTGGTATAAGCCAGCGTCTGTTTCAGGTCGGTCTGGCGCAGCGCCATGAAGGACGCGAACACGGCTGTCACCGCGCCGAAGATCGACAGGATCCAGATCCACAGGTCCGATCCGGACAGTGCGGGATGCGTGCGCGCCAGCAGATAGACGCCTGCCTTGACCATGGTGGCCGAGTGCAGATAGGCCGAAACCGGGGTCGGTGCGGCCATGGCATTGGGCAACCAGAAATGAAACGGCACCTGCGCGGATTTGGTGAAAGCGCCCGCCAGCACCAGAAACAGGATCAGCGTGTAGAATTCCTTGCCCACAAGACTGCCTGCCGCATTGATCTGCGACATCTCGAACGTGCCCTGGCTGACACCCATCAGAATGAAGCCTGCCAGCAGCGCAAGCCCCCCGGTCGCGGTCAGCAAAAGCGCCTGAAGCGCATTACGGCGCGATTTCGGGTCAGCATGGCTGAAACCGATCAGCAGGTAAGAGGTGAAGGTCGTGAGTTCCCAGAACACAAAGAGCGCGATCAGGTTATCGGCCAGCACCACGCCCAGCATCGAGAGCATGAAGGCAAAGAGATAGAGCGCGAAACGGTCATATTGCGGATGGCCTGCCAGATACTTGGCGGCATACAGCATGACCATCGCGCCGATGCCGGTGATCAGCAGCGCGAACATCAGGCTGAGCCCGTCGAGCCAGAAGCTCAGGCTCACATCCAGCGAGGGAATCCAGGGGATGACCCAGCGCACTGGCTCGCCAGCGGCGATGGTGGGGATGTATTGCAGGAAAAACAGGAAAAGCGCTGCCGTGATCGCAGATGTGCCGATACCGGACAGGGTTTTCCAGGGGGCATTGGGGTCCGAATGTTCCGCCATGGTCGGGGTCGGGCTCCTTGTCAAATGTGCTTACACATAGGGCGGGGATCAGGACATTCGTCCGTTTTTCCCAAGCGTCAGGGCGCTTTTTCACATCTTGCGCCCCGAGACACAATTCGATTCGGAAGCTTTTATGTCGGTTTTTGTCATGTTTTCGCGGCCTGTCCTTGCGAAACCCGTCAGAGCACCGCATAAATCCAGCCAAGTGGTGCGGGATGCGGCCATGTGCCGCTGTGTGAAGGTGCAAGTTCGATCATGCAGATGCACAAGGGCTGATCCATGAGTGGCACGCGCCTTGATCAGATGATTGAACGCAGCGCCGCCTGCATCTGCGATTCAAGATGCGATCTGGCGGCATTGCCGCGCGAATTGGCGACAGCATGGCCGGAAGCCCCGGCGCTGGAACTGACCGTGGCGCTGGCCTCGGCTGCGGAAGCGGTGCAGGCCATGCTGGCGCGGCAAGGCACAAGCTGGGTGCGGGCGCAGGTGGTCTGGCAACAGGCGGCGCTCGTGGCGGCAGAGGTGCATTACCTGACTGTTCTGGGGCAACCACATGCGACGGCGGGCGATCTGCTGGCGCATTGGGCACAGGAAAGGGTTGGGCGATGAGTGCGGCACCCGGCGCGCGTAACCTGATCACCGATGTCGCGGGGCTGCGGCTGGGCCATGCGCAGGATGACAGCCTGCGCAGCGGGGTCAGTGTGCTGGTGGCGGACCAGCCGATGCGCGCGGGCGTGCATGTGATGGGCGGCGCGCCGGGCACGCGCGAGACGGAACTGCTGGCCCCGGACCGGCTGGTGCAGGAAGTGGATGCGCTGGTGCTGTCGGGCGGATCGGCTTTCGGGCTGGATGCGGCCTCGGGCGTGGTCGAGGGCTTGCGCGCGATGGGGCGGGGCTTTGCCGTGGCTGACATGCGCGTGCCCATCGTGCCTGCGGCGATCCTGTTCGATCTGGGGAACGGCGGTGCGAAGGATTGGACGCTCAACCCCTATGCTGCGCTTGGCCGCGCGGCGCTGGACGCGGCAGGTGCCGATTTCGCCTTGGGAACGGCGGGGGCAGGCTATGGGGCCACGACCGCGCGGCTGAAAGGCGGGTTCGGTTCGGCCTCCTGGGTCTTGCCCTCGGGCGTGACTGTGGGGGCGGCGGTTGCGGTCAATCCGGTGGGTTGTGTGACGATGGGGCAGGGGCCGGAATTCTGGGCTGCGCCGTTTGAAGTCGGGTCCGAGTTCGGGGGCTTGGGCGTTGGGGTGGCGGATGCGGTGCCGGTCACGAAACTGGCGCGCGAGGCCACGACGATTGCGATTGTGGCCACCGATGCGGCGCTTTCGCAGGCGCAACTGACTCGGATGGCGATTGCGGCGCATGACGGGATCGCGCGGGCGATTGTGCCGGCGCATACGCCCTTTGACGGGGATCTGGTCTTTGCAGTGTCAACGGGCGTGGGGGCAGAGGTGGAGGCACCCGCGCTACTGGAAATCGGCCATGCGGCGGCGTGCTGTCTGGCGCGGGCGATTGCGCGCGGGGTTTATGAGGCGCAGGCGATGCGGGGGGATGTGCTGCCCAGTTGGCGGGCGCGTTTCGGTCAGGCGGGGTAAGCGCCCGCTCAGGGCCCACCCGCCCGCCCATGCCCTTCGCGGGCGCTGCCCAATGCGTGCCGCATCGGGCAAAGAAAAAGGCCGCCCGGTTTCGGGGCGGCCTTTGGCGTGATCGGGTTTTCGATCAGAGTTTTTCGGTCAGTTCCGGGACCAGCGTGAACAGATCGCCCACAAGGCCATAATCCGCGACCTGGAAGATCGGCGCTTCCTCGTCCTTGTTGATGGCGACGATGACTTTCGAGTCCTTCATCCCCGCAAGGTGCTGAATCGCGCCGGAAATGCCCACGGCGATGTACAGCTCGGGCGCGACCACTTTCCCGGTCTGACCCACCTGCCAGTCATTCGGCGCATAGCCCGAATCGACGGCCGCGCGCGAGGCACCGACAGCGGCACCCAGCTTGTCGGCCAGCCCTTCGATGATCTTGAAATCCTCTTCGGAACCGACACCGCGCCCGCCCGAGACCACGACCTTGGCCGAGGTCAGTTCGGGGCGATCCGAGGCCGCAACCTTGTCTTCGACCCATTCCGACAGGCCCGGATTGTCAGCGGCAGAAATGGTTTCGACCGGGGCATTGCCGCCCTGACCAGCAGCTTCAAAGGTCGAGGTGCGGAAGGAGATGACCTTGGTCGCATCCGAGGATTTGACGGTCTGGATCGCATTGCCTGCATAGATCGGGCGCTCGAATGTGTCGGCATCGACGACGCCCGAGATATCCGAGATCACCATCACATCGAGGAGGGCGGCGACGCGCGGCAGGATGTTCTTGGCATCCGTGGTGGCAGGCGCGACGACATGGCTGTAATCGCCTGCCAGCGACACGATCAGCGCGGCGGTGGGTTCGGCCAGACGGTGGCTGAGCGAGCCATCCTCGGCGCAGAGAACTTTCGCCACACCGTCGATCTTTGCCGCCTCGGCGGCTGCGTCAGCGGCCTTGGCCCCGGCGCAGAGCACGGTCACATCGCCAAGCTGTTTCGCGGCTGTTACGGCTTTCGAGGTCGCGTCGATATTCAGCACGCCATCGGTGACTTCTGCCAGAAGAAGAACCGCCATCAGATCACCCCTGCTTCATCTTTGAGTTTCGCCACCAGCTCATCGACCGAGGCCACCTTGACGCCAGCCGCGCGCGCAGCCGGTTCCGAGGTCTTGACCACGCTCAGGCGCGGAGTGACATCGACGCCGTAATCGGCAGGCGTCTTTTCATCGAGCGGCTTTTTCTTCGCTTTCATGATATTCGGCAGCGAGGCATAGCGCGGCTCGTTCAGGCGCAGGTCCACGCTGATGATCGCAGGCAGCTTGACCTTTATGGTCTGCAAGCCGCCATCGACTTCGCGCGTCACAGTGGCGCTGTCGCCGTCCACGCTGACCTCGGAGGCGAAAGTCGCCTGCGCCCAGCCGGTCAGGGCTGCGAGCATCTGGCCGGTGGCGTTCATGTCATTGTCGATGGCCTGCTTGCCGCAAAGCACCAGACCGGGCTGCTCTTCGTCGATCACACCCTTGAGGAGTTTCGCAACGGCCAGAGGCTCGATATCGGTGTGAACATCGTCGGCGGCCACGATCAGGATAGCGCGGTCGGCCCCCATCGCAAGTGCCGTGCGCAGGGTTTCCTGCGCCTGCTTCACACCAATGGACACGGCCACGATTTCCGAGGCGACGCCTTTTTCCCTCAGGCGGATCGCCTCTTCGACGGCAATCTCATCAAACGGGTTCATCGACATCTTCACATTCGCCAGATCGACTCCGCTGCCATCCGCTTTCACACGGACTTTAACGTTATAGTCGATCACGCGCTTGACCGGCACGAGTACCTTCATCAGCGTGTTTCTCCCTCTGAAAACCTATTCCCACAGCTTCTAGCGACCCGATTGCCGGGAAAACAGTGCAAAATCGACATATCTTTAGGCTGCGACGCCGCGTCTCAGGGAATGTGGGCGCTAACGGTTCGCGCCGGGCACCCAGAGAATATCATCCGCGCCGTCATTATTGGCGATCCGGCCCGCGACGAAGAACCAGTCCGACAGGCGGTTGAGATATTTCACCGCCGATTCGTTCACCCCCTCGATGGCGGTCAGGGCTACGGTTTCGCGTTCTGCCCGGCGCGCGACAGTGCGGCACAGATGCAGATGCGCGGCCAAAGCAGAGCCGCCGGGCAGGATGAAACTGCGCAGCGGCTGGAGCTTCGCGTTCATCGCGTCGATTTCGCGTTCCAGCCGGTCCACCTGGGACGGAATGATGCGCAATGGCGTGTATTCGGCTTCGCTGTCGCGCTCCATTTCAGGGCGGCACAGGTCGGCCCCCAGATCGAAAAGGTCATTCTGGATGCGGGCGAAAGCCGCCTCCATTTCGCCGGTCGCATGCAACCGCGCCAGTCCGATCACCGCGTTCAACTCATCGACTGTGCCGTAAGCGGTCACGCGCTGGCTGTGCTTGGCCACGCGCGCGCCATTGCCAAGCGCGGTTTCGCCCGCATCGCCGGTGCGGGTGTAAATCTTGTTCAGAACGACCATGTCAGGCCCCTTTTTGCCGGAAATAGACGAAAACCATGATCAGCACCACCGCGCCGAATTGTGCATAGAGCCGCCAGCGCATCATGCGGTTGCCGTTCTTGCGATTGAACTCGCCGCCGCGTGCAAACCCGCCGATGCCAATGGCCAGGATGACCAATACCCCGAGCGAGGCCGCAGCGGCCAGAAGGAAAAGCGGATCGGAGAGCATGGCGAAGTCCTTTCGGATAACAGGTGCGGTGCAATCTAGCGGGACGCGCCGGAATTGCGAGATCCTAGCTGCAAGATAGGTCAGAATTTCCGTAACAACCAGTCCAGCGCCCGCGTCGGAAGGACGCGTCGGGCCGTGCCCAGCACCCGCGTCGGCGTGGTGACATAGTAGCGCGCGCGCGGACGGCGCGATTCGAGCGCATGGATCAGGCACCGGGTCACGGCCTCGGGGGGCAGCTCAAAAAAATCCGGCGCGCGCTTGTCATAGAGCCGCGCGAGAAGCCCGTCGCGGTATTCCTGCACGCGGGGGCTGTTTTCCCAGTCGATCCAGCGTTCGAAATGCGGGATCGAGTTTTCGCGGATCTTCGAGGTTACAGGCCCCGGTTCGATCAGGATGATCTCGATGCCGGTTCCGGCCATTTCCAGCCGCAGCACATCGCTCAACCCTTCCAGCGCGAATTTCGTGGCGACATAGGCCCCGCGCCATTTCAGCGCCGCAAGCCCAAGCACAGAAGAGTTCTGCACGATCCGGCCGTGGCCTTGCGCGCGCATGACCGGCAGCACCTGCCGGGTCAATTCGTGCCAGCCGAAAAGATTGGTTTCGAACAGCGCGCGCAAAGCGTCAGTCGGCAAATCCTCGGTCGCGCCGGGGATGGCATAGGCCCCGTTGTTGAACAGCGCATCCAGCCGGCCCCCGGTGCGCGCAAGTGCGTCCTGCACCGCTGCCGTGATCGAGGTGGTGTCGGTGTAATCCAGCACGAAACTGTCAAGACCTTCGGCTTGCAGCCGGGCGCAATCCTCGGCTTTGCGGCAGGTGGCCAGGACGTGCCATCCGCGCGCGGCGAGAGCATGGGCCGCATGATGACCGATCCCCGAGGAGCAGCCGGTGATCAGGACAGCGCGTGTGGTGTCAGGCAGAGGTCTTTTCCCAGTCATCGCGCTTGCGGTAGATCGTCGAGGGCGCGATGTCCAGTTCCTGAGCCGCGCGCGGGATAGAGCCGCCATTGCGGGCGATGGCCGCGCGGATCGCGCGGGTTTCGATTTCGGCCATCGTCATGCCTGCAAGCGCCGTATCAAGGTCGAGGATCACCGGCGCTGACTGTGGTGTGAGCGTCACTCCGCGTGAGGCGAGGCGCAGCATCGCAGGCGTCAGATCTGGGCCTTCGTGCAGCACCACAGCCTGTCGCAGCACATTGCGCAATTCATGCAGGTTTCCTTCCCATGTCTGGACTTGCAGCAATGCCAGCGCTTCCGGCGTGATCCGCTTGAATTGCTTGCCTTCCTGCTGCGAGATCTCGGCAAGGAATTGTTCCGCGATCACAGGCAGATCCTCGGGGCGCGCGTGCAGGGGGGGCAGGGTCAGAGGCAGCACGAACAGCCTGTAATAGAGCGCTTCTTCCAGCTCCCCCGCGCGGATCGCTTCCAGCGGGTCGCGTCGTGCTGCGGAAATGATGCGGATATCGACGGGTGCCGCGCCTGACTGGGCTTCGGCACTCTGGCCGGTATTGAGAATCGACAACAAACGGGCCTGAAGTTGCGGAGCCAGTTTCTGAGGGTTGCGCAGGAACAGCGTCCCGCCCTTGGCCCGCTGGATCGCGCTTTGCCCAAGGGTTTCGCTCTGCGTGCCTGTGCCAAAGAGGATGGCTTCCAGTGCCTGTGTGTCAGGCAGGCCGCAATCCACCTCTATCAGCGGTTTGCCCGCCCGCGAGGACCGCAGATGTATCATCTCTGCGCAGGCGGCCTTGCCCGACCCGCTGGCGCCGATGATGAAAACGGGCGCGCTTGAACGGGCAACGGCCTCGATGACGGTGCTGACCTGTCGCATCGATTCGGATTGGGCCACAAACGCGTCCTGACGCGATTGCAGCACACGCGATACACCTTTGCCACCCCGCTGCGTGATTGCCAGATATTCCGTCATCGCATTCGCGACGGACCCGATCAGGCGCAGATCGCCGAGGGGCTTGACCAGAAAATCGAATGCGCCCCTGCGCGTTGCCTGAACCGCCTTTGCGACCGAGCCATTCGCCGTGATCACGATGACGCGGGTTTCAGGCGCCTCGGTCAGCATCTCGGTCATCAGCGTCAGACCATCACAATCCGGCAGGACCAGATCCAGCAACACGACCGGCGGTCTCTCGGAGGCAAACAGCTGCTGCGCTTCCGCCCCGGTCGAGGCGCAGATTGGGTTGAAGCCCGCCTTCTTGAGCACCGTGCGATACAGCATCTGCAGCGAGGGCGTGTCCTCGACCAGCATCAGCCCGAGTTTTGCCTTTGCGGGTTTCATCGGTCACGATCCGGGCATTGTTCGATCTGCGCGCGCACCTGCACGGATTCCTGCACGACATTCAGCAGGTTTTGCACAAGCATCTCGCGCCCGGCAGCGCCGCCCAGTTCTTCGGCCTGCATGCAGGCGCGCGCAAGCGTTGCGGCACCGATGGTCATGGCAAGACCGCGCAAAGTATGAAGTACATGCGCGACTTCCTGGGCAGTGCCGGTCACGTTGCCCGGTTCGGACAGGCAAAGGGCTTTCAGCCCGGCTTCGCAATCTTGCAAGTCAGCCAGCAGTTGAAAACGTAACTCTTCGCCTCCCATCTCTACGAGAGAGTCGAGTATTGTGGTATCGAGCCGGGTTGGAAACATGAAATCAAAACTCGCACAGGTGGCAGACCCGCTGCCGCTCCTCAATCGCCATGGTCGGATTCAACCATAGCGGTTGCACGTTACGATGATTTCTGCTTGAGCTTCAACCCGTTTAGCGATGCAGAGCGTCAAGTGCTGCAATTGCGCAGCGCCAGACTAGGACTTGGCGTAGCCCAGACTGCGCAAAGCTGATGCGATCTCGTCCAGGATGGCCGGGTCGTCAATCGTTGCGGGCATCTTGAAGGGTTTGCCATCCGCAATGCTGACCATCGCCGCGCGCAGGATCTTGCCCGAACGCGTCTTGGGCAGACGGTCCACCACCACGGCAAGCTTGAAAGCTGCCACTGGCCCGATCTGATCGCGCACCCGTTTCACGCAATCCCTGACCACATCTTCAGCGCTGCGGGTGGTCCCCTTGTTGAGGCAAAGAAGGCCCAGCGGAAGCTGGCCTTTCAGGTCATCGCCGACCCCGATCACTGCGCATTCCGCGACATCGGGATGACCCGCCAGAACTTCCTCCATCGCGCCGGTGGACAACCGGTGGCCCGCGACATTGATCACATCATCGGTGCGCGCCATGATATAGACATAGCCATCTTCGTCCATATAGCCCGCATCACCCGTGGCATAGTAACCGGGGAACTGCTCCAGATAGCTTTTGCGAAACCGCGCTTCTGCGTTCCAGAGCGAGGGCAGGGTGCCCGGCGGCAAGGGCAGTTTCACGGCAATCGCGCCAAGCTGGCCGGGTTCGACCGGATGGCCGCCTTCGTCGAGCACGTGAATATCATAACCGGGCATGGGCACGGCGGGCGAGCCGAGCTTCACGGGCAGCAATTCGACACCAACAGGATTCGCCGCCATCGGCCAGCCGGTTTCGGTCTGCCACCAATGGTCGATTACCGGCACTTTCAGTTGCGCCTCAGCCCAGAGAATCGTGTCAGGATCGGCGCGTTCGCCTGCCAGATAGACCGTCTGCAGGCAGGACAGGTCATATTTGCCGACATATTCGCCGCTCGGATCTTCGCGTTTGACCGCACGAAACGCAGTGGGCGCGGTGAAGAAGCTCTTCACGCCATGCTCGGAAATCACCCGCCAGAAAGTGCCCGCATCGGGCGTGCCGACGGGCTTGCCCTCGAACACGATGGTCGTGTTGCCCGCGATCAGGGGTGCGTAGCAGATATAGCTGTGACCCACGACCCAGCCGACATCAGAGGCCGCCCAGAACACATCACCGGGGTCCACGTTGTAGATATTCTTCATCGTCCATTGCAGCGCGACCAGATGCCCGGCCGTGGCGCGGATCACGCCCTTGGGCTGGCCTGTGGTGCCGGACGTATAGAGCACATAGGCCGGGTGATTGCCCTCGACCGGCACGCAATCGGCGGGCGCGGCACCTGCGACAAATTCCGCCCAGTCATGGTCACGACCTGGAATCAGGTCGGCGGCAAGGGCGTCGCGTTGCAGGATCACGGTGAAGTCAGGCTTGTGCGTGGCCTCTGAAATCGCGCCATCCAAGAGCGGTTTATAGGCGACAACGCGGCCCGGTTCGATCCCGCAGGAACCCGCAATGATGCATTTGGGCTGCGCATCGTCGATCCGCACCGCCAGTTCATGTGCGGCAAATCCGCCAAACACGACGGAGTGAATCGCCCCCAGACGCGCACAGGCCAGCATCGCCATCAGCGCTTCGGGCACCATCGGCATGTAGATGATCACGCGGTCGCCCTTGGTCACGCCCTTCGCGGCCATTGCCCCCGCAAGTGCGGCCACGCGGTCGCGCATCTCGGTATAGGTCAGCTTCGTGAGGCTTTGCGTCACCGGGCTGTCATGGATCACGGCGACCTGATCGCCGCGCCCGGCCTCGACATGGCGATCCAGTGCGTTCCAGCAGGTATTCACCTGCGCATCGCTGAACCATTCATAAAGGGGCGCATTCTCGTCAAAGAGGGCTTTCGATGGGGGCGTGACCCAGTCAATCGCCTGCGCCTGCTCCATCCAGAAACCATTGGGATCGGTGATCGATCGTGCATGCAGATCCGCGTAAGCCATGGCTTGTCCTCCCTCGAAGTGCCGCTGGGGAAGGGATAGACGCAAGGCTGGCGCGCGCGCAATGGCTGTTACCGGCAACAGATGCCGGATCGCGCAAAAACTTTGCAGAAAGCACCGAGGGAGCTTGCAAAAATTTGCAAACTCCCTCGGCTTGAGCAGTATTTGCAGGCAATGCAAGCTGGGTTTGCAAACTCACCCTAGCCGTAATGTGCCACCGGTGTCCCGGCAAGGGCGGTCATGTTCAGCAGCCCCCGCGCCGTGATCGAGGGGGTCACGATATGCGCGGTGTTGCCCATGCCCATCAGGATCGGCCCCACCTCAAGCGCGCCGCCGCGTGTCTTGAGGATGTTGCGCACGCCGCTTGCGGCATCTGTACTGGCGAAGATCAGCACATTCGCCGGTCCCTCAAAACGCGACTCGGGCAAAAGCCGCGCGCGCAAATCCGGGTCGAGCGCGGCATCGACATGCATCTCGCCCTCATAGTCGAAATCCACGCCTTTCGCGTCAAGGATCGCGAGCGCGCCGCGCATGTTCCGCCCTGACGGCGTGTCAAGATTGCCGAACTGGCTGTGCGAACACAGCGCGACCTTGGGTGCAAGCCCGAAGCGGCGCACATGTCGCGCGGCCCCGATTGCGGTCTCGGCGATCTGTTCCGGGGTGGGGTTCGGATGAACCTGCGTATCGGCAATGAACAGGTTGCCCTCTTGCTGGATCATCAGCGAGAGCGCGCCGACCGGGTGGCGCCCTTCATTACCCAGGATCTGCTCGACATAATTCAGATGCCAAAGGAATTGCCCGAACGTGCCGCAGATCAGGCTGTCGGCATCGCCGCGATGCACCATGATCGCGCCAATGGCGGTGGTGTTGGTGCGCAGGATGGCGCGGGCCAGATCAGGGGTCACGCCGCGCCGCTGCATCAGCGTATGATAGGCCTGCCAGTATTCGCGGTAGCGCGGATCATCCTGCGGGTTGACCAGTTCGAAATCACGCCCCGGCTTGATCGAGAGCCCCGCGCGCTCCAGCCGCGTCGCCACGACTTCGGGCCGTCCGATCAGGATGGGCACCTCGGTCGTTTCTTCCAGCATCGCAGAGGCCGCGCGCAGCACGCGCTCATCCTCGCCCTCGGCGAAGACGATCCGGCGCGAGGCGACGCGGGCCGCTTCAAACACAGGGCGCATGATCATGGCAGAGCGGAACACAGACGCATCGAGCTTCGCCTTGTAGGCCACCAGGTCGGGCAACGGGCGCTTGGCCACGCCCGATTCCATCGCGGCCTTGGCCACGGCGCTGGCAACCACACCCATCAGGCGCGGGTCAAAGGGTTTCGGGATCAGATATTCGGGACCGAAGCTGAGTTGCTCGCCCTTGTAGGCGGCTGCCGCTTCGGCGCTGGTCGTCGCACGGGCCAGCGCCGCGATGCCTTCGACACAGCCGATCTGCATGGCGTCGTTGATTTCGGTCGCGCCGACATCCAGCGCGCCGCGGAAGATGAAGGGAAAGCACAGGACATTGTTGACCTGATTGGGGAAATCCGACCGGCCTGTGGCCATCAGCGCATCGGGGGCGACCGCGCGCACCTGATCGGGCAGGATTTCGGGCGTCGGATTGGCCAGCGCGAAGATGATCGGGCGCTTGGCCATGCGGGCCACCTGCTCGGGCTTCAACACGCCGGGGCCGGACAGGCCAAGGAACAGATCGGCGCCATCGACCACATCATCGAGCGTGCGTTTGTCGGTCGCTTGTGCGAAAGCGGCTTTCTGAGGGTTCATGTCGATTTCGCGGCCCGCATAGACCAGCCCATGCACGTCGCACAGCCAGATATTCTCGCGCTTCACCCCCAGTTTCACCAGCATGTTCAGGCAGGCAATCCCCGCCGCCCCGCCGCCGGTGCTGACGATCTTGATATCCTCAAACCGCTTGCCAACCACGCGCAACGCATTGGTCGCGGCAGCGCCCACGACAATAGCCGTGCCGTGCTGGTCGTCATGGAAAACGGGAATCCCCATGCGTTCGCGGCAGATCTTCTCGACGATGAAGCAATCAGGCGCCTTGATATCTTCCAGATTGATCGCGCCGAAGGTAGGTTCCAATGCACAGACGATATCGGCCAGTTTTTCGGGATCGGATTCATCCACCTCGATATCGAAACAGTCGATATTGGCGAATTTCTTGAACAGGACGGCCTTGCCCTCCATCACAGGCTTGGAGGCCAGCGCGCCGATATTGCCCAGACCCAGCACCGCCGTCCCATTGGTGACAACCGCGACAAGATTGCCCCGCACCGTGTAGCGCGCGGCCTCTTCGGGGTTGGCCTTGATCTCCATGCAGGCTTCGGCAACGCCGGGGCTATAGGCGCGCGACAGGTCGATCCCGTTCGCCAGCGGCTTGGTGGGGCGCACTTCCAGCTTACCGGGGCGCGGGAACTCATGATAGAGCAGGGCCGGGTGGCGGCTGTCCTCGGAGCTGTTCTCTGGCATGTTGTCCCCCTCGCGCAGATTTAGTTTAATATTAAACAACTGTTTTCTATTCGCAGCAAATGCAGCGTTTTGCAAGCCATAGGGCATGACTGTTAGCGCAAAGCCTTGTGCTTGCAAAGGCTGTGCGCTCGGGGCTATCGTGACCGAAAAACCGGAGCCTGTCATGTCCCTCTATGACGCCGCCTGCGCGGTGCGCGAAAACGCCTATGTGCCCTATTCCCGTTTCAAGGTCGGTGCGGCACTGCGCGCGGCTTCCGGAGCAGTCTATGTTGGTTGCAATGTCGAGAATGTCGCCTATCCCGAAGGCACCTGCGCCGAAGCGGGCGCGATTGCCGCAATGGTCGCGGCGGGCGAGACGGTGATCACCGCGATGCTGGTTGTCGCTGACAGTCCGTCGCCAGTGCCGCCCTGCGGGGGCTGCCGCCAGAAGATCGCGGAATTCGCAGGCGCCGATGTGCAGGTCACGCTGGCCGCGCTGAACGGCGCGCGCAAGGTCATGCGGGTGGATGAGTTGTTGCCGGGCGCGTTCGGCGCGGGCCATATGGACGGTCTGTGATGGCGCGGGCCTTTCTGGTGGTGCTCGATTCCGTGGGCTGTGGCGGTGCGCCTGATGCGGCCGATTTCGGGGACCTGGGCGCGAATACGCTGGGCCATATCGCGAAGGCTTGCGCCGAGGGCCGAGCCAAGGAGGGGCGCAGCGGGTCGCTCTGCCTGCCAGTGCTGGACGGTCTGGGCTTGGGCGCTGCGATCCGGCTGGCCTCTGGTTCCGACACACCGGGGCTGGCCGCGGTGCCGTGCGGGCTATGGGGGGCGGCAACGGAAGTGTCGCGCGGCAAGGACACGCCGTCAGGGCATTGGGAACTGGCGGGCGTCCCGGTGCCCTGGGACTGGACCTATTTTCCGCGCCGCACCCCCGCCTTTCCCGATGACCTTGTGACCGAAGTCTGCAAGCTGGCCGGGACCGATGGGATTTTGGGCAATTGCCATGCCGCCGGGATTCCCATCGTCAATGAGCTTGGGGCCGAGCATCTGCGCAGCGGCTGGCCGATCTGCTATACTTCGGTGGACAGCGTGTTTCAGATCGCCGCGCATGAGGAAGCCTTCGGGCTGGAGCGGTTGCACCGACTCTGCGCCGATCTGGCCCCAGTGCTGCACAAGATGCGCGTAGGGCGGGTGATCGCGCGGCCCTTCCTCGGGTCTGAAGCTGCGGGATTTCAGCGCACAGGCAACCGGCGGGACTATGCCATGCGCCCCCCGGCGCCGACCCTGCTGGATTGGATTCAGGGCGCGGGCAAGCGCGTGCATGCGGTGGGCAAGGTGGGTGACATCTTCTCTGGGCAGGGCATTGATCAGGTGCATAAGGGCAAGGATGATGCTGCACTTTTCGAACATTTCCTGCGGCTGATTGATCAGGCAGAGCCCGGTTCCTTGACCTTTTGCAACTTTGTCGAGTTTGACACGCTTTACGGCCATACCCGCGACGTTGCGGGCTATGCCCGCGCGCTGGAACGCTTCGACGCGATAGCCGGGCAGGCTCTGGCGCGGTTACAGCCCGGTGATATGCTGGTGATCACCGCCGATCATGGCAATGACCCGACCGCCCCCGGCACGGATCACACGCGCGAGCGGGTGCCGGTGCTGGTCGCGGGGCTTGGGGCGGGCGAAATCGGCCTGTGTGGTTTTACCGATGTGGCGGCCAGCATTGCCGCGCATCTTGGCGTGCCCGCGCAAGGGCCGGGTCGGAGTTTTCTGAAATGATCCCGAAACTGGAACTGCATCTGCATCTGGAAGGGGCCGCGCCGCCTGCCTTCATCCGCGCGCAGGCCAAGCGCAAATCCGTCGATCTCTCGCGGATTTTCGATGAGCAGGGAAATTACGCTTACCGCGATTTCACCGAATTCCTGCGCATCTATGAAGCCGCCTGCACCGTCCTGACCAGCCCGCAGGATTTCCATGATCTGACGCTGGCGGTGCTGGAGCACTCGGCGGCAGAGGGCGTGATCTATACCGAAGCGTTCCTTTCGCCTGATTTCTGTGGCGGCGGCGATCTGGCGGCCTGGCGCGATTATCTGGCCGCGATCGAGACCGCCGCCGCAACGGCAGAGGCGCAGATGGGCATTACCCTGCGTGGCTGTGTGACCTGTATCCGGCATTTCGGTCCGGATCAGGCGCGCAAGATTGCCCATTGCGCGCAGGAAACGGCGGGCAGTTTCATCACCGGGCTGGGGCTTGCAGGCGATGAGAACATGCTCAAGCCCCAGGATTTCGCCTATGCGTTCGATGCCGCACGCGAGGCCGGGCTGGGCCTGACCGCGCATGCGGGCGAATGGGGCGGACCGCAGGCCGTGCGTGACACGCTGCGCGATCTGGGTGTCAGCCGGATCGGGCATGGCGTGCGCGCCTCCGAAGACCCGCGTCTGATGGACGAACTGGCCGAGGCCGGAACAGTGCTTGAGGTCTGTCCGGGGTCAAATATCGCGCTGGGCGTTTACAAGCGCCTCAAGGACCATCCGATTGACCGTCTGCGGCGTGCGGGGGTGAAGGTCACGGTTTCGACCGATGATCCGCCTTTCTTTCACACCACGATGCGCCGCGAATATGATGCGCTGGCCGAGACCTTTGGTTGGGACGCGCCGGAATTCGAGGAAATCAACCGCAATGCGCTTGACGCGGCCTTCTGTGACGCCGACACCCGCGCGAAACTAGCTGCCAGACTGGAGGCCCCATGACCCATCCGAAACTGACTATCGTCGATCACCCGCTGGTGCAGCACAAGCTGTCCTTGATGCGCGATGCCCGGACACCGGGGCCGGATTTTCGCCGCCTGCTGCGCGAAATCAGCCTGCTGCTGACCTATGAAGCCGCGCGCCATCTGCCATTGAAGACCATGCGCGTGACCACGCCGCTGGTCGAGATGGACGCGCCGATGCTCGATGGTGCAGACCCGGTGGTGGTGTCGATCCTGCGGGCAGGCAATGGGTTGCTGGACGGGGTGCTGGATGTGATCCCGACTGCGAAGGTCGGGTTTGTGGGGCTTTACCGCGATGAAGAAACGCTCAAGCCCGTGCAATATTACTGCAAGCTGCCGCCTGAAATCTCGGGGCGGCTGGTGATTGCGGTCGATCCGATGCTGGCCACGGGTAATTCCTCTGCCGCCGCCGTGACGTTGCTGAAAGAGGCAGGGGCCACGGATATTACGCTTATCTGTTTGCTTGCCGCCCCCGAAGGGGTCGCCTGCATGGCGCGTGAACATCCCGATGTGCGGATCGTGACCGCCTCGCTCGATAGTCATCTGAACGAGAAGGGCTATATCGTGCCGGGACTAGGGGATGCGGGTGATCGCATCTTCGGCACACAATAGGGTAGGGGCGCGCGCCGAATCAGCTTTACAAGTCTCCACCTCAGGGCCATTCTGACAGGGCTGTTTTCAGGGGGTTGTTATGAAGCATTTGGCGCTGGCGCTTGGATTTGTCCTGTCCGGTTTGGCGGTGGGCCATGCCCAGACCAATGGTGGCCCGGCGGAAGTGCCGCCCGCAAGTTTTGAAGGGCGCGAATATACTGACAGTCGCGGCTGTGTTTTCCTGCGGTCGACCTTTGGCGGGCAGGTGACATGGATCCCGCGCTATGGCCCGGACCGGATGCCCGTTTGTGGCGCAACCCCGACCCAGATCGCAGCCCCCGCAAGCGAACCCGAAACTGCGCCTGAACCTGTGGCAGAAGCCGCCCCTGCGCCGGTGGCTGCCGCCCCGGTGGCGTCTGCGCCTGTCGCCACCACAACACGCCCCGCCGCTGCCCCGGCACCGCGTCGTGCCGCCGCCCCTGCGCGGGCGAGCGCGCCGCGCACTGCGCCGCGCCTGCCGCGTGCAGATGCGTCGGGACGGCACCCGTCCTGCCCGGCCAGCGCGCCCTATGGGCAGTTGGTGGATACAGCGCTGGGGCGTCCCCTGGTGCGCTGTGTCACCAGCCCGTCGCTGTTTCTGGATGAATATTTTGACAGCTCTGCCCCGGCGACGGTTGCCCCGCGCGCGACATCACGCAGGCAGGTCGCAAGCAGCCCTGCCGCGCGAAGCGGCCGCGCGGTGCAGGTCGGCAGCTTCGCTGTCGCCTCGAACGCCACACGGTTGCGCGCAAGGTTGCAAAATGCCGGGATGCCTGCGCGCATCCATCACGCGCGTGGGCTGAGTGTGGTGACGGTTGGGCCATTTGCTTCCGCTGATGGAGCTTATGCCGCGCTGTCCTCGGTCCGGCGGATGGGGTTCAGCGACGCGTTTCTGCGTTAATCCCAGCGGATCGGCTGCACGGCATAGCCGATATAGAGCGGGTGCTTGGGGTGGCCCGCCTGACTGAGACCCAGATGCCAGAGCGGCAGGCCGGTTGCGCGCAACAGCGCTTCCACTTCCGGCCCGCGCGCAAGATGCGCGCCATGCGTGCCCCAGGCGCAGATGATCTGATCAGCCCAAGGGGCGCTCTCGCGGATCGCGCGGTCATTCAGCGGCCCGACAGGATCGCTGGCCGCCCGCATCACACGCGGATCGGTCGCGCGATAGGCGAAGATGTTGCACACCCGGAACGCGCCAAAGCCCAAGGCCCGCGCACGGCGTTCGCAGCGTTCCACCGTGGGGTCATTCTGCACCTCAGTCGCGGTCGAGGGGTTGAGCATGACAAAAAGCGCGCGGCTCTGATCGGGGGCCCATTCGCGGGTCAGCAGGTAGCGGTAGCTCTCGCAGGGCGAATAGACCGCGACCGAGGGCGCATCGCCCTTCACATGGGTCCGGGTGATGACCTGCGCGCCCTCCATCAGTCGAGGTTGAACACGCGGCTGGGGTGCAACTCGCCCGCCTTGTAGATGCCGACTGCGACGGCGCGGCCCTGATAGCTGGCCCAGGCCTCGTCGCCGTAATCGACATTCGCGGCCAGAACCATGCCGGGATTGCCATTGCGCATCTTTGCGGCCCCTTCGGGTGTCGCTGGCAGTTCGGGCAGATCGGCAAGGCCCTGTTCCAGCGGGCGGATATGCGTATCAAGCTCCGGGCTTTGTGCCAGCGCCTCGATCTGCTCCATGCTCAGCCCGTCGCTTGCGTCAAACGGGCCGGACCATGTGCGGCGCAGCCATGCGACATGGCCGTGACAGCCAAGCGCCGCGCCCAGATCGCGCGCGATGGAACGGACATAACCGCCCTTGCCGCAGACCATTTCCAATTCGACATGATCGGGGTCGGGGCGGGTGATGATCTCCAGTCTCTCGACCCAGAGCGGGCGGGCGGCAAGCTCCATCTCCTCGCCCGCGCGGGCGATGTCATAGGCGCGCTCGCCATCGACCTTGACGGCGGAAAACTGGGGCGGCACCTGCATGATCTCGCCCCGGAACGGGACGAGGGCGGTCGCAATTTCGGCATCCGTGGGCCGCGCATCACTTGCAGCGATCACAGTCCCCTCGGCGTCATCCGTGGTCGTGGCCTGACCCAGTCGCACCATGAAGCGGTAGCATTTCAGCGCGTCGGTGATGTAGGGCACGGTTTTTGTCGCCTCGCCCAAAGCCACGGCCAGAACGCCTGTAGCGGCAGGGTCGAGCGTGCCCGCGTGACCTGCCTTTTGCGCCTGTAGCGCCCAACGCACCTTGTTCACCACAGCGGTCGAGGTCACGCCCGCAGGCTTGTCCACCACCAGCCAGCCCGAAATCGCGCGGCCCTTGCGCTTGCGTCCCATGTCATACCCCTTGAATGTGATGGCGCGTGCTAATTCGAGGGCGGGCGGGCGTCAACCACCTTGCCCACGATCGGCCCCAGAAGCGTGCCCCAATCCGACCGCCTGAGCGCGGGCGCATGGAGCCGCGAGACATTACCATCAATGTAAAGCGCTTGTGGCAGGGCGAGGTATTCGCGGAAGAAGCGGGCGAATTCGTAGAAATTGACAGGGGTGTTGGAGATCACGAAGAGCGCGCGTTTGCCATCGGCGGAGACGCCCACACCATTGCGGATCAGCCGCGAGTCGGACTCGCGGATGAAACGCGGATGATACTCACCATCAATCACCAGCATCGGCCCGGATTGCGCCGCAAAGCGGCAATCCGGCCGGTCGGCATCGAAACGGCGGCTCTCGATCAAGGTGAAACGCGCGTCCTCGATGCAGAACACGCCATTGGGCAACAGGCCGAAATTACCCGGCCCTTCGGAGGTCACGATGCGCGATACTTCCTCACCCTCTTCGATATACAAGCCCACCGGGCTGCGATTGGGGTGATACATGCTGCCATTCATGGCGAAAGCGAGTTTCTTGCCGTCGCGGGCAAGGGCTTCGTCGATATTGCGGAAATTGCCAAAAACCTGCGTTTCGCTGGCATAGAGAAACAGCCGGATGTCATCCGTGGCATGGGCTTCGCAATAGGTGAAGCTCTGGTCGCGATAGTCAGTGCGGGTGCAATCGGCCTGTGCGGCACCCGTCCCGAACATCAGCACCAGCAGCGCCGCGAACCTAGCTTTCAGCCGCATCGCCTGTCTGCCCTGACGCAATATCGCGCTGCACGCGTTCGTCCTGAAACAGCCGACGGGTCTCATCCATCCGGTCGAAGGTCTCATCAAGCTGGAAGCGCAGATCAGGGGCATATTTCAGCGTCAGCCCGCGCGAAATCAAATGGCGCAATTCGGCCTTGTTGCGGCGCAGGGCGGCAAGCGCTTCTTTCTGGCCCTGACCGCCCAGCGGCATGACATAGGCGGTGGCGATCTTCAGATCGGGCGATGTGCGCACTTCGCTGACCGTGATCGGCACGCGCGAGAGGTCCGCGTCATGCACATCGCCGCGCGACAGCACATCGGCCAGTTCGCGGCGGATCAACTCGCCCACGCGCAACTGGCGCTGAGACGGCCCCTGAGTGTTGTCAAATCTGCGGTTTCCCATGAGACTGATGTAGGTGAATCCGTGCCCGCGCGCAACGAGGCTTTGCCATTTTCCCGCCGCCCCGATAGGACAGACGCGCGAAAGTGACCGTGCGCGAGGGAGCAGAACATGCGGATGGCAGTAATGGGCGCCTCTGGGCGCATGGGGCAGATGCTGGTGCGGTTGATCGACGAGAGTGATCAGGCCACGCTTTCGGCGGTGGTCGAGCGTGCGGGTCATGACTGGATCGGGCGCGATCTGGGGCAAGCGATGGGGGCCGGGCCGCGCGGGATTGTCGTGACCGATGATGTTGCGGTGGCGCTGGCAGCGAGTGATGTGATCATAGATTTCACCTCGCCTGCCGTGACTGTGGCGCTGGCAAAGGCCGCGGCTTCGGCGGGCGTTGCGCATGTGATCGGCACGACCGGGTTTTCCGACAGCGAACTGGCGGCGATTGCCAAAGCCGGGCAGACTGGCCGGATCGTACGGGCGGGGAATATGAGTCTGGGCGTCAATCTGCTGGTCACGCTGACGCAGCAGGTCGCCGCCGCCCTGGGCGCGGATTATGACATCGAGATTGTCGAGGCGCATCACCGCCACAAGGTCGATGCCCCTTCCGGCACCGCGCTGATGCTGGGCGAGGCCGCCGCCGAAGGGCGCGGGGTGGCGCTTGCGGATGTGGCGGATCGTGGGCGTGACGGGATCACCGGGGCGCGCGCAGCGGGGGCCATAGGTTTTCACGCGATCCGGGGCGGGGATTTCATCGGCGAGCATGATGTGATCTTCGCGGGCGAGGGCGAGCGGATCACGCTGCGGCATGTGGCCTCGGATCGGGCGCTGTTTGCGCGCGGGGCGCTGAAAGCCGCGCTCTGGCTGCAAGGGCAGGGGCCGGGGGAATATTCCATGCTGGATGTGCTGGGCCTGTCTGACAGCTGAATGCGCGAGACTCTGCCGATGTGAAACCTTTTGCTGGTTTCGGGAGTAATCTGATCACGCCGCGCAGGCGTAATACAGACGACAACCGAGAATTGGAGGGGTCCATGATACGTCTTGCCACAACACTCGTCGCCGCGATGACAGTTGCCAGCCCGGCTTTGGCGGATTTTCAACCTGTTCGCGAAGAAGCCAATTTCCGCGCCCTTGTGGAAGGGGCAGAACTCACCCGCTTTGCCGTGCGCTTGCAGGTTCTGCCACAGGGGCAGATTGCCGGGCGCGGCTTCGGGCAGAATGTGGGCGGCATGTGGGAATGGCGCGACGGGTATTTCTGCCGCACGCTGGAATGGGGCTCGGGGGGCGATCCCTATAACTGCCAACTGGTTCTGCGCAACGGAGACACGCTGCGCTTCATCTCGGATCAGGGACAGGGCGACCGCGCGGATTTTCGCGTCAGGTGAAATCGGATTTCATTGAATGAAAAAAGCCCCCTGCGTGTGGCAGGGGGCTTTTTTCGGTAGTTTCTGCGATCAGCTACACCCGCTCGTGCCGCCGCAGGTGTTGCACTTCATGCAAGTCCCGTTGCGCACCAGCGTGTAGTTGCCGCATTCGCCGCAAGGGTCGCCCTCATAGCCCTGCATCTTAGCCCGTGCGCGCGCGTCAAGCGGGGCGACGGTCAGGGTTTCAGCTTCGACCGCCTGCATGGCAATGGCCGATACCCCATCCGTGGCGAAGGATGTCACGGATTGCCCGCCCTGCAACACTGTCAACTCCTGCGGCAGACGCTTGCGCAGATAGCCGGTTGAGCTGATCTGGCGCAGCACTTCCAGCGAGCGGGATGCTGCGTCGTCGGACACTTCCGCGACATTGCGCACGCCTTCCGATTCGCCCGCGCCCAGATCGTCGAAGGCCGTGCCAGAGGGTTTGACATGCGCCAGATCCGTGCGGTCCAGATAGCTGACCGCCAGTTCGCGGAAGATATAGTCGAGGATCG